>JBLICT010000001.1:0-54860 GCA_047632415.1 Maribacter sp.
GACATTTATACCAGACAATAAGGAAATCTTCACTAAAGAACTAAAATTAGACTTTTACGAATATCTTCCAATCTTATCTCTTAGGGAAATTCCTTTAGATAGTACTTTCAATCGTTTTTATAAAAGGATGTTTGATGTTATTATATCCCTATTTGTCGTATTTTTCATTTTATCATGGTTGTTTCCTATAATAGGATTATTTATAATACTTGAGTCAAAAGGTCCAGTGTATTTCATACAAAATAGACCTGGCTTTAAAGAAGAAGGGTTTTTGTGTTATAAGTTCAGAACAATGAGGATTAATGACGATACAGAAAAGTCGGCCACTAGAAATGACCCGAGAGTTACTAAATTAGGCGCATTGCTTAGAAGGACAAGTCTTGATGAATTGCCGCAGTTTATAAACGTGCTTTTAGGAGACATGTCCATAGTGGGACCTAGACCGCATTTGTGGAGACAAAATCATGAATATAATTCTACGGTTCAAAGATATATGTTAAGACACTATGTGAGCCCAGGAATTACTGGCCTTGCTCAGGCAAAAGGATTTCGTGGTGAAATTCAAACCAATGAGGATATCATTAATAGAATTCGATATGATGTATTTTATATTGAAAACTGGTCAATTTTACTCGATATAAAAATAATGATTCAGACCGCTGTAAATATAATTAAGGGAGAGGATAAGGCCTATTAGTTTTAACGATGTAATTATTTTTACTATTATTAGTTGATTTTGGTTTTTTCAAGGAAAAACTTAACAGTAACGGTTTATAATACTCTTTATATATGTGTGAGATTAAATGATTGTTATGTTGGGAGCTGATGATAGGGCGTTCAGAAGGTTTAAAAATCTTATACGATTATTTTAAGTCGCTCACAAAAACAGATTTACAAAAGAAAGAACATCAAGACTTCTCCAATAGATAATTTACTATTAGCAAGGCAAGTACTATGTTTGCCAAAATTTAAAAATAAATGAACATTCTTATCCTTGGCTCTGGAGGCCGCGAACATGCATTGGCATGGAAACTAAAACAAAGTAACAAGTTAAAACAGCTCTTTGTGGCGCCAGGTAATGCTGGTACAGCGAGCATAGCAAAAAATATAACGATTGGTGTAAATAATTTTGAGGCTATTGGGAATTTTGCATTGGATAATGGTGTTGACATGGTCATTGTAGGCCCTGAAGACCCATTAGTCAACGGAATCCATGATTATTTTCTTGATGATGAAGAATTGGCTGCAATTCCCGTAATTGGCCCGCAGAAAATGGCCGCTACATTAGAAGGCAGTAAAGAGTTCGCAAAAGAGTTTATGATGCGCCACCATATTCCAACAGCGCGTTACGAGAGCTTCACTTCTGAAACTGTGACTCAAGGTTATGAATTCTTGGAAACACTTACCCCTCCTTATGTGTTAAAGGCAGATGGCCTTGCCGCAGGAAAGGGAGTGGTTATCCTTAAAGATTTAGCAGAAGCCAAGATCGAGCTTACAGCGATGCTCGTAGATGAGAAATTCGGGTCAGCAAGTTCCACGGTGGTCATCGAAGAGTTTTTGGATGGCATAGAATTGAGTGTTTTTGTGCTAACCGACGGTGAAAATTATAAAGTAATGCCCACCGCGAAGGACTATAAACGCATCGGTGAAGGTGATACTGGACTCAATACAGGGGGTATGGGGGCTATTTCGCCAGTGCCCTTTGCCGATGAAGAGCTAATGAATAAGATTGAGCAGCTAATAGTAAAACCTACCGTAGAAGGCCTTAAAAAGGATAAGTTGCCGTATAAAGGTTTTATATTCATTGGGCTGATAAAGGTAGGGGATGACCCCAAGGTAATTGAATACAATGTGCGTTTGGGTGATCCAGAGACCGAAGTAGTGCTGCCGCGTATCAAAAACGATCTGGTGGAATTATTTCAAGCCGTTGCAAATGGCACTTTGAATTCGATTGACCTAGAAATAGACCAACGCAGTGCAACAACGGTAATGGCGGTTTCTGGTGGATATCCTGGGAGTTATGAGAAAGGAAAGGAAATTTCGGGAATAGAAACAATTACCGATTCCCTCGTATTTCAGGCTGGCACAACGGTTAAGGATGGAAAAACAGTAACTAATGGTGGACGAGTGATCGCCATCACTTCTTTTGGAGAAGATTTTAAATCGGCCTTGAAAATATCTTATAAGAATGTTGGGAAACTTTCGTTTGAGGGTATGAATTACAGAAAGGATATAGGGTTCGACCTATAATCTATTCAATCTATACTAAATAAAAGCACCGTTTACCTTGGTTTCAACTACCAATTAAACGGTGCTTTTAAATTGTAAGGAAAAGCGCCTTACAAATAAGAGTGAGAAGTGACAGACTTGTCTTCTTCACCCGTATCGTTGTATTTTTTCAACTGCAACATCCAATAAACAAAAGCTACAGAACCAATCAACATAAAAAACCAGTTTATGCTATTGGAGAGTGTCCAGCTTTCCATAAATCGTAAAACATCGAACGGTGTAAATAGCACATTTACAAATAAATCGGCAATACCTTCAAATAATGACTTCATCTTATTCCTATATTTACACCACAAAAGTATAAAAATCGTAGATGATTTCAAGCATTTTTGGAAAAACAAAACCGATAAACTTCATAATTTTATTAGGTTTTTTATTCCTTTTTTATTGGGTAGTGCAAGTTTACCTTCTCGGGACCGATTTTTCTACCAACCAAATAGCGGTAGAAATCCTTGTTTTGAGTATTCTTTTGTTTAGTGTTTTTATTGTCGATTTTATCGTAAACAGAAACAAACTCACCGGGGCAAATTCGTATGCAATCCTTTTTTACACGCTCTTGTTCGTTGTTTTTCCAGAAACATTATCAGATAGTAATGCCATTCTATGTAGTTTGTTTCTACTGCTTTCAACCAGAAGGGTGTTAAGTATAAAGTCCTTAAAGGATATAAAGTCAAAAGTTTTTGATGCTACGCTTTGGGTTCTTGTCGCTAGTTTATTCTATGACTGGGCTATATTGTATATGGTTCTGGTCTTTGTTACTATTTATATTTATGAACCTAAGAATATCAGGAATTGGCTGGTGATTTTGTCCGCTGCTTTTTCATTTTTTATGATAACGTTTACGGTTTTGATATTTGCTAATAATTCTGACTTTTTAATACAACACTATAGCTTTGATATTGACTACGCTGCTATTTATCCTCCCAAATGGGATTCCAGTATTAAAGTAAGTGCGTATATCATCATTAATCTGATACTAGCCTTTTGGTCTTTTTTGGCTTTAGGAAAAGCCGGCGCAGGTAAAATTATTACCATTAGGCTTGTGGCCCTTTCTTTCGTTCTAGGGTTGCTGGTAAATTTATTGGTGCTTACAGAAAGCACCTATGCAATTATGATTACCTTTTTTCCCTCTGTTATTTTTATTTGTAATTATATAGAATCTATAAAAAGGCAAAATCTTTTGGAGTTGAATCTTGTGCTAAGTGTAGTGGTACCCTTGCTTGTATTTTTAGTTAAACTATGGGTTGGGTAATTAGAATTATATTTGTAAAAAAGTAGTCTTATGTTCAGTAAACTCGCAATCGAGATTTTTCAGAAGAGTATAGAAAAGTATCATATAAAGGACGATGTGTACCAAACGTTTGCCAACCCCTATGAAATGGACAGTATTGAGCATTTACTCTATCGAAAAAATTGGATAGACACCGTTCAGTGGCATTACGAAGATATTATTCGTGACCCGCAAATTGAACCGAATGCGGCATTGACTTTGAAACGTAAGATTGACGCCAGTAACCAAGATAGGACAGATTTGGTAGAATTTATAGACAGTTATTTCTTAAATAAATACCAATCGGTAGAAATCAAAAAAAATGCCACGATAAATACCGAAAGTCCGGCGTGGGCTATTGACCGACTCTCTATTTTAGCTTTAAAAATATATCATATGAATGAAGAGGCTACTCGCACGGATGCTTCTTCTGAACATATGATAAAGTGTGAAACGAAGCTGGCAATTTTATTGGAACAACGTGTAGATTTATCTACGGCAATTGATCAGCTTTTGAATGATATAGAAGCAGGAAATAAATACATGAAAGTCTACAAGCAAATGAAGATGTATAATGATGATGAGTTAAATCCAGTGTTACGAAAGACAACGAAAGAGAGGTAGTGTAACACAAGTTGCTTTATTTTTTGGCAATACTAATTCATAATAGTTTTAATTTTTTTGATTGATGGATCCGGATTCAAGTTCAAGCACTACTTTGAAACCTGCCAATAGGAACGCGCAACATTTGTTAGTTATTCGCCTTTCGGCGATGGGTGATGTAGCCATGACCATTCCTGTGTTGATTGCCTTGACCCAAAAATATCCTCATTTAAAAATTACTGTACTTACCAAACCATTTTTCGAACCTATTCTTTCACAGCTGCCTAATGTAACGATTCATAAGGCAGAGGTAAAAGGAAAGCATAGGGGTATTTTAGGTCTTTGGAAACTATATAAAGAGCTTAAGCCTACTGGAATTGATAGTGTTGCCGATCTTCATAATGTCCTTCGAAGTTCCATTTTAAAACGATTTTTTAAATCTAAAGGCATTCCGTTTATACAGATAGATAAAGCAAGAAAGGAAAAGAAGGCACTTACGGCCATTAAAAACAAAGTATTTGAACCTTTAAAACCTATGCATTTACGTTATGCGGATGTATTTGCATTGTTAGGTTTTCCGATAAATTTAGAAAACAAGCATGTACTTTCTTGGTTGGAAATTTCAACTAAGTTAAAGCAAACGATTGGGGTAGAGGAGAAGCGATTTATCGGGATAGCTCCGTTTGCTGCCTTTTCTGGAAAAATGTATCCCTTGCACCTTATGAAAGAGGTTTTAGAGCAATTGAATTCCTTGGGAGCTTATCAAATTTTATTATTTGGTGGTGGTACCACAGAAAAGAAACAATTGGAAGTGTGGGAACAGGAACTGGAGCATTGTGTAAGTGTTGTAGGTAAGATTAATTTTAAAGAAGAACTAGCCCTTATTTCACACTTGGACCTTATGGTAGCAATGGACAGCGGTAACTCGCATTTAGCTGCCATGTATGGGATTCCAACTATAACACTCTGGGGCGTTACGCACCCTTTTGCTGGCTTTTATCCCTTTGGACAACCTCAAGAAAATGCACTGTTATCCGATAGAGAAAAATATCCTTTAATACCTACTTCGGTCTACGGCAATAGATTTCCAGAGGGTTATGACCGAGCTATGGAAACCATAGCTCCGAAACAAGTAATTCAAAAAATTAAAGAAGTATTGCGTTTAGAAGAAATTAAACCGTAACGTTTTTAGCTTCGATTAATTTGAAGTATTGTTTAAGTTGACCCATAAAACGATATTTTCTAGCACTAGGTGAAGCTCCTGCCATTAGGGTTCGTACACCAAAGTAGGCACTCATTAGATAGGTGGCTACGGCCTCACAATCTACATGACGGTCTAAATGGCCATTGAACTTTCCTTTTTGTAAGGTAGAAACAAGATTTACTTCCCAAATAGAAAGAATATCATTTAAATGCTTCATAATGGTGTCGTTTCGCCCGTTAAATTCAGACATAAAATTACTAAGAACACAACCAAAATCCATCTCGTTATTAAGGGCGCTTTCTAGGGCATCCTCAAAACATTCTATAATAGTCTGAATAGGATTATCATGACCTTCAATAGGTTCGATTAACGTGCTGTAGACCTTCCTAGCCAGTAAATTCTGTACAATCTGTATAAAGAAGTCCTCCTTAGAATCAAAGTGATAGTAAAATGCGCCTTTACTCATAGAAAGCTCCTTTAAGACGTCATCTACACTTGTGTTATAATATCCTTTTGAATAAAATAATTCTAGACCTTTAGCCTGCATACGTTGCATGGTAGCCATGCGTTTTAATGATTTTTCCATAATTTCAAGATTTGGGTTAAACCGACCATGTGGTCTATACAAAGAACCCTCAGATTGTATTTAGGAACAGGATATTTGGATGTACGCATACAAATAATCGGTCAAAGTGCAAAATATCGATATACTACCTATAATTCTAAAATAGTTACCGACCGAGTGGTCGGTTTAAGTGCTAAAGTTTTGCGACAAAAGACCACCGTTACGGCAGTTATAAAACATCTAGTTTGATTTCTATGTCTAAATCGGGTAACTTTCGAGCAATACGACTATTGATATTGAATAGACATATCAAACTATAAGCTTATGTACACCAAAAAAAACTATACCGCTTTTCAAATGGCGTGGTGGACCCGTTTTGAAACTTTTCTTTTCATTATAATTATTTCTGTTTGGGTGGCACTCTATCACTTTCTTGATTTAACCTGGTTAAAAATTCCCTGGACACCTTTGGCCCTAATCGGCACTGCAGTGGCTTTTGTTGTCGGATTTCAGAATAACTCGGCTTATGATAGAATTTGGGAGGCTAGAAAGATATGGGGGGGTATCGTAAACACATCCCGAACTTTTGGGATGTTCGTTCAGGATATGATTACCAATGAATATGCTGATAAGGCTATGTCAGATGAATTCCTGCAGCAGGAAATGAAAACACTTACCTATAGGCACATTGCTTGGATGACCGCACTAAGACGGGCGATGAGAACACCCAAAACTTGGGAAACTGCAGTAAATCATAGAACTAATAAGGAGTGGGATAACAAGCCGCCAGAATTGAACTCTACTTTGGAGGAGGATATAAAGCATTACATTTCTAAAGAGGACTATTTATATGTTATGAGTAAGGATAATAAGCAAACGGCTCTTTTATACTTACAATCCCATCATTTAAAAAAGCTAAAAGAGCAGGGTGTACTTTGGGAATTTTCATTTTTGGAATTGGAGGCTGTGCTTAAGGACTTATTTACCTTACAGGGACAAAGTGAACGGATAAAGAATTTTCCCTACCCGAGGCAGTTCGCTACCCTAAATCATTTTTTTATGTGGGTATTCGTGCTTCTTTTACCCTTGGCACTCGTTCCACAATTTGGGGAAATTGGACTTGAAATCGCGGAACAAAGTCCGCTTATTGGAAAATACTTTGTTTGGGCAACAATTCCCTTTTATGTTATCGTTGCATGGATATTCCATACCATGGAGCGTATTGGTAGAACAGGTGAAAACCCATTTGAAGGGACAGCTAATGATGTCCCCATCTCAACCCTTGCAAGAGGTATTGAAATAGACCTGAGACAAAACTTAGGGGAAACCAAAGAAGAGATTCCGGCACAATTCCCTATGAAGTATAACACACAGTTTTAAGTAAGCCCCAGTGACTATTAGTTCTTTTAAAGTTACAAGCCATTCAATTGAGTTCCTTGTAACTTTATTTGAGTATTAAGAGCATAAATTAGGTCAATTAGGCCACCGTCCCCTGACAACTACTCCCCGCACCGGCGGTACACCCATAGCAATGTTGAGAGACGATGATATTCCTATCGTTAAGTAGATCTTCGTTATAATCTTTAATGTGCTTTATCTTACTGGCTACTTTTAAATCTAGCATTTGGTTAAAATCACAATCGTAAAGCCATCCGTCCCAACTTATGGAGATAGTATTCGTACACATTACGTTCGCTACAGCAGAAGGGTTATAAGCATCTACTAAAGCATACATATAGTCATCATAGTTTTCCGAAGCTATTAAATAATCCAAGAAACGAGCTATGGGTAAATTGGTAATGGTAAACAAATTATGGAATTTAATATCAAAATCCTCTTTCAAAGCTTTTTTAAAGTCTTTCTCCATAGCTGCTTGGTCACCCGGTAAATATGCTCCTGAAGGATTATAAACTAAATCTAAGCGTAAAGAGCTCCCTGGTATCCCGTAGCCTCTTTCGTTAAGTTCTTGTAAAGCTTTTATCGATTTGTCAAAAACACCTTCTCCTCGTTGCTTATCCGTTTTCCCTCGTGTCCAGTGTGGCATAGAAGAGATAACATGTACATTATGTTTTTTAAAGAAATCCGGTAAGTGATAGTATTTTTTATTTGCCCTGATTATAGTAAGGTTAGAGCGTACGATAAAGTCTTTGATACCTGCTTCAGCCGCTTGTTCTACAAACCATTCAAAATCAGGATTCATTTCTGGCGCTCCACCGGTCAAATCTAAGGTATGGGCACCGGTATTTTTAATGACTTCTAAACATTGCGTCATCGTTTCACGAGTCATGATTTCTTTACGGTCCGGACCGGCATCTACGTGGCAGTGCTCACAGACTTGATTACACATGTATCCTAAATTAAGTTGTAGAATCTCCAACTTTTTAGGGCGTAAGGGGAAATGACCTATTTCAGAAATCTTGTCTTTGAAAAAGGGAAGTTCGCCATCGGCAAAGAGGCCTCCGCTTAAAATATCGAGTTGCTTATTGCTTTGTGCAAGTTCGTTTCCTTTTGCTTTTAATGATTTTGTAGCCATTTTTTTTAGTATTGAGTACAACGTAGTGCGTATTTAAATGTCACTTTAAGGACTCTGTTTATAATCTTATTTCTAAAAGCGCAGCAGTTTTATATCTTAGAGCGCATTGTTTTGTCTATTACATCGACAATTTATCATACTTATTCATCATTTGTACCCCATGCACCAAGGTTGCTCCACTTTCAATGGCAGCTCCTACATGCACCGCTTCCATCATCTCTTCTTTGGTAATTCCCTTTTGCAGACCATCTTTGGTGTAGGCATCAATACAATATGGACATTTAACTACATGGGAAACAGCCAGGGCAATTAAGGATTTCTCCCTTGCACTTAGTGCGCCTTCTTCGAAAACGGTACTATAATAGTCAAAAAACTTTGTTCCGAGTTCTTCACTCCATTCCGTTATTTTGCCGAATTTTCTTAAATCTTTTGGGTCGTAATACGAATCTGCCATCTTTTTTTGTGTTTTAAGTGCTATAGTTTCTTTTTGTGAATGGTCTGAGTTGATTGGAATTCCCTGTCCTATTTTTTCCAATTCGGGAAGGATTTCCATATTGTCCCAAATACCGGAAGTTAATGTATCTGCATACGATTCAGGTAGGTGGTTTTTAAACATTAGTTGCTGTGCTGTGCTGTGGTCATACTCAAAAGACCGGTGGGTATAATTTAATTCATCCTGCTGTATTTCCAGTATCATATACCAGACTCTTGTGGTACCGTCATTTGCAGGCATTCCAATTGCGCCAGGGTTTAGCCAAAGTTTTTCTTTTATGGACTGATGAAAAGGGAGTCCACAATGCCCAGCAATGATTACATCACTTTTGGTTTCTGTAAAGCACTTTTCTTTGCTACTATTGGCATTAGATTTAAAAACAAATTCTGATGTATTTTTATAATTTCCGTGAACTACCGTAATTTTTTTATCGCCATAATCAAAACTAATATATTCAGGAACCTCAGAAATCCATTGCAAGGATTCTTTTGATAAATGGCCTTTGGTATAAGGAAACCAAGTCTTTGAAAAGTCATCGCAACGACTTCCAGCTTTAAAATCGCAACCGCAATCTTCACTATCGTTGGCCAATTGTAGCTCTACATTACCGGCTATACTCAACGCACCCCATTTACGGAATAGTTGCACGGTATCTTCAGGTTGGGCACAGTATCCGGTAATATCTCCGGTACAAATACAATTTTCTGGAGCAATGCCTTCGGTGTCAGCAATACCTATTAACTGCTCCAAAGCCTGCAGATTACTATATACCCCTCCAAAGAGTAATAGCTTTCCGTTTTTGGTTCCGATATGTGTTATCCCTTTATCCATTTGGGTATAAAATAGAGTGTGATACAACTTAAAATCCCCCAGAAATTAATCCAAAGTAAATCCGCATATTTTCCTGTGGTGAAAATTAATCCTTGTGGGAACCAGCTGAAAATAAGCAAAAATCCGAATAAAATCCCACAAAAAACACTTAGGTGAAAACTTATCTTAGGTGCTTTGTCTTTCCAAAATAGAAAAATGGGTGTTAAGCCGATGACCATAGTTCCGCTTATGGTAGTTGCCGATAGTATTTCCGCATTCAAAAAAACAGGGATGGTCCCTAGCGCGGCAATTAAAACCATGGACCAACGTCCGAATTTAAGTGAATTCCCCAATTTTAAATCGATTGCCAATAGCTTGGAAAAAGAGGAAAATGTGGAGTCTAAGGTAGATGCAGCCGAGGTTATCATAATAAAATTGACAACTAATAAAATGACGATTCCAAATGCCTTGCCCACTTCCACAGCGGCTTGCCCTTGCATTCCCTGCGATTGTGCATATACCCCAACAATACTGAAAAGTATAATGCATAAAGCACCAAGTATACTTGCCCAGAGGAAGCTTTTTAGTGTGATTTTTGGACTGCTTAGAAAACCTCTGTCCGTAAGTACTGGGTCATGGAACGGATAACTAAATGATTGCAGAACAGCTGCAAAAAGCAAGTTTAAGCCCATATCAAAGGACCAGACTCCAGAGCTAACAGCATTTTCAGGCGTAAAACTGTTTTCAGAATTAAAAATGGCACCTAGTATAATTAATAAAAGAATTGAGAACAATCCCATTTGTAGAACATCCGTAAATATGGAACTGCTCATTCCGCCCTTAAGCACATAGGCTAACGTAAGTGCTGTGAACACCAAGATGGACCAGTAATACGAACTAGACCCTATATCCCCAAAATAGGTACCAATAACCATTGTATTGCTCCAAACCTCATTAAATAATCGGATAGCGATGAGAATAGAGAAAACGGCCACCGCTCCTTTGCCAAACTTAGACGTAAGAAAATGATGAATGCTTGTGTATTTACCATACAGGCGCATTTTATAAATAACCACACCGGCAACAGCAAATGAAACGTAATATCCTGCATACGCAACGCCGCCTACAATACCATAGTCTAATCCTAGATTTGCAGCATTAGTAATGCTCTTGGCAAAGATCCAAGAGATGATTAAACTGCCCATGAGCATAAAGGTATTTGGGGTTTTCTTCTTTTCAACTGCCTTAAAAAATTGATTGGTATTTTTTGCCCATGGAGAAAGCAGAAACAACACCAAACTAGATGTAATTACTAACCCCCATTGCCATAAATTAACCTCAATCATATTTATAATTTCAATATTCGATTTCAACCTTAATACTTTAATTCTCGCTTTGCGAGTCCCACCAAACCGCTACATTAATACTATTCCCATCTGTTTTACTTGCAGCTGCTTCATAATTCGCAGCATTTAATGCCTCTTCTTCAGCGGGATATGGCATACGAACTGGTATTAAATTATCGTTTAAACTCGCTGAAATGGTTTTTAATTGTGGAAAGCCTGTTCTTCTGAATTCTACCCAACCTTCGTATCCGTTTATGATATTAGAAATCCACTTCTGAGTGATAATGTTTTCCAAAGAATCGCCATTGGTATAGGCGCCCGTTCTTACAAGATAGTCTGCCGGAAGCGCTACTTGCCAATAGTCAAAAGCTTGTGTTACTCCAATATTGTAAAGGGCTTGTGCATCTGCTGTAATGAACCCTTTCTGTGCTGCCTCAGCTAACAGAAAGTGTGTTTCCATACTAGTCATGAAATTAGCATCTAAGACGCTTGTGTTTTCACGGAAAATTGTGCCTGCTAAAGAATAATCAGATAGGACAGCAGCGTTTTGCGTGGCATCGATTCCGTTTAAAAGACCGTTGAATTCACCAGTAGTACTATTGTTAAAAGGTTGAAACAATTTTGAGATGCGTTCGTCGTTCAAATCCGTTAAGATGTCCTCCATGGTTTCGGAGAGCACAAAGTTGTTAAAATCTCCAATGCGTAACCGCGCTAATCTAAAATTATTAGGCTCTCCATCCATAAAATCAAAAATGGCGTTTTCAGGATTCTCATCAATAAAGTTTCCTTCTGTAACTATAGCTTGCAGTTGTGAAGAAACATCCATTTTATCCGAAATTCGAATCAGATGCTTTATCCGAAGGGAATTTGCAAAGCGAATCCATCCCTGTAAATCCCCTTCAAAAAGAATATCCCCTTCCAAAGTAATACTCCCACTATAATTTTTGATTGCAGCGATTCCTTTCTCTAAGTTGTCTAAAATTCCACCTTCATCTGTATAAATAGACTTTTGTGTATCATAAACAGGAGTTACCGTAACGCTATTTCCTTTAAAAGCTTCTGAGTAGGGTACATCTCCAAACAAATCTGTTAATCCTGCACTCATATAAGCTTTAAGAATACGAGCTGGTCCTTCATAAACCGCAAAGGTTTCGTTTTCCTGAGATAGGTTTAAAATGATTTCGTTGTCCCTTAGGTTTTTATAAAAAATAGGCCAAGGATTGCCACCTAATTGTGGCGACTTTAAATTATGTCTATCAAAAAGATTGAAATCCAGTGCTGTGGTATATTGACCCAATAAGTTCCCAGCAGTAAATCCTTCAAAGGACATTTGTTCTCCATAATCATAGATAACCTGCCGTAATAACAGACTTGGTTGTATAGTTACAGGTGAATTGGGGTTGGTGTTTATTTTCTCGAAGTCTTGGGTACAGGAAGAGAATAATAATAGAACAACAGAAATTCTTACTAACAAGAAAACCTCCCTCAGTCCCTCCTTCTTAGAAGGGAGGCTAGAACGCATTCTTTTCCCCTCTAAAAAGAGGACGGCCCAATGATAATTGTGGGCGAGATTAAGCGTTGGCAAGGATGCGTAGATTTTAAGTAAAAATGTAATTAGTATGCTATATAATTTTTTCATCTCTTTCTCTCTTAAAAATTAAACCCTGCTTTAAAACCAAAACTACGGGTGGTTGCATAGGACATGTCTTCTACACCACTAACAAAACCTTGCCCTTGAACCGCTAATTGCTCAGGGTCAAAATGTGGATTCTCTGTAATGGCGAACAAGTTTCTTCCGATTACCGATAAACTCAGGCTGGCATCTTGCTTGAATAAGCTGAGGTTGTCAAAGGTATAACCGATAGAGAACTGCCTAAGTTTAAGGAAAGACGCATCATAAGTGTTGTTCTCCTCATGGTTTCGGTCATAAAACTGTCGGTAATAGCTTTCGGCTGATACAGCAACGGTATTTTCTGTGAAAACTGGATTTGCCGCTGTTCCTATATTTACAACTCCTTCTGGGACTATGCCAGCCTCAGGTCTAAATGAGGTTTCGGCCAGTTGTCCGCCAACATTTCCTAAGGCTCTTGTACGGGAAACGACTATTCCGCCTTGCCGCCAATCTAAGAGAAAACCAAGATTCCAGTTTTTAAAGGCAAACTGGTTATTGAATCCTAACATAAAATCTGGATTGTAATTGCCTAATTTTTGGAGGTTGTTATCTGGAATGTATCGACCTTCATCGGTTAGAATAAAATCACCGGTATCATTTTTTAAGTACCCTGTTCCGTAAAGGTCTCCAACACGGCCACCTTCTTCAACTTGTAAAAATACCGTTTGGTTTTGACTGTCGTATATTCTAGAATAGGCTAATGTTAGTCGACCTTCATCTTGGGGTAAATCTTCTACTGTAGCCCTGCTTGTACTGAAATTAAGCGTACTATTCCATTGAAAATTTTCTGAAATTACTGGAGAGATACCTGCTATGATTTCCAAGCCTTTTGCTCGTACTTTTCCGCCATTTACAACTTGTTGTGTAAAGCCAGATGAGATGCCTATTGGAAGTGAAATAATTTGATCTTCCGTAACGGCATTATAGTAAGAGATATCAAAACGTAATTGATCACTGAAAAAACGTAAATCAGCACCAACTTCAAAAGAAGAAGTGGTTTCTGGTCTTAGATTAGGGTTCGCAATCTTGTTTTGATTACTAAAGGTAGGTTGACCATTAAATGGCGTTTGTGCAACAAAGGCACCTGTGGTTTGATATGGATTGGTATCGTTTCCTACTTGTGCCCAACTTGCTCTAAGCTTTGCAAAAGAAAATGCTTGCGGCAATTCAACGACTTCAGATAAAATAAAACTGCTGGAAAAAGAAGGATAGAAAAACGAGGTGTTATCCACTGAAAATGGTATTGCTAAAGCACTTGACCAGTCGTTTCTTCCTGTGAGATCCAAAAATAGAAAATTTTTGTACCCAAACTTGGCCAAGCCATAGAAGCTGTTGATACGTTTATTAGATTCAAATTCGAACACTTCAATTGGTGATGCGCCATTAGAAAGGCGAAAAATACCTGGCTGCGCTAGGCTTGTAGTCTGTGATTGTGAAGTAAATGCTTTTTGGCCCAATCTATTTCCACCTATAGAAACATCAATCTTAAAATCATTAAACTGATTGGTATAATTTAAAAGAAAGTCGGTGTTTATTTCCCTAAAAAATACATCATGTTCCGCATATCCACCATTCTGAAAACGATTGGAACTAAACGCACGACGTAGTTGGCGTAATTCGCTGGAGTAATCCATGCCAGAACGTATGGTTGCCGTTAAATGATCGGTAATATCATAACTAGCCGATATATTTCCAAAAACACGGTCCCGGTTAAAAGAGTTACGGTTCTCATTCAGCATAAAGAAGGGGTTATCAAAAAAAGTATAGTTATAAGAATACTGTTGCACGCCTTCTAGACCAGGTTGCCAATAATCTCTAAGACTATCTATGTTCAAAGAACGTGGCCCCCATGCTACCAAGGAATAGTTTACGTTCTCTGAACCATACCCGTTGGATGGACGGTTAGCACTTTGTGAATTCACATAACTGATAGAAGAATTGATGCTTAGTTTATCTGTAGGCATAAAACCTAAACGGGAACTAATTGTCTGTCGGTCTAGATTTACCCCTGGAATAATAGATTCACTTCGTAAATCTGTAAACGAGAGCCGATAATTTCCTTTTTCAAATCCGTTGGAAATAGCAATATTATTTATGAGCGTTGTTCCAGTATTATAAAAATCCTTCAAATTATCAGGATTGGAACGAAACTCTGTTGGTGCAATAGGTAATCCACGATATAATGCTGTATCGCCACCACGGACTATAGTGCCATCCGTTAGGGTAACGGGGCTATCAAATTGAGAAATTAAATTCCCAGCATTTAAGCGAGGTCCCCAGCTGTAGGTAATGTTATCACTGGTTCCGCCACCAAGACCGTCTACATATTCGAACACTCCAGATTGTCCTTGTCCGTATTCATTTTGAAAATTGGGAAGGCGAAAAGCAGAATCCACAAAAAAGCTTGTGTTGTAACTAATACCAATTCCTTTTGAGTTTTTACCACTTTTGGTCGCGATAACGATAACGCCATTAGAGGCACGGGTTCCGTATAATGCTGCGGCACTAGGTCCTTTTAAAACAGACACTGCCGCTATATCATCAGGATTTACCTCCATGGCCCCGTTTCCAAAATCTATTGCTTGAAAACCGGCAGCAGCCTCATTGGTAAAGTTGAAGACGGAATTATTGTTTATAGGAACACCATCTACTATGAATAAAGGATTATTGTTAGAAAAAGAAGCTTCTCCTCGGATGGTAATCTTAGATGATGAACCCACTCCCGTAGCCCCTTGGTTGATGGTTACACCTGCTAATTTTCCCGTAAGGTTATCGAGAAAATTAACTGCTTTCACTTCAGTTACTCCTTTAGCATCCAGACTTTGCACCACATAGCCTAATTCCTTGGTCTCTCTCTTTAGACCTAGTGCCGTTAGGACAACTTCATTTAATTGCTCGGAAGATTCCAATAAGGTTACATCTGCAACAGATGCACCATTAATAGGAATGTTTTGTGTTTCATAACCGAGCACGGAAAATTTCAAAGTACCTTTTAAATCAGTAACGCCAAGATTATATTGCCCCTCTTCGTTTGATATAGTTCCCTTATTCGTGCCGGTTAATTGTACGTTTACATATGGGATTGATGTTCCGACTGCATCGGTGATGGTTCCCGAAACGGTTTCTTGCGCAGTTATAATAGTTGCCATGAAGAAAGTCATGGCTAACAATAAATACTTCATTTAATAGTATAGAAGGAGTTAGTACTTTAGATGGATTTACCCATCGTTTCAATAAAACTAAGAATGAACTAGTACAGGGGAACCTTTGTTAAAAGGTTGCTGAAGAAAAGTTGCGGAGAATAGAGAAATTTCAATGGTTTGAAACGCCTTTTCTAACTGTAAAAGTAACATCAAAATCTGTAGTACAGTTGATGAAATGGAATTCTTAAAATAAGCAAGACGTTTTACATCTTTGATAGTATCTATATCACTTAGAACAGGTAAATGATAAAGAAGGCTATCGGTTTGCTCTAAAAGTGAAGAAATCCTATTGAATAGGCTAAAACGTTGCCATGGTAATCTCTTAAAAATTTCTTTATCAAAATTGGATTTATGGATGCCCATTAAGTAAAATCCACCATCTAAAGACGGACCTAAAACCGTTTCCCCAGCTTCTAGAGCGGCTTTGGTTTTCAGTAGGTGTGTGGTTTTTAGTTGAGGTGTATCGTTGCCAATGGTAATGATATTTTCAAAACCTTCTTCAAAAACCGTTTGTATTGCGTTTGTAAAACGCTCCCCAAAGGAGTTTCCCGTTTGTTCCTTTTCTGAAATATGAAAACAAGGGAGCCCTGTTTTTTTTGCCTTCTGAAGTGTTTCTTGTGTAAGTGTTTGAAACAAAACTTCCCCGTTTGGTATAGGCTTATGTGACAACTCCTCAGTAGCGGAATTGGCAAAGACCAAAATAGCGGTTTTGTGCAAAGAATTCAACAGGCTTCTTTTTCTTTTGTACGTAAACTTACGATAAAAAGGATACGAGGGTTTGGTCGTAGCAGTTATAAATTCATTACAAAGGATGGAATAGTATTTTTCTCAAAACCAACTAACCAGTTTGTTTAACGTTCTAGATTTCTTCCAAATTAAAAAATAAGCACCGTTATAAGAGAAGGAATTAACGGCAAAATTCAGAATAAGCCCTAGAATTCGCCGTTTACATATCAATACCGACCGAGTAGTTTAAAATCTAAGTCATAAAACATACTCGAACATGCTTCTTTCAGCTTAAACGGTCTACTTTTGCAACTCAATCTAACCTATGGAGTCACAATCATTACAATCTAAGTCACTTGGCCTTGTGCTTTCAGGAGGAGGTGTCCGTGGTATGGCTCATATAGGGGTAATCAAAGCCATGGAAGAGTTTGGTCTAGATGCTAAGATTGTAGCAGGAAGTAGTGTGGGTGCTTTGATCGGTGCGCTATATGCCAATGGCAACTCTGTTTTGGATATGATGCGCTTTTTTAAGGAAACCCCCTTATTCAAATACAACTACTTTGCAGTAGCAAGACCTGGGCTGATAAATACGGAGCGCTACATCGACACGTTTAAAGTTTATTTTCCGGAGGATAGTTTTGAAAGCTTACAAAAGAAACTTTCAGTGGTTGCCACGAACCTAGAACTGGGGCAGGAGGAGTTTATTTCGAGTGGCGAATTAATAAAACCTCTGTTAGCGTCTGCAGCTTTACCACCCGTTTTTAGCCCCGTAAGCTATAACGGGATGCTTTATGCCGATGGTGGTATTATGAACAACTTTCCGTCGGAAGCCGTAATGGGTAAGGTCGATTTTGTGATTGGCAGCAATGTGTCCATTGTGTCGAAGCTCCAAAAGAAGGATTTGAATAACTCAATCCAATTAACGGGACGGGTTACCGGGTTAATGATTTACGCCATCAATAGGGAAAAAATTGACCAATGCGATTTGGTCTTTGAGCCCCAAGAACTTGAAAAAATAGGCATTCTGGACCGTAAAGGCTTAGAAAATGCCTACGCTATTGGTTATGAAACTGCGTCAAGGCAATTTGAGGCATTACTTACTACCCACTAATTACTTTTTTTACACATCATCATAGTCTACAGTTAAGGTAGCAGTGGTAGGATGCGCTTGGCAGGTTAGGATAAAACCATCTGCTATTTCGCCATCGGTTAGGATTTGATTTTTAACCATTTCTGCTTTTCCTTCTTTTACTTTGGCAATGCAACTGCTGCATACACCGCCTTGGCAAGAGTAGGGCGCATCAATATTTTCCTTAAGAACGGCATCTAACACCAACATCTTTTTATCCATGGTGATTTCAAACTCCTCGTCATCCACAATGACTTTTACCTTAGTTTGTCCTTCAGCTAAAATGGGCATTTCCTCCTTTATTTCCGTAGACGTAAACAGTTCAAAATTAATTTTATCTTTTGGCACCTCGTTTTCGATTAGCGTATCTGTAACCAAGTGAATCATTGTTTCAGGGCCACAAAGGTAGTAGCCATCAAAACGGACATCCTTATGTTTGTTTTTTAAAGCATAATTAACGGTAGATGTATCTATGCGACCAAACAAAGCTTTATCTTCTTTGGTTTGGCTGTTTGTGAAATAAGTAAAAAACCTATTGGTATAATCTAATTGTAATTTTACCAAATCTGTGTAAAACATGGTTTCCTCATAGGATTTATTGCCGTAAATTAAAACAAAAGTGTTTTTGGGATTGCTATCCAATACTGTCTTGGCAATACTCATTATAGGCGTAATTCCACTACCGGCAGCAAAAGCGGCAATATTTTTTACTTCGGCTGATTTAAAGGTAAAACGACCCTCAGGAGGCATCACTTCTAGTACATCACCAACATTTAGTTTTGTGTTTGCATAGTCCGAAAATCCACCGCGGTCCACTTTTTTAATACCAATGGTAATGTCTTCTTTCTTTGGAGAAGAGCTAATGGAATACGCACGACGCAATTCGGTGCCTTTTATTTCCTTTTTTATGGTAATATATTGTCCTGCAGAAAAAGCAAAGGTTTGCGCAAGATTCTTAGGAATAGCTAAGGTTACTGAAACGGAACTTGGGGTTAATGTTTTAATCGTCTTAACCGTGAGGGCATAAAAATCGGCCATAGTTTTTATTCTTTTAAATAGACTGCAAAATTAAGCATTGATAAAGCGATAAAAAATTGCATCATTGAAAAAAATTACTTTTTTGTAACAAAAACCATTTTTGGGTTACCAATTATCAGAACGTTAAAACCAACCGACTATGTTCAAACTATTTACCAGGCTTCAATGGAAGTCGTTTTTCCGCTCTTCTACGTTTGGTAAGAGCCTTGGGATTAAAATCCTTATGGGTTTTTTCGGAGTGATGATGCTTTTTTATCTAGCTGCAGCGGGTGGTGGCATGTATTTTATCCTTAAAAAGATATTTCCTAATCAAAGTCCCATGTGGACTATCAGTCAATATTTTATTTATTGGATACTCATAGAGCTGTTCTTGCGCTACTTTATGCAAAAACTCCCGGTAATGGATATAAAACCTTTTCTCACTACGCCAGTAAAGAAAAGCGCTATTGCCCATTATATTTTAGGTCGGTCCGGAGTATCTATCTACAACTTATTGTCGCTCTTTTTCTTTGTACCCTTTGCTATTGTGCTGTTGTTTCACGGATACCCTGTATTGAACGTGCTGCTATGGGTTGTGGCTATTTTCGCCATTGTGCTCTGTGTAAACTATATCAACTTGCTCATAAACAAGAACGACAAGGCTTTAATTACAATCGGCGGCCTTATTGTCTTAGGATATGCACTGGATTACTTTCAGGTATTTGATGTAAAGGCATTCTTTGCCCCTATGTTCCACGCATTGTATGCCTATCCGTTGGCGACTCTAGTGCCTGTTGGCTTTGCAGCGCTTATTTATTATGTCAATTACAAGTACCTAAGAGCAAAAATTTATTTGGATGCTACCCTAAAGCCCAAAACCATTAAGGCGAATACAAGCGATATGGCATGGGCCAAGAAATTTGGCGAAATGGGCCCTTTTTTACAACTTGACCTTAAAATGATATGGCGTAACAAGCGCACCAAGAGCCAAGTGTTTATTTCTTTATTGTTTGTTTTTTACGGATTGATATTTTACACTCAAGATATTTATTCTGATATGATGCCCATGAAAGTATTTTTAGGGGTGTTTATGACGGGTATTTTTCTGAGTAATTTCGGGCAGTTTATTCCAGCATGGGACTGTAGTTATTATTCGATGATGATGTCTCAGAATATTCCGCTACGTAAGTATTTGGAATCAAAAGCTACTTTGATATCTGTAAGCGTGGCGGTCATGTTTTTGCTTACCATCCCCTATATTTACTTTGGTTGGGAGGCCTTGGCTATTAATTTTGCATGCGCATTATATAATTTAGGAGTTAATATACCGGTCATTCTATTTTTCGGTTCATTTAATAAAAAACGAATCGAGTTGGACCAAAGTCCGTTCGGGAATATGCAAGGTACCAGTGCTACTCAGTTTTTGATTATGCTACCTGTATTGATTGCCCCTATCGTATTGTTTTCTATTTTTTATTATGCGATTTCCTTTAAGGCTGCCATTATCGTTTTATCCGTTTTGGGAGTCATTGGGTTTTCCATGAAGAATTACTTATTAAACCTAATTACGGAGCAATACAGAAAAAAGAAGTACGGTATGATTGCAGGGTTTAAGGAAAAAGCGAGTTGATTTTCTTGTAGACAAGTGATAACATTGTATTGAAGGCATCTACTAATATATTTATTTTACAACCATGATAATAACTGAAAAATTAACCAAGAAGTACGGAAAGCAAACCGTGCTTAGTATAGAACACCTAGAAATACCTAAAGGACAAAGTTTTGGCTTAGTGGGCAATAACGGAGCAGGTAAAACAACATTTTTTAGCCTTTTGTTAGATTTGATTCAGCCAAGTTCTGGTCATATTACTTCTAACGGAGTTCAAGTGAACACTAGCGAAGAATGGAAACCTTTTACTTCATCTTTTATAGATGAGAGTTTCTTAATTGGCTACTTGACACCAGAAGAATACTTTTACTTTATTGGTGACCTAAGAGGGGCTAATAAAGCTGATGTAAATGCGCTATTAGAGCAGTTTCAAGACTTTTTCCATGGCGAAATCTTGGGACAGAAGAAATATTTACGTGATCTCTCCAAAGGAAATCAGAAAAAAGCAGGTATAGTGGCCTCTTTTATTGGAAACCCGGAAGTCGTTATTTTGGATGAGCCTTTCGCAAATTTGGACCCCACCACACAGATTCGATTAAAAGGAATCATTAAGGATTTAGCAGCCAAAGACAATGTAACCGTTTTGGTTTCCAGTCATGACTTAATTCACGTGACCGAAGTCTGTGAGCGTATTGTGGTCTTGAACAAAGGGGTGGTGGTAAAGGATATTCAAACCTCTACCGAAACCCTAAAGGAGTTGGAGACGTTTTTTGCAGGGTAGTTATTTTTTCCACCCATAGTTTCATGAAATATGGGTAGCAATACTGCAGACCGTGCGCAAACAAGAGGATAATGATCAAATAATATAGTCAATGCATCTCTTATCGGCTTCTGTATAGGTATAGTAGTGTATAGTGCAGTGAAAAATGGATTTGGGTTTTTTACGTTTCTCCCGATGGTTTTTGTGTATTTCTTATCAAAGAACGGAAAAAACATTTAGGCATTAGACCAAGAATTAAAGTCACGAAACTTAATATAGTAAAAGATGAATTATCTACAAATTTATACAAGTTAGGGTCTATCCTTATTGCGCCCACCCTTATAAGCCATCATACCTAAATCGAAAAATAGGGCTATACAATGGGGTCATATCACCGCAACACATACGTTTGATATGATTTTATTCAGAGTTTCAAGTCATACATAGCTCTACATACGAACTATTAGGAACGGATTATCGATTTGAACATTGACCATAACCGACAGATCAGAGCTAGATCTTGTATTACAGTTTATCGCTTTAATTTAAACCCTACTATGAGGGGGCAGTCTTAATACTTGGGTTTGAACTTAACAACCGACCACTCCGTCGGTTTTTAGAGGGTATGTTTCAGCCGAGTTAGGAAAATCCATAGACAGCAAGAGAGAAAGTATCGTTCAACAGTTGGTTTAGTTGATTTTATCGACCAAAAAAAAACCCAAACAGACTGCTCGGTCGGTACAAATCTAAAACTTGAAAGAGAATAGCTTCTTTCTGCAAGAAAAAAAAACTCCCTTTTACCGATGAACTGTATAATAATATGGTTGTTTTTAAGTTAACCATACATACGTATACAGATAATTTTGACGCTTAAACAAAGATACATTTCGGCCCTACTTTTAGGAACACTGCTATTTAGCGCATGCTCCACGAAAAAGGATGCGGCAATTAACCGTAACTGGCACGCTTTAAACACAAAGTATAATACCTTATACAATGGTAATATTGCTTTTGAGGAAGGCCGTGTCGCGTTAAATGACAGCTACCGAGACGACTATTGGGAAGTGTTACCCATAGAGCGTTTGGAAGTGACTGGAGAAGTGAAGCTAGATTCCGAAGATAACAACCCTAATTTTTTATTGGCAGAGGAAAAAGCGACAAAGGCCATTCAGCGCCATAGTATGGACATTAAGGACGAAGAGCGTAATCCACAGATCGATGAAGCTTTTCTACTTCTTGGAAAAGCTCGCTATTTTGACGAACGTTACATTCCTGCCTTAGAGGCCTTCAATTACATTCTGAATAAGTATTCGCAAAGCGATAAATTGAACGAGGCCACCATTTGGAGAGAGAAAACCAATATTAGACTGGAAAACGAGGATTTGGCGATTAGGAATTTGAAGCGTCTTATGAAATATGAGACGTTAAAGGACCAGGAGTATGCTGATGCTCGGGCTATGTTGGCCCAAGCGTACATTAATTTAATGGTACCGGATACGGCAATCCAACAATTAAAGATAGCATCCTATTACACCCAAAAAAACCCAGAAAAAGGCAGATACTATTACATCATAGGTCAGTTATACAACGAAATAGGCCATAAAGACAGCGCTAATTATGCCTATGATAAGGTGATTGAGTTAAACAGGAAATCGCCAAGGGTTTACATGATAAATTCAGAAATTCAGAAAATAAGGAATACGGTTATTACGGAAGAAAATAAGGAAGAAGTACTGGAATACCTGACATGGTTGGAAGAAAATCGTGAAAACAGACCATTTTTGGATAAAATCTTCCGTCAAGTGGCTGAATTTCATTTGGAGCAAGAGTCCGATAGTCTAGCGGTAGCCTATTTCAATAAATCGCTTCGGGCGACACAAAATACACCCAAATTAAATGCGTTGAACTACGAGAATCTGGCGGAGTACAATTTTGACCGGAACGGATATAAAGATGCAGGAGCCTATTATGATAGCGTCTTGCCCAATTTGGATGAGAATTCAAAAAAATACAGAATCGTTAAAAGGAAGTTGGACAATTTGGAAGATGTTATCAAATACGAAGATATCGTTCAATATACAGATAGTGTGATTACACTTTACGAACTGCCGGTAGACGACCGTATCGCATATTTTGAAAATCATATTTCCGAACTAAAAATAGCGCAAGAAGCAGCACAAAAAAAAGAAAAAGACAAGATAACAGAAGGATTTGCATCGTTTTCAAAAAGTAAGGGTGGTAAGGAAAATAAAGGTAAATTCTACTTCTATAATATTACCAGTCTTGGTTATGGCCAAAATGAGTTTAAGAACAGATGGGGCAATAGGGAACTGTCCGATGACTGGCGTTGGTCCGACAAAGCCATTGCAAAAGTGTCAGAAGCAACCGGAGAACTTGTTGCGGAACTTCCGTCCGATGCGCAGCTGACCGAAGACGAAAAATTCTCCTTGGATTTCTATATGGATCGTGTACCCAAAGAAGTAACGGTTATAGATAGTCTAAGAACGGAGCGTAATTTTGCGAATTATCAATTGGGTTTAATCTATAAGGAAAAGTTTAAGGAAAACCTTTTGGCGGCTGGGAAGTTAGAGAATGTATTGGAATCCAACCCGGAGGAACGTTTGGTTCTTCCATCAAAATATAACTTGTATAAAATATATGAGGAAGAAGGCAGTCCGTTAACGGCTTCGATGAAGGCAGATATCATAGCGAATCATTCAGATTCTCGCTACGCGGAAATACTCTTGAATCCTCAAGCGGTGTTGGCAAATGATTCCGACAGTCCGGAGAAACGCTATCAAAATTTATATAAAAAATACAACAATCAGGAATTTCTTCAAGTAATTACTGCATCGGAAGAAAACATCAATAGATTTACAGGGGATGCTATTGTGCCAAAATTTGAAATGCTTAAGGCCAATGCTGTTGGAAGACTACAGGGTTTTGAAGATTTCAAGGAAGCCTTAAATTATGTGGCGCTTACCTATCCTAACAATCCAGAAGGGAAAAAGGCAGAGCAGATGATTTCGGAGCAGTTGCCAAAATTAGAACCCAAAGAATTTTCTCCTGAGACAGACTCTAAAGGAACTTCTAATTGGAAGGTGATGTTCCCTTTTAAAAGGAGTAACAACGAAAAAGCCTTAAAATTGATGGAGTTATTGGAGAAATCCATCACAGACCTGAAATATAGAAATAGTGTGTCCAAGGATATTTACAATTTGGAAGACCAGTTTGTTGTTGTGCATGGCTTTAAATCAAAAGAATTTGCCCTGGGTTACGCAGAGCTTTTAAAAAACAATAAGGATTACCGAGTTGCTGATAAGAATTTTGTAATTTTATCGGAGAACTATAAGGTAATTCAAGTACATAAGAACTTACAAGACTATCTAAATACGCTTATAACCCCAAAACCCTAAATCCATGTTTTCAGATAAACAAAAACCTAGAGCTATGAACGAAGTAGGAGGACAACCCAACAGAATTGAGAAAAACACAAAAATCAAAGGAGATATTATTTCCGAAGCCGATTTCCGTATTGATGGTAAATTGGATGGTAACGTAAAAACCTCTGGTAAAGTAGTGATCGGAAAGGACGGTTACATTCACGGAAAAGTAGAATGTGTAAATGCGGATATAGAAGGGAGCTTTAACGGCGAACTTTTGGTTTCTGATTTATTATCCTTAAAGTCATCTGCGGTAATAGAAGGAACGGTATCGGTTAGTAAACTTGCCGTAGAACCAGGAGCTACTTTTAATGCTTCTTGTACCATGAAAGGTAGTGCAGGCGCTATGAGCTCAAATTCTGGAAGCTTCAAAGCTAAAAATGAGCCAGCAAAAGCCTCGTAAAGATAATAAGGGCCTTAGAAACGCCGCAAGACTATCTGGGATAGCAATCCAGATGGGTGCTACCATATATTTAGGAAATCTTTTGGGTTCGTGGCTAGACAGTAAATTCGATAAAACCTTTTGGGAAGCAACCTGCACGCTTTTAGCTATTGCCTTATCCATGTATTCCGTTATTAAACAGGCAAATCAACTTAATAGGTAGGTTTTGATAAAAAAATTGATAATCTATTTAGTGGTCTTTGGGGTACTTTTGGTTTGTGGTTCCTACGTACATCTATATTTTTTGGGAGCTGAAGTTAGCTCCTTGAATTTTTTTGTAAGCAACATTTACCTATTCCACGCTGTGTTTTCTTTTCTGCTTTGTAGTGTGTTTTATGTGTTGTCAAACATTCACAAATTCCAGCATCAGCTTGGTTTTCTTTACCTCGGGGCATTGCTTTTTAAATTACTAACCTTTTCCGTTATTTTCTATTCCGTGTTGTTCCAGCAGGAAACCTTGAGCAATAATGAACGTCTCTCCCTTCTAATTCCTGTGTTTATTTTTATGGTTCCAGAGCTATACTTTATCTCCAAAATATTATTGAAAATACACCCAGTTAAGAATTAGGGAAAAAAAATTAGAAAATTATTTTTTAATAGGTACCTTTGCGCGACTTTTAGAAAGACATATTTTGAAAGAATGGCAATGAAAAAAGCATCTACATATTTTAGTAAATTAATTACCACTTTAATTCTTTTAACTGTGGTCACTGGTTTTTCCAATTCAGAGTCTGATGAGGAAGGCCAAGTAGACACAAGGGATGAGATAAAGAAGTACATAGATCATCACATAAAAGATTCTCACGATTTTCATCTATTTTCTTATTCAAATGATGCAGGAGAGCGTAAGCACATCGGTTTTCCGCTACCGATAATCGTTTGGTCTTCTGAAGGCTTAGTTGCTTTTATGTCGTCTGCATTTCATCACGATGATAATGGTGAGGTCATTGTAGAGAAAAATGGCACTAAATTTGCGAAATTGCACAGTAAAATATATGAGCTCAATAGGGGTGAGACCGCAATTACTTTTGATGAAGAGGAGCATGCTTCGAATGCAAGTAAGGTTTTGGATTTTTCAATTACAAAAAGTGTGGTCGGTGTGCTGTTGGTAGGATTGTTAATGCTACTAGCTTTTTCATCTTTGGGACGTCAATACAAAAACAAAAAAGTTCCTACCGGTTTTGGTAGAGTATTGGAGCCGTTGGTGCTTTATGTACGAGACGAAATTTCAAGACCTAATATCGGCGAAAAACATTACAGAAAATTTACCGGATATCTCTTAACGGTATTCTTTTTTATATGGATACTAAATTTATTGGGTTTAACTCCATTTGGTTTTAATGTTACTGGGCAGTTGGCGGTAACGGCTTGTTTGGCAATTTTCACTTTAGTTATTTACACAGTCAGCGGTAATAAAGATTATTGGATGCACATCTTGTGGATGCCAGGAGTGCCATATCTTATCAGACCTGTACTAGCTGTTATAGAATTAGCTGGAGCTTTGATTATAAAGCCTTTCTCATTATTGGTACGTCTTTTTGCAAATATATCCGCAGGGCATATTGTAGTAATGAGTTTAATAGCGATTATGTTTACGTTAAAGGAAACGTTGGGTGTAGCTGGAGCAACGGTCTTGTCGTTTATTTTATCCTTCTTTATTACATTAATTGAAGTTTTGGTTGCCTTTTTACAGGCATATATATTTACAATGCTTTCAGCACTGTTCATTGGAATGGCAGTTGCTGAACACGATCATGATCATGCACATGATAAGAATGGTCATGAAGTGGTGGATGCTGAGGATGTTCGTGAAAATTTTATTTAGAGTTTTTTTTAATTTAATATAAATTCATTTACTATGTACAACATGATTGGAGCCGGTTTAATCGTAATCGGAGCAGGTATTGGTCTAGGTCAGATTGGTGGAAAAGCAATGGAAGGTATTGCTCGTCAGCCAGAAGCTACTGGAAAAATCCAGACTGCGATGATTATTATTGCTGCACTTTTAGAAGGTTTGGCTTTTGGTGCCTTGTTCTTAGGAAAATAAGAACAAAAACTAGTAAAGACATTTTCCTGCAACGGTTGGTTGCAGGGAATTGTTTTAATTGAAAAATAAGAAGTAGAATTTTAAGTTATGGAAACTTTAATAAACGATTTTTCTCCGGGGTTATTTGTAGTGCAGACAATTCTTTTATTAGGATTGATTTTGCTATTGGTAAAATTTGCCTGGAAGCCTATATTAAGTTCATTGAACGAACGTGAGGAAGGTATTACCAATGCTTTAGAAGCCGCCGAGAACGCCCGTAAAGAAATGCAAAATCTTCAGGCGGACAATGACAAGCTTTTAAAGGAAGCCCGTGCAGAGCGTGAGGCTATGCTCAAAGAGGCAAGAGAGATAAAAGATAGGTTGATTTCCGATTCTAAGGAGCAGGCAAAGATTGAAGGCGATAAAATTGTACTTCAAGCGCAAGCCGCTATTGAAAGCGAAAAGAAAGCTGCTATGGCCGATATTAAAAGTCAAGTTGCCGAGCTATCCGTTGCCATTGCTGAGAAGGTAATTAAGCAGGAACTTTCTAATAAAGACAAGCAATTGAAATTGGTTGACGAGCTTTTGGGAGATATCAAATTGAAGTAAGAAAGCATGAGTGAATCTAGAGCAGCAATACGTTACGCCAAGGCCATCTTGGATTTGGCGGTAGATAAAAAGGCTACGGATGCCGTGGAGAAGGATATGCGTTCTGTTTTGGCTACTATTTCCGATAGTGCCGAGCTAGGGCAACTAGTATCTAGCCCAGTAATTTCTGGCCCTAAGAAAAAGGATATTCTATTAAAAATATTTAAGGGGAGTCACGCCATTTCAGAAGGATTGATTGGAATGTTGGTAGATAATAAAAGAGTTTCCATTTTATATGAGGTGGCTTTAAAGTATATTATTCTTAATGAGCAACAGAAAGGAAAGGATGTAGTCTATGTGACTACGGCCGTACCAATGGATGCTGCAATGGAAAAAAAGATTTTAAAACAGGTGACTAATATTACAGGAAATAAGGTCACTGTAGAGAATACCGTAGATGAAAGCATCATTGGCGGTTTTGTTTTGCGTGTTGGTGATTTACAGTATGATGCTAGCATCTCCAATAAACTGAATAATTTAAAAAGAGAATTTACAAATAGTCTATAAATAACTATAATTGGACAATGGCGTCTAACGTCTAACGTCTAATATCTAACGTCTAGTAAACATGGCAGGAGTAAAAGCCGCTGAGGTATCAGCAATTTTAAAGCAACAATTATCAGGTTTTGATGCAACCGCTACTTTGGATGAAGTAGGAACAGTATTGCAAGTAGGTGATGGAATCGCTAGGGTCTTTGGTTTGGCCAACGTGCAATATGGCGAACTAGTTGAGTTCGACGGTGGTTTGGAAGGAATCGTTTTGAACTTGGAAGAAGATAATGTAGGGGTGGTTTTATTGGGCCATTCTAGAGAAATTGGAGAAGGAACTACCGTAAAGCGCACACAACGTATTGCTTCCATAAATGTTGGTGAGGGTATTGTTGGCCGTGTAGTGGATACATTAGGACAACCTATCGATGGTAAAGGACCTATTTCTGGTAAAACGTATGAAATGCCATTGGAGCGCAAGGCACCAGGGGTAATTTTCAGAGAACCGGTTACAGAACCTTTACAAACTGGAATTAAGGCAATTGATGCTATGATCCCTGTAGGTAGAGGACAACGTGAATTGGTAATTGGTGACCGTCAAACAGGCAAGACTACTGTTTGTATCGATACCATTTTGAATCAGAAAGAATTTTACGATGCTGGTGAGCCAGTATATTGTATATATGTGGCTATTGGACAAAAAGCTTCAACGGTTGCTGGAATTGCTCAGGTATTGGAAGATAAAGGAGCAATGGCATACACAACTATAGTAGCTGCGAATGCATCTGATCCTGCACCAATGCAGGTATATGCTCCTTTTGCAGGTGCATCTATTGGAGAGTACTTTAGGGATACTGGTCGTCCGGCTTTGATTATATATGATGATTTATCAAAACAGGCTGTTGCCTATCGTGAGGTTTCTTTGTTATTGAGAAGACCTCCGGGACGTGAGGCATATCCTGGGGATGTTTTCTATCTACACTCTAGATTATTGGAGCGTGCTGCAAAAGTAATCAACAATGACGCTATTGCTAAGGAGATGAACGATTTACCAGATGTGTTAAAACCAATGGTAAAAGGTGGAGGTTCGTTAACTGCCTTGCCAATTATTGAAACTCAGGCGGGTGATGTATCGGCCTATATTCCAACGAACGTAATTTCTATTACGGACGGTCAGATTTTCTTGGAGCAAGATTTATTCAACCAAGGGGTTCGTCCTGCAATTAACGTAGGTATCTCGGTATCTCGTGTTGGGGGTAATGCGCAAATCAAGTCCATGAAGAAAGTGGCAGGTACACTTAAACTGGATCAAGCACAGTTCCGTGAATTGGAAGCTTTTGCCAAGTTTGGTTCTGATTTGGATGCTGCTACATTAAACGTAATTGAAAAAGGACGAAGAAACGTGGAAATATTAAAACAAGCGCAGAACGATCCATTTACAGTGGAAGATCAGGTTGCAATTATCTACGCAGGTTCTAAGAACTTGTTAAGAGATGTTCCTGTGGAGAAAATAAAGGAATTTGAAAGAGATTATATCGAATTTTTAAATGTGAAGCATAGAGGAATTTTAGACACACTTAAATCAGGAAAGCTAACGGACGAGGTTACGGATACCTTAACGTCGGTTTGTAAAGAGCTTTCATCTAAATACGTAGGTTAAAAGATAGTAGATAGTTAAAAGTATGGAGTAAATAGTGCTTTATACTTAGAACAAATCACTCAATACTGATAGAAAATGGCCAATTTAAAGGAAATACGGAACAGAATAGCATCAGTATCATCAACGATGCAGATTACCAGTGCCATGAAAATGGTTTCTGCTGCTAAGTTAAAGAAGGCCCAAGATGCAATTACGGCAATGAGGCCTTATGCCGATAAGCTGACAGAATTACTACAGGGACTTAGTGCCAGTATGGATTCGGATGCCGGAAGTAAGTATGCTGATAATAGAACGGTAAACAAAGTATTAATCGTTGCCATTACCTCAAACAGAGGCTTATGTGGTGCTTTTAACACCAATATCCTAAAGCAGAGTACGAATTTAGCGGATACTGTTTATGCGGGTAAGCAAGTAGATTTTATTGCCGTTGGAAAAAAGGCAAATGATTTTTTAGTAAAAAAGTATACGGTTCTTTCGAATCATAGCTCAGTTTATGAAGACCTTACTTTTGATAATGTCGCTAAGATAGCCGAGGGTTTAATGGAGCAGTTTACAAATGGTTCCTACGATAAGATTGAAATTGTGTACAACAAGTTCAAGAACGCAGCTACACAAATCGTAATGACTGAGCAGTTTTTACCTATTGTTCCTATGGTAGGTGACGAAACTACAAGCGCAGACTATACGTTTGAGCCATCTAAATTGGAAATTATAGAGCAGTTGATTCCTAAATCTTTGAAAACGCAATTGTATAAGGGTATCAGGGATTCGTTTGCAAGTGAGCATGGTGCGCGGATGACAGCGATGCATAAAGCAACGGATAATGCTACTGAGCTTAGAGATGAATTGAAATTAACTTACAACAAAGCAAGACAAGCTGCTATTACTAATGAGATTTTAGAAATTGTTGGCGGTGCTGAGGCTTTAAATAACTAAGATTTCATACTGATTTCGGTCGAAAGACCACACTAGTAAAAGCTTACAATTAACTAAAAACCTCACAAAACGTGAGGTTTTTTTACGGATAAAATTGATAGTATAGCTCATTTTTATTCGACTTTTGCAAACGCATGAAAGCCAAAAAAACCGCCTTACTTTTTATTTTTATTACCATTCTTGTAGATGTTATTGGTATAGGAATTATACTACCCATAATACCGGAGCTAATCATGGAACTCACCGGGGAAGGAACCCATATGGCAGTTATTTATGGTATGTGGTTGACAACAGCCTTCGCTGGGATGCAGTTTTTGTTTTCTCCAGTGTTAGGAGAGATTTCGGATAGGTTTGGTAGGCGACCCATTTTGTTGATGGCGCTTTTGGGGTTGAGTATAGATTACCTTATTCATGCATGGGCACCGACGATAACATGGTTGTTCATAGGCAGGTTTTTGGCGGGTATTACGGGAGCAAGTTTTACCGTTGCCTCTGCTTATATAGCTGATATTAGTACAAAGCAAGAAAAGGCAAAGAACTTTGGACTCATTGGAGCCGCATTCGGCTTAGGATTTATCATAGGCCCAGGTATTGGAGGTTTTTTCGGAGAAATTGATATTAGATTACCTTTTTACATTGCTGCCGGACTCACCTTTGCCAACTTTCTATTTGGTTGGTTCTTTGTGCCGGAGTCCTTGGCCGTTGAGAATAGACGACCTATCAATTTGGTTAAGATGATTCCAGGCGTTTCTCTGGTGAGTCTTAGAAATTACAAAGGTGTTTTACTACTTATTTCCGCGTTCTTTTTAGCGAACTTGGCAGGGCAGGCCTTACCGTCCACATGGTCCTACTATGGGATAGAACGCTATGATTGGAGTCCTAGGGATATTGGTGTTTCCTTAATGGTCGTTGGTCTTTTCGTTGCTATAGCTCAAGGGTTTTTGGTAGGAATAGCTGTCAAAAAATTCGGACGTAAAACAGTCGTTATTTCTGGATTTTTACTTTGGACGGTTGGGATGTTTCTTTTTTCCTTAGCCAAAGAGCCTTGGATGTTATACGCTTTTCTTGTCCCTTATGCATTGGGTGGTGTTGCCGGTCCAACCGTGCAAGGCGTTATTTCAAATCAGGTTTCTGAAAAGGAACAGGGAAATCTGCAGGGAGCTATTACGGGCTTGGTAAGCGTAACGGCTATTTTGGGTCAATTGACTTTCTCACCTGTGTTTTATTATTTTATACGCCCGGAAGGCGAAATATACTTTCCGGGAGCACCATATGCATTAGCATCTATTTTCCTCCTTGTGGCGCTTGTTTTGGCTTCTTTAGCCATGAGTAAGATGGGCCCCTCCGATGAAGAGGACGAATTATCTTCAGAGGTTTCTCCAAAGTAAGTCTTAATTTTAGGTCTTCAAACGGGTCTTTTACGAAAAAATGTGACTTTTTTTAAATCAGATGTAACATTTGACAATAAATGTATCTAAAAGGAAAATCCTAAATACAGATACAATGAAAGCACTAAAAATCATCCACCTCGTTTTAATTCTTATGACCTCCATTTGCGTAAACGCGCAAGACTACCCTTTTGAAGTATTGATAAAAGGTAGCGGACAACCTATTTTACTTTTCCCAGGTTTTACATGTACTGGTGATGTTTGGGAAGATTCCGTTACCGAACTTTCTAAAAATTATGAGTGTCACATCTTTACTTTTGCAGGTTTTGGCGATGTAGCCCCTGTAGAAAAGCCTTGGTTTCCCAAAATAAAAAGGGGAGTAGAAGCCTATGTAAAAGAACAAAATCTAGAAAATCCAATTATTATAGGGCATAGTTTGGGTGGCACTTAGGGTCTTTGGTTGGCTACAGCAGCAGAACATCCGTTCTCGCAACTAATAGTAGTCGACGCATTACCTTCCACCGGGGCACTTATGATGCCTAATTTTGATAGCGAAGCACTTGTATACGAAAGCCCGTGGAACAAACAAATGTTGGCTATGGATGATGCATCCTTTGCTGTTATGGCTACTCAAATGGCCACTGGAATGTCAATGGACAAAGAAAAACAGGAACAGATTAAAGATTGGATACTTGAAGCCAATAGAGAAACCTATGTGTACGGCTATACAGACCTCTTAAAACTTGATTTAAGAGAAGCTATTGGTGAAATCAATATTCCGGTCACTATTTTGGCGGCCGCACAACCTTATGGCTTGGAAATGGCTAAGAGTACCTATTCAGAACAATACAAGAATCTACAGGATTATAAGATAGAATTTGCAGCTGATGCTGCTCATTTTATCATGTACGACAGTCCTATCTGGTTTAAAGAAAAATTATTCACTAGTTTGGGGAACTAATGAATAGCAGCGACAAAAAATATAAAGAGCTATATACTACACATTATGCTAAGGTGATGCGCTTATGTCTTGGCTATGTTGCAGGAGACCAAGATTTGGCCAAAGATTTAACCCAAGAAATTTTTATAAAGATTTGGGAAAACCTAGAAAGCTTTAGAAGTGAAAGCAGCATAAGCACTTGGATTTATAGAATAAGCGTGAACACCTGTTTGTCTAACTTAAGAGCTAAAAAAAAGATGCCCAGAGCAATCACCATCGACGATGTTCCCGAAATTAGTGAAGAACATCCTAATGCAGACAAAGCACATCAATTATCGCTGTTGTATGCTTGTATAAAGAAGCTATCTGAAACAAACAGGGCTATTATTTTATTAGTTTTGGAAGGACTTCCGCATAAGGAAATATCCGATATCATCGGAATAAAACATGATGCGATTCGTACGCGAATACATCGAATTAAAAGTCAATTAACAAAATGTGTATCCCATGAATAATTTTGAAGAGTTAGAATCAAATTGGAACAATCAACCCGAAATACAAGCAACAGAGCAAGGGTTTCATGAGGTTTTGAACGGATTACGAAAAATTAAAAATAAACAACGTATTACTAATGTAGTCTTAGGCAGTACCGCCATCATATTAGTCGTTTTTTTCTTTTACATATCAGGATATGGTAACCAACAAGTCATTCTAGGAATTTCTCTTATGATTGGGAGTTTATTGGTACGTATCCTACTCGAAGTTTTAAGCATACAAAAACTGAGACAAATGAATGCGGTAGCACACAGCATGGATTTTAGAAACGGCTTGATAGGATACTATAAGGGTCGTAAATTTGTCCATTTTGGATGGACACCCCTACTTATTCTGATTTATATTGCTGGGTTTCTAATACTCTTGCCGCTTTTTAAAGCTAATTTATCTTCTGGATTCTATACCTATATCATTGTATCCTCTATTATACTAGTAGTCTTTTTATCAATTTTCATAGCCAAACAAATTAGGACTGAAATGAATAATTTAAAGCGATTGCAAGAGGAATTTCTATAGTGTTTAGCCTATTTATCTCGCATGATTTCAGATTGATGTATGAGCTTAAGTTGTAAAGTGAAAAATTGGATGAAAGAAAAGTGACCGTTCATTCATAACAGTATCCCTAAAAGTAACTTTGTTTACAGGGTCTAAATAGGTACTTTTAGGGTTTCAATACAACAGGCTTGAATCCACTTAAAAAACTTTTTCAACAAACGGCTATTTATGGGCTGGCGACAGTGTTGCCAAGGATGCTCAATGTCATATTAGTGCCGATTTATACCGCGGTAATGCTACCTGGTTCTTATGGGGAAGTTATAGTGATATTTGCCTATTTCGCTATTTTTAATGTATTCTTGGCCTATGGAATGGAGACAACTTTCTTTCGTTTCTATAAGGAAGCAGATCAGCGAAAGAAAGTAGTGACAACCTCCTTACTTTCCATCCTAGCTACTACCTTATCATTTCTGATTATAGGATTTATTTTTAAGGAAACTTTGTCCCAACTACTCGAGATTAAACCAAAGTATATTGGCTATGTATTTGGCATACTTACCTTAGATGCTTTGGTAATCATACCTTTTGCTTGGTTACGGGCTAACGAAAAACCTATGCGCTACGCTATTGTTAAAATAGCCAATGTGGTAATGAACCTCGGGCTAACGGTTTTCTTTTTGATTCTTTTACCTGATCTAGTTTCACCAGAACCAACAGGGGTGTTCAGTGCTATGTATATCGAAAATTTTGAAATTTCATATATACTGATAGCCAATCTCATAGCAAGTGGCGTCACGTTTTTATTGATGCTCAGGGTATATATGAGACGCCCATATATATTCGATGTTAATCTTTGGAAAAAAATGATGCGTTATGCTATGCCAATTCTAATAGCAGGTGTAGCTTTTACAGTAAATGAAGTTTTGGATAAGATTCTGTTGGAACGATTGCTCCCTGATGACATTGCCAGCGCCGAAGTAGGTAAATATGGAGCCTGTATTAAACTGGCTGTTTTTATGACCTTGTTCGCTACCGCTTTTAGAATGGGGATTGAACCGTTTTTCTTTAGTCACTCGGAGACCAAGAATCCTCAAAAAGCTTATGCTCAGATTACAAATTATTTCGTGGTACTCGGAAGTATTATCTTATTGGCAGTAGTAGTGTTTGCAGATGTGTTAAAAGAGCTTTTTGTCAGAAATGAAGCGTACTGGGATGCCATGCCTGCAGTGCCTGTTATTTTGTTGGCCAGTTTTTTCTTAGGAATCTATCATAACCTGTCTGTATGGTATAAGGTTACCGACCGCACAAAGTTTGGGGCGTATATTTCAATGATTGGCGCCGTGCTTACCATCATTATTAACGTTGCCCTAATACAATACTTTAGTTATATGGCTTCGGCTGTCGCAACATTAGTTGCTTATGGCACTATGATGTTGCTTTCTTTTTATTTTGGCCGTATGTATTATCCTATTCCTTATAATTTTAGAAAAATTGGTTTTTATTTAGGAGTTTCAATCCTTTTTTCAATCCTGTCGTTTTATATTTTTGATAGGAATTTGATACTAGGTAGTATACTACTGCTCATTTTCCTTGGACTAGTTTATAAATTGGAGGCGGATAACCTTAAAAAAGTATTTTTAAAATAGATGAGAATCAAAATAATAAATAAATCGGCACACGAATTGCCACATTACGAAACAGGAGCATCTGCAGGGATGGATTTGCGGGCCAATATATCTGAGCCCGTAACGCTGGAACCACTTGCAAGAACTATAATTAGAACAGGGCTTTTTATGGAGCTTCCAGTGGGTTACGAGGCACAAGTACGTCCTAGAAGCGGACTGGCTGCCAAAAAAGGGATTACAGTGTTGAATGCGCCAGGCACGATTGATGCGGATTATAGAGGTGAAGTAGGCGTTATATTGGTAAACCTTTCCGGTGAAACATTTGTAATTGAGAACGGGGAACGTATTGCACAAATGATCATTACAAAGCACGAACGAGCGGAGTGGGAGCAAGTTGAATTATTATCTGATACGCTAAGGGGTGATGGTGGTTTTGGAAGTACAGGGGTAAAATAATCCCATAACCATTTCGTAACTGTAGGCTGGACCAAACGTGAATTGACACATAGCATGAAAAAGGATAATTTTCTTGGTTTTATACTGGTTTTGGGATTGAGTACGATTCCAGTGAATAGCTACGCCCAAGAAGAACAGGAAATACAGGTAGAAGAAAGTGCCGAGGTTTTTCTTGAGGAATATTCTGATGAATTTCAAGAAAATTTCTTTGAAGGACTCAAACAAAAGGGCATTCAGAACTACGATAGGGCTATCAATTTTTTATTGGAATGCAAACGACTTCAACCCGATAATGAGGCCGTAAGCCATGAGTTGGCCAGAGTGTATTTTTTGGATAAGGATTATGAACAATCAAAGGAATACGGTATAGCTGCAGTAGCTGCTGTTCCAGAAAATTACTGGTATCTTAATACCTTAATGACGACTGTAAAAAAGCAAGGAAAAGATATTGCTACGGTAACTAATGATATTCCAATGGAGAATAGCAGCTTAAAGGAAAACTTAGCACGTATATATTATAATCAGGATAAGTATGAGGAAGCTTTAGCCTTGTTACAATCTCTGAAAAAATCCAAAAAGGCCATGGTGTTGGAACAGAATATAAAAGAAGCGCTGGCAAAAAAGGAAAAAAGCACCAAAACCATATCGTTTACCCCAACGGTTGTAAATACGGATATAAGTGATTTAGAAAGTTATAAATCAAGAATACGTGACCTGCTTATGATGCCGTCCGATAATCCTATATTGTTGCAGGTTTCAGAAGAGGCGCTGGAAAATTATCCGGCGCAGCCTTATTTTTATTATGCCAATGGGTATGCATTGAATAAAAACGGAAAACACAAAGATGCCATTGAAATTTTGGAAATAGCCTTGGATTATATGGTCAGTGATATTTCTCTGGCGAATAAGATTTATACAGAACTCTCTGTAGCATACAACGCAATATCCAACCCTTCTAAGGCAAATATGTACCTTCGTAAGGTAAAACCTGGATTTTAATTATGGCAAGCAGTTTAACTAAGTATCTAAAGGCATGCGTGTATGTGCTTTTAACCCTATTGGTATTCTCCTGTAAAGGCACCAAAGTAGTAAGCGATGGTAGTATAGATTCACGTCTATCCGCAAAATCGGTCATTAAAGCACATTACCAGAATAAAACCAATTTTAAGACTTTAAGAGGTAAATTAAAAATTGACTATGACAATGGAGAGGATGCTCAAAGCTTTACGGTTAGTTTGCGTATGGAAAAAGACAAGGGTATTTGGATTAGCGCCCCATTCGGAATCGTAAAAGCCTATATTACTCCGGACAGAGTCTCCTTTTATAACAAATTACAAAACGAGTATTTTGATGGTGATTTTTCTTACCTCAGCCAACTTTTAGGCACGGAGGTAGATTTCAATAGTGTGCAAAATCTGCTTTTAGGGGAGGCTATCTTCGATTTAAAAAAGGACAAATACAGTATTAGTACAATAGCTAATAGTTATAGACTTACCCCTAAAATCGGGAGAGAATTATTTAAAGTACTTTTTCAAATAGAGCCAAAGAACTTTAAAATGGCCATACAGCAGGTATCCCAACCCGAGAAGGGTAGGCTCCTCCAAATCAATTATCAAAACTATCAAACCGTGGGCCCAACAGTGTGGCCTAATGTAATTTCTATCAGTACGGTAGATGGGACTATCGAAAATGCGATAACTTTGGAGTATAAGAATTTAGAATTAAACCAGAAGCTTAATTTTCCTTATACTATCCCAAAGGGATATCAAGAAATCGCGCTAGAATAACATGAGTCTTAAAACAGGTTTACGTTTGGTTTATATTTTGTTTTTGACCGTTATGGTCCAGGCTGCCCATGGCCAGACTACAGAACAAAAAGCACTTGAGGAGAAGCGAGAAAAGCTACAGCAAGAAATAAGGGATATTAATCGCTTGCTTTTTGCCGAAAAGAAGGAAAAAGGAAATGTGCTTGACCAAATGGAGGCACTGGATAAAAAAATTACTGTACGCCAAGAGTTGATACGGGTTACCAATCAGCAATCCAACCTGCTCAACCGGCAAATAAACACAAATATTAGGAATATAGGAAAGCTAAAGAGCGAACTAGGGCAAGTAAAGGACGAGTACGCTACCATGGTGCAAAAATCCTATCAGAACAAATCCAAACAGAACAGATTGATGTTTTTGTTATCCTCAGAGAGTTTTTTCCAAGCCTTTAAAAGGCTTCAGTACATGAAGCAGTATACGGACTACAGAAGAGAGCAGGGAGAACAAATAGTGGTAAAATCGGACGAATTAGCACGTTTAAATAGTGATTTGAACGAAGAGCGGAAGGTTAAAGAAGTGTTGTTGGCACAAAACCGGAAAGCGAAAGATGCCCTATTTGGTGAAATCCAAGATCAGAAGGCTTTATTGGGAACCATACGTAAGAACGAGAGTAAGTACTCCACTGTCATAGATAAAAAGAAGCGGGAGGCTAAGAAGATAGATCAGCAGATAGAGAAACTGATACGTAACGCCATTGCCGCGTCTAACAAAAAGTCTGGTATAAAAACCACTAAAAGTTCTAGCAGTAAGTTTCTGTTAACGCCGGAAGCAACGGTGATAGCTAATAATTTTTCGGCCAATAAGGGTAAACTCATTTGGCCTGTAGAAAAGGGTATAAAAAGTCAGGGTTTTGGTATTTATAAAGACCCTATTTATCCGGGTATCAAACACGAGAGCAATGGTGTTATTATCGCTACGGATTCCGGTGCCAAAGCGAGGGCAATTTTTGAAGGAGAGGTTATTGCTATTCTTTCTGTCCCCGGCGGAAAAAGAGGAGTTCAAATCAAGCACGGTAATTTTATAAGCACGTATTATAATCTAGATCAGCTCTTCGTTAAAAAAGGGGATAAAGTAGCTATCAAAGAGGAATTAGGAACGGTCTATACCAATTTGTCTAACGGCCAGACCCGATTAAAGTTTTATTTATATCAGAACACATCAAAATTGAACCCAGAAGATTGGGTGTATCAATTATAAAACAGTGTTATGCAGACACCGTTAATAAAATATGTAAAAGGAGCGTTCACACTTCGCAAAGGAGTGCAAATACCCAAATAGGACTTTCGCGGGTATAAATCTAATATTAACGACAATGAATGTTACAGACGCTGTTTAAGCACGATTAGATGTTGGTTATAGGGAAATTAATCCTGCTTCTGTTTATATGAATGAAAATGGGATAGGTATTAAAGAAAGCCATGTTCCAAGAGAAGCGGCTTTTGTAGTTTCCAAAGTTTGGAATGCAGACCAAGGATATATTGCTACCTTAGAGTTATTTGAGGATAGTTTGGAATGATTACAATTGGATTGCTAGATCTGTTTTTGGTGCACTGCCCAGTAAAAGGAAAATACAAGGAGAATTGGAAGGCTTTGGAACGGTTGTACGCAGACAAAAGTGAGGGCAATAGGCATAAGTAATTATCTTCAACATCATTTGGAGGATGTAAAGTCCGACGCCAAAATAGTATCTATGGTTAATTAGATGGAATTCCATCCCTACCTGGATCAGCAGTCTTTACAAGATTTCTGTAATAAAAATACCGATCAGTATGAAACTTGGTCTCCATTCATGGTGGGTAAAGTGTTTGCCTTGGACTTTTGTAAGGTATTGGCTAAGAAATACGATAAATCCATTGCCTAGGTAATCCTCTGCTAAACCTTTAAAAAGGGATGGTAACCATCCCAAAATCAGCATATAGTAGCCGTGTCGGTTCCAATGCCGACATTTTTGATTTCGAATTATCTACTGCTGCTGCTTATTTGGATAGTATGAATCGTAATGAGCGAACTGGCGCGCATCCCGACCATTTCGATTTTTAAGAACCCATAAACAAAGCCTTCAACTCCGTAGCCTCATCTGGTTTCATTTTGCCTGCAAGCACTAAACTGAGTTGTTTTCTGCGCAAGGCTCCTGCAAAGCGTTCTTTTTCCAAATCGGTTTCTGGGGATAACTGCGGTACTTCGGTAGGTTTTCCCGTTTCATCAACGGCCACAAAAGTATAAATAGCTTCGTTTGCTTTTGTTCTTTCACCGCTAAAACGATCTTCCATCCAAACATCGATATAGACTTCCATAGATGTCTTGAACGCACGTGAAACTGCCGCTTCAACCGTAACAACGCTGCCTAAAGGAACCGCTCTGTTAAAAGCAACATGGTTTACGGATGCCGTAACCGTAATGCGCCTACTATGCCTTCTTGCTGCGATACTCGCTGCCCGATCCATACGCGCTAAAAGCTCGCCTCCAAATAGGTTATTTAAAGGGTTGGTCTCACTGGGGAGCACCATATCCGTCATGGTAGTTCTAGATGCCGAAGGTAATTTTGATTCCATCAAAAAAATAGTTTTCGCAAAGATACGGGGCTAAAAACAGATAAAGTACGGGATTAAGAATATTTTGATGCTATTGAGTTAACACCCAAATATTTTTACCCCCACAGTTAGGATTCCCCCTTTGGGGTTATGTGGCTTTTTACTTTTCAGAAAGCAGCCATGCATCGGAAGATTCGGTGCGTTTAATCGCTCTTAAAGCTTCTAACGCCTCTTGGGCATTGTTACTGCGATTATAAGTAACCATGTGCAAGCCATATGCATTGGTACCGTAATAAGCAGCGTTGTAGCCTTTATTTCTTAAGCTTACTATTTTTCTATCCGCATTGGCTTTTATTCGAAAGGCACCGGCAACAATATGGTGTTTTGCAGTAACAATCGTTTTTTCTCGGATGGAAACAGCATCAACATTAACGGTAGGAAGCTCTAAGGGGGTCGTATTAAAAAAAGTAGCCTCCTGTATTTGTTTGGTAACTTGTTTTTGGGCGTCTTGGCGGGCAACTTGCTCGTTTAGCAGTCCATTATTGTAAAAACGATATCCTGTAAGCCCGGTTGAAAGAGCTAGTAGAAGAATCGCTGCATATTTTAAATAAGGCCTAAAAGAACTGGCTTCGCGCTGTTCTGGACTAACAATAAAAGGTATTTGGTCTTCAATGGCGACTATTTCTTCCTTTAAAACTTCCCGAGTTACGGGTATAGCACTAAAAGGTGCCAAACCAAAAGAAGAAGTAAGGTAATTGACTTCCAAATACGGTTGGAACTGAATTTTGCCTTCTACATTGGTCGATAATAGACCAATGTATGGTAGGCTTAACTTTTCTCCATTGGCCAATTGTGAGTTCCACTGCTTGGCTGTTTCTTCAATGTTAGATAGGATTGTTTCAAACGAAGTTTTTTCGGCTTCTGCAATGTGAGAAACTAAAAGACCGTCATTGGAAGTCAACTGTTGGTTGAAACCAATAGATTTGGTTGGAGCAAAGAAAGTATTGGTGGTATCATTGATTCGCGCCGAGGTCTTTTGTGTAAGGAAAGCCCCAAATGTTGGGACAGCCACACAGTTATACCTGTAAAGCAATTCGCTGATATAGTGTTCTAGTACCATATAGAACAAATATCAAGAAAAAAAGGGGGCATAAAAACCCTTGCCCTAACTTTTTATTAACATTAATATTTGTAGTATTTTGCAGCTCCTGATGAAACAATTCCAACATACTACGGATGAGCTCATTGCAATCTTAAGACTGCAACATGTGCCTAATATTGGCGATGTGATAGCAAAACGACTTATTACGCACTGCGGCAGTCCATCGGCTATTTTTGAAGCTAAACGGAACCAATTATTACAGATTGATGGTATCGGCACTCATACCATAAAACATTTGTTCGATGCAGAACATTTGCAGGCTGCCGAAACGGAGTGTCTGTTTATAACTTCCAATGATGTGGAGTGGACCTACTTTCAAGACGCAGACTTTCCACACTATTTAAAGCACTGTATCGATAGTCCCATCTTACTTTTTAAAAAAGGGAAGATAGATTTAGAAGGGCGAAAGCTCATTAGTGTAGTCGGGACAAGAAAAATTACGAGTTATGGCATTGCTTTTTGTGAACGGTTTATTGCGGATATTGCTGTCTTGAACCCGATTATCGTAAGCGGTTTTGCGTATGGGGTAGATATTTGTATACAACGGGAGGCTATAAAACACGGCTTACAGACAATAGGCTGTTTGGCACATGGTTTAAACCAGATATATCCTAAAATACATGCCAAATACCAGGCCGATGTTTGCGCTAATGGTGGATTCTTTACAGAATTCTGGAGTACCAGTAGTCCGGAACGAGAGAACTTTCTAAAAAGAAACCGCATAATTGCAGGTATGAGCGAAGCTACTTTGGTAGTAGAATCTGCCGAAAAAGGCGGAAGCTTGGTTACGGCCGATATTGCTAATAGTTATAATAGGGATGTTTTTGCCGTTCCGGGACGTACTTCCGATAAGTATAGTCTAGGTTGTAATAACTTAATAAAACAGCAAAAAGCCCATATGCTAACTTCTGCAGCCGATTTGATTTATCTGCTGGATTGGAATTTGGAAGAAAAGGAAACGAAGTCTGTACAAAAACAGTTATTCGTAGATCTGGACGAAACGGAACAGCGTATTTATACCTACTTACAACAAAATGGCAAACAGTTGTTGGACAATATCGCCCTCTCTTGTAAGATTCCAATTTTTAAGGCCTCTTCTACCTTATTAGCTATGGAGATGAAGGGGGTTATCCGGCCTTTACCAGGTAAATTATTCGAGGCTATTTAGAGAATTTACCGACTACTCGGTCTAAAGTCACCTTTTTCTAATCTATCAAATTATGATATCGTGCAGTTTATCGGGTTTTTAATTTTGGATGACGCTGTTTTTATCCAATGTATTATGGGCTAAGGTTTCTTAAACCGATCAAAAGGTCTATTCTATTTGATACTACTACCATTACAGAAGCGTCAGTTTGTAGTTGGTGGATATAGCAGTAGATATATTTTAGACATGTTGTGTCCTTCTTCTCCAAAACTCTTTAAAAAATGTTTAAACAGTATGCTCATTCCTTGTTTTTCACCCATAGTTAACTTTGTAAATTACTAGTTAAAAACGAGCACCAGCAATCATTTTTTATGCTAGTATCCTATAAAATCAGTACTAGTAAATAGTTATTTTCAGATTTTAGTTATTTTCGCATTCCATAAAAACAAATAAATGCAGAAGTCGATTGTTGTTCTAGTAGTATTTCTTTTTGGTTTAACCAGTTTTGGCCAGAAAAAAAAGGATTTGATTAAAGAAGTAGCTGAGTTAAAAGCACAAGCTGTTGAAATGCAGGCTCAATTGAATGTAATAGCGAAAGCCAAGGAATTGAACTTACAGGACAGCCTTCAAAAGTTTAGCTATGCCTTTGGCACGAGTATTGGAAGCAACCTAAAGGCAGTAGGTTTTGATTCGCTATCCTACAATGCCTTCTCCATAGCCTTACAAGATGCTATTAAGGGCGAAGAAAAGATGGCAGTTAAAGAGGCGCAAAAACTTATTCAGACCACTATTCAAGGAAAACAAGAGGCATTAGCCAAAGAACAAAGTGCGGAAGGTGAACGTTTCTTGGCAGAGAACGGAAAAAGACCCGAAGTAGTTACTACCGAAAGTGGGCTACAGTATGAAATTATAAACAAAAGCGATGGTACCATTCCTATAGCAACGGACAAGGTAAAAGTGCATTACTCAGGAACACTCATCGAAGGAACGGTATTTGACAGTTCTATAGAGCGAGGCGAACCCACTAGTTTTGGAGTTTCTCAGGTTATTAGTGGCTGGACAGAAGCCTTATTACTAATGCCAGTCGGTTCTAAATGGAAGGTATTTATACCCCAAGACTTAGCTTATGGACAAAGAGGTGCAGGAGGCGGTTCCATACCACCTTATGCCGTATTGATTTTTGAAATGGAATTATTGGCGATTGAGAAATAGTGGGTATTAATACCCTAACTTCTCTCTAACGCGTTCCAAAACTCCATCGGCTACTTTCCTAGCTTTTTGGGCACCTAAAGCTAAGGCTTCGTCTACTTCGTTCAAATGGTTCATGTAGTATTCAAACTTTTCACGTGGTTCTTCAAATTTGTTTTGGATGACCTCGTATAACGCTTGTTTGGCATGTCCATAGCCATAATTTCCAGCCAAGTAGTTGGCGCTCATGTCTTCTATCTGTGGCTGTGACGCCAATATTTTATAAAGCGCAAATACGTTGTCCGTACTGGGGTCTTTAGGGTCTTCCATAGGTGTACTATCAGTTTGTATGCCCATGATTTGTTTTCGTAGTTTTTTATCGGTCTGAAAAAGATTTATAAGATTTCCCTTGCTCTTACTCATTTTTGCCCCATCTGTTCCTGGAATGTACATGGTATCTTCTTGAACTTTTCCTTCAGGTAATACAAAGGTATCGCCCAATTGTGCATGGAAACGGGAAGCTACATCACGGGTCATTTCTATATGTTGCATTTGGTCTTTTCCTACGGGTACAATGTTAGCATCGTACAGTAGAATATCCGCTGCCATGAGCATAGGATAGGTAAAGAGCCCGGCATTTACATCTTCCAAACGATCGGATTTATCCTTAAAGGAATGTGCCAAGGTAAGGCGTTGGTAGGGGAAAAAGCAGCTGAGGTACCAAGATAGTTCCGTTACTTGAGGAACATCACTTTGTCTGTAGAAAACTGTTTTCTCTACATCTAGTCCAAAGGCTAACCAAGTTGCGGCGGTGGCATAGGTGTTATTTCTAAGTTCAGGCCCATCTTTTATTTGGGTAAGAGAATGCATATCTGCAATAAATAGAAAGGATTCGTTTTTTGGGTTTTGCGCCATTTCTATGGCGGGGATAATAGCACCTAGGATGTTTCCTAAATGTGGTGTTCCTGTGCTTTGGATACCTGTTAATATTCTAGCCATTTGCTTTTATGATAAGAAAGCAAAGGTAAAACAAATCAAAAAATAAGAGCCGAAATACCTATTTTTGATTCATGCTCAAAATGATTAGGCGTATTGGCCATGTATTGTACCGTATTTGGTTTTATATTATGGTGGCGTTACCCATACTCCTTTTTTTTCCATTTCTGCTGTTGTTTGCTTCGAAGGAGGCTTGGTATCCTCAATTTTTTTGGATGGCACGCAATATATGGGCCAAACCCATCCTTTATGGCATGGGCTGTCCACCAAAAGTGGTATATGAGCAACGTTTGGTTAAAAGGGAGAGCTACATGTTGGTCGCCAATCATACTAGTATGCTGGATATTATGCTGATGCTCTATGTGAGTAAAAATCCTTTTGTATTCGTAGGTAAAAAGGAATTGGTTAAAATACCCTTATTTGGTTTCTTCTATAAACGGGTCTGTATTTTGGTAGATAGGGAAGATACCCGCAGTAGAACTGGGGTTTATCGTAGGGCACAAAAAAGACTCAACCAAGGGCTAAGTATCTGTATTTTTCCGGAAGGAGGTGTGCCAGAAGAACATATTTTACTAGATAAATTTAAGGATGGCGCTTTTAGAATGGCAATTAGTCATAACATAGCGGTAGTACCCATAACATTTTACGACAACAAAAAAAGATTCTCTTTTACATTCTTTAGCGGAGGACCGGGAATAAGTCGCGCCAAAGTCCATGAGTTTTTTGAAACAGGTATTCTGGCTCAAGACGATACATCTACCTTACGAGAAGAAGTAAGAGACGTAATTCTATCCGAATTAAACCCTAGTATTAAAACTTAAAGCTAAGTCCGCTATAAAGACCCAAGGCATAAGGGTTAAACGTACCATCTGTTTCCGAGAAGGTATTAAGCTGATATTTGAATACAGGTTCAATGTTCAATTGAATATTCTGTGAAAACTTATAGTTAACACCAAGCCCAAAATTTGCACTAAAATTAAGGTCGTTTAGGTTATTTGCATCGCCCATTTCTGTAGTAAGGTCGCCAGAAGTCAGCGCAACTGAGTTGTCTACCAAAAACAAGGAACTTACTCCACCGATAACATTTAGCCCGAACTTCTTGTCTATAAGAGCGTAATTTAATTCTACCGGAATTTCTAAATAACCCATTTGCTGTGTCATGACACCTTCTCTTTCTACATTTTGAGCAGAAACGTCTAATGAATTAGTGGGGGCTTGTGCAAGAGCGCTTCCGCCTGGTTTGCTGGAGACAACTAAATTTTTAGAGGTTACCCGATAGTTTATGTTATCTATCTGCCCGTTTGTTGAGGCTATAGGAGAGGATGAAAAGGCGATATCATTAGTGTCGTAACCGTAGTCTACCTTATGAATTCCTGAGCGAACAGTAAGTTTGGGACTTATTTCGTATCCTACGGATAGCCCATAACTCATATTGATGTTTCCCGATTTAGCATTTGGCACAAAGATGGAGTGTACGGAGGAACCTTCTCCTATAGCATTAAAGTAAACAGGGGCTACACTGGGCCCGACCGACCATTTTTTGGTAGATGCTTTTGCAACAGCTTCTTCTTCTTTAATTTCTATTTCGTCGAAAATAGATTTTTTATTAGCAGTATTTAGACTGTCTTTCTTAAGTGCCGCTTCATTTGTTGCTACTTGGGATTCTTTGCTAGTAGCACCTAATTTTTCTACTGCATTCAAGTCAATTAAACCGTTTGTAATTGTTGTTTTTTCGGCTGTTTCTGTATTGTTGGCAGCTATCGCTGTTTCGTTATTGTCGCTTACTATTATTTCTGCCGCATCCGAATTTTGAGCAGAATTTATTTCATTAGTAGTTTGTTGAAGGGATTCTTGTGATTCAGCAATAGCACTATCGGTTTTCAGTTTTGGTTTATTGATATCCTGATATGCTTTGTTTTTTAGTTTGTTGCTATTTTGGTCCCCTGTGTTTTGTGTTTGTACAACAACCTCTTTTTCTTTAGACCAATCGCTACCAGTTACGTCCTTCTTTTGCTGGTTGGTATCTTGCGCATTTTCAGAAGAATTAATTTGAGTAACGTCCGTAGTTACCACCTGTTCTTCGGTTTCTTCTAAAATGGATTTCGTTTTATTATCTGTGGCCACTTCAATGACGTCTTCGTTATTTTGGTCTATTTTTAAAACTTTAGAAGCATCACTTGGATTTGTAATAGTGTCTGTGTTGTTCTGCTCTGTGTTTGTTATAATCTGTTCTGCAGAGGTATTTTTATTGAAGGGGTTAAAAACAAGGAATCCCACCAACAATGCTGCGGCAATACCACCAAGAGACCACCATAACGGCAGTACTCGTTTCTTTTTCTTTTTGTCCAGCGAAGTTTCAATAGAAGCCCAAACGCTATCGTCGGGGGATTCCTTGAAATCCGAGAGGGTATCTCGGAAAAGTTCGTCTAATTTCTTTTTATTCATCTGTATAAAACTTATTTTTATAGTGATTCCTAGGAATCAAAAATAATTTCCAATCAAAACGGCTATGCCAATAATGGTCTGGAGAATCTTCGTTTGTATTTTTTCTTTTAAAAGTATTCGTGCACGTGCAAGATTGGACTTCGATGTCCCTGCCGTTGTTCCTAATAACTCACCAATTTCCTTGTGTGTATGGCCATCCAATACATAAAGGTTAAACGTGGCTCTGTACTTGTTCGGAAGTTCTTTAATATATTCCAAAAGGGTCTGTAAAGAAATATCGTTGTCTTGCGTATCTATCATTACCTCTTCTTCCGTGTTTTCGTTTATAACACTTAAATGCTCTTCTTTTCTATATTTTTGTAGTACCGTATTTACAGTTATACGTTTCATCCAACCTTCAAATGACCCTTTAGAAGAAAACTGATCTATTTTTTCATAAATGGTCATAAAACTATCGTGTAAACTGTCCTCGGCTTCTGTTTTGTTTTTAGAATATTTAACGCAAACCCCATAAAGTACACCAGAATAGGTGCGGTACAGTTGTTCCTGCGCCCTACGGTCACCCTTTCTACAATGCAGTATGAGTTCCTCTTGACTCACTTAAAATAGTTGGTTTTTTGGGTTTTAGCTTACAGGTACAATTACCTCTAAATATTCATTTTCACCCTCACTATCTTCCCCTTGATAAAATTTAAAGGTGTAAGGCTGGTCATGAATAACGGTAAAATTGAAAGAAGCTTGTGCTTCAATAGTTTCTTCCGTACAGCCTTGTTGATCTGTCCTTACATAACCGATAGCAACCACGTTTCTTATGGTGGTATCTTCTTGAGTTACTTCAAATCCATCAAAAAGAGCGCAGTTGTTGGGTAATGTATAATCTACTATAACCTCATAGGTTTCATTCAGTTCAAAGGATTGTGGTAGGTTTACCGTATTTATCCTAAGGGCGGTAAAATGAAAATTTGGACCATCATCATCTAGAGAGCAACCCCCTAGAAATAACCCTGTACAAAACAGCAGGAATATTAATTTGTTCCTCATCATAGCACTTTCTTTTTAGTTTTAAGATGAAAATAGTCCGCAAGGGTTGCGTAAAAGATTAAAAAATCAATAAGTAATAGGTTTTCTTTAAGTGTTTATAGCTTTTATAGCTTCACGTATTTTACCATCCAGCTCTTCAAAAAGCTCTGGGTTGTCAAGTAATAGCGATTTGACTGCATCCCTACCTTGGCCAAGTTTAGTGTCGCCATAGCTAAACCAAGAACCAGCCTTTTTAATGATTTCATATTCGACCCCAAGGTCAACAATTTCACCTACTTTAGATATTCCTACACCATACATGATATCAAATTCTGTGGTACGAAAAGGTGGAGCTACTTTGTTTTTCACAACCTTAACTCGCGTTTTATTACCTTGTACGTTACCATCCGTATCTTTTATCTGAGTAGATCTTCTTATATCTAACCTTACAGAAGCATAAAATTTAAGCGCATTACCACCGGTGGTCGTTTCCGGGTTACCGAACATAACACCAATTTTTTCCCGTAACTGGTTAATGAAAATAACAGTACAACCAGTCTTACTTATGGAACCCGTAAGTTTTCTTAAGGCTTGTGACATTAATCGTGCGTGTAATCCCATTTTAGAATCACCCATTTCACCTTCAATTTCACTTTTTGGTGTTAATGCAGCAACCGAATCAATTACGACAATATCAATAGCCCCTGAACGGATTAGGTTGTCTGCAATTTCTAGTCCCTGCTCTCCGTTATCAGGTTGAGATATGATAAGGTTATCAATATCAACCCCTAATTTTTCGGCATAAAAACGGTCAAAAGCATGTTCCGCATCAATAAATGCTGCAATACCGCCGTTTTTCTGAGCTTCTGCAATTGCGTGTAAAGTTAAAGTGGTCTTACCCGATGATTCTGGACCGTAAATTTCCACTACTCTTCCACGAGGGTAACCACCTACACCCAAAGCAATGTCAAGCCCCAAAGAACCAGAAGGAATCACCTCTACATCTGCAACAACACGATCTCCCATTTTCATGACAGCACCCTTTCCATAGGTTTTGTCCATTTTATCAAGGGTTAGTTTTAGGGCTTTTAATTTTGCTTCTTTCTCGGAACTCATAGTATGTGTTTTTTAATATTTTGTAACCCAATTGATATAAAAGGGCTAGAGCTTTATTGAATTCTCCATCTAGGCGTATAAATTTTGATGTTTATTCCAATTGATAAGCCTTAATTGCGTAAAATTTTTATGGAATGCTAAATTAGCATTTCTTTTTTTTAAATGATTGTTGTGAGGTCAAATTTGTTACAATTATAAAGATGCCCCGTAATCATAGTGGCTTAGAAATGGAAATCCTTAAGTACCCCATTTGGTATACCGCTATGCATAGCTTTAATAACTAAATTGTACGTGTTTCATTATTGTTTAGCAACCTGTTGTTGTAAAAATGAAATAAATAGACAATCCTACGCAACCATTCTATAAAATGAGTATCTTAAAGGTATAATAGTGATTAATATGGTTGATTCTGTTGTTTTAGCAACAGATAATTGGCGGCTATCTCCTTTTAAGTACGTGGAAATATTGCTATGAAGAGGAAAAAATGGAATAGTCAATAAAGAGTCTTAGGAAACTGAGACTCTTTTTAGTTCATAGCTTATGGTGAGTCAAAGAATCGGTATTTAATTTCAATTAGTAGTATCTTTGTAGTTATCATAATTCTTTAACTTAAAATTGGTATAGCATGCAACTGTACAATACATTAAGTGCGAAGGAAAGAGCTGCTTTGATAGAAGAAGCAGGCAAAGAGCGTTTAACAATTTCTTTCTACCAGTACGCACACTTAGTAAATACTTCCATTTTTAGAAATCATTTATTTATCCATTGGGATGCGCTAGAAGTGTTGGGCCGCATATACGTCGCAGATGAAGGCATAAATGCGCAATTATCTGTTCCTGCCGAGAATTTTGATGACTTTAAAGCACATTTGGATGGTATTTCTTTTTTGAAAGGAGTGCGACTTAACATTGCGATTGAACAGGACAATATGTCTTTTTTAAAATTGAAGGTAAAAGTGCGGCATAAAATTGTTGCCGATGGCCTTAACGATACTTCCTTTGATGTGACAAATAAAGGGATTCACGTAAATGCAATGGAGTTCAATGCACTCATAGAAGATCCTGATACGGTTTTAGTGGATATGCGTAACCATTACGAAAGTGAAATAGGACACTTTAAAAATGCGATTACGCCAGATGTAGATACGTTTCGGGATTCTTTGGACATTATAGAAAAGGATTTAGCGAACCATAAAGAGGACAAAAAATTAGTTATGTACTGTACTGGAGGAATACGATGCGAAAAAGCCAGTGCGTATTACAAACATAAAGGGTTTAAACAGGTATATCAATTAGAAGGTGGAATTATAGAATATGCCAAACAGGTAGAAAACCAGAAGTTAGTGAATAAGTTCAAAGGCAAGAATTTTGTCTTTGACCACCGTCGAGGAGAACGAATTTCGGAAGATGTTATAGCCAGTTGCCACCAGTGCGGGCAAGCGTGTGATGAGCATGTGAATTGTGCCAACGAAGCCTGCCATCTACTATTTATACAGTGTGAGGCCTGTGCGGATAAAATGAACGATTGTTGCTCAGATAATTGTAAGAAAGTGCATGAACTGCCTTTTGAAGAGCAGAAGGCACTGCGAAGAGGGAAAACGGTAAGCAATAAGATATTCAAGAAAGGCCGTTCCGAGGTTTTGAAGTTTAAGAAGTAATTTTGTGCTATATACTATTCCCAATACATGCTTTTTTTGTTGTCTTCCCGAGGGGGAACTAAAAAGAGAATTGGCTACTTGCTGCTAGTAAGGTTAATCTTTTTACGTTCAGGTTTCAAAAGATAGCCTATGCCACGTGCGGCCTCCTTAAAAACGCTTAAGGGAATAGCAGGAAAACCAGTGTAAGTTTTACGCTGGTTTTTATTTTTTCACTAGATAAAACTATGGCCTACCCGATATCTTCCTTTTACTTCACATCAAAAAAATAGTATCTTTACAAATAAGATAAAATTTTTTACGAACCTTAATCCAAAAAATGACTTGTTTTTTGGAGTCAATATATATATTATGGGGTGTAGCAGTTGTTCTACCGGTAAGGATGGACAACCTAAGGGATGCAAGAATAATGGCACTTGCGGTACGGATGGTTGCAATAAATTAACAGTTTTTGATTGGCTTTCGAATATGGCGCTTCCTAACGGGGAAAAGCCATTTGATTTTGTAGAGGTCCGATTTAAGAATAGTAGAAAGGAATTTTTCCAAAACACAGAAAATCTTTCACTTTCCATTGGCGATATTGTTGCCACACAGGCAACTTCAGGTCATGACATTGGTATGGTTACCTTAACCGGAGAACTGGTAAGGGTGCAAATGAAGCGAAAAAAGGAAGATTTTAAAAAGGAAGATTTTCCAAAAGTCTACAGAAAAGCCTCTCAAAAAGATATTGATATTTGGCAAAAATGTAGGGACCGAGAAGGTGAAATTAAAAAGCGCTCCCGCGAAATTGCTATTATTCTGCAGCTGCAAATGAAGATTTCAGATGTGGAGTTTCAAGGTGATGGTTCCAAGGCTACATTCTATTACACGGCAGAAGACCGCGTAGACTTTAGACAACTAATCAAGGATATGGCCAAGGCCTTTGGCATTCGAATAGAAATGCGTCAAATCGGTTATAGGCAAGAGGCACAGCGTTTAGGCGGTATCGGTTCCTGTGGCAGGGAACTTTGTTGTTCTACCTGGCTTACGGATTTTAGATCGGTAAGCACCTCTGCGGCTCGGTACCAACAACTGTCGCTTAACCCTCAAAAATTAGCTGGGCAATGCGGAAAACTTAAGTGTTGCTTAAACTATGAATTAGATGTCTATTTAGATGCCTTAAAGGATTTTCCATCGCAAGAAACCAGGATTTCTACGGAAAAAGGTATAGCTTTTTGTCAAAAAACAGATATTTTTAAGGAACAACTATGGTTTTCTTATAAAGACGAGCCTGCTAACTGGCACGTACTCTCTAAAGATCAGGTCAATGAGATTTTAGAAAAAAATAAGAACAAGGAAAAAGTGCCCAGTCTTGAAGCTTATGCGGTAGATAATATTATCGAGGAAAAAGTAGTGTTCGAAAATGTTGTTGGCCAAGATAGTCTTACCCGTTTTGACAAGCCTAAGGGTAGTAAAAACAGCCGTAACAGAAATAGAAACAAAGGCAAGCGCACTGCCAGCTCTAAGAATAGCAACGCTAATCCTAACAACAGTAACAACAAGAGTAATGGCGATAATGCCAATAGCGGCAATAGCAACAACAATAATAGCAGAAGAAAGAACAACAATAGAAAAGGAAAGCCTAATAATGCGTAATCTCAGTTGTCTTGTCATGTTTGGTATTATGGTACTTTCCTGTAAAACCGATGTAGTCCGTTCCGAATACAAAAGCGTTGGTGGCGCAGTTTGGAATAAGGACGATGTTAAGGAATTTACTTTTTCAGAGATGGATTCGCTCCAAGAATACCAAATGTTTATTAACGTAAGGAACGACCAAAATTTCCGGTACAGCAATCTTTTTTTAATAGCCTCGCTTAATACTCCTGAAGGGGAAGTAGTACAAGACACCCTAGAATATGCAATGGCCTTGCCAGATGGCACTTGGTTGGGAAAGGGCAGTGGTAGTATTAAAGAGAATAAATTGTGGTACAAGGAAAACATCGTTTTTCCTACTTCTGGCGTATATAACTTACAGGTCTCACATGCAATGCGTAAAAATGGCAACGTTTCCGGTGTTATTGGATTGGAAGGCATTACGGATGTGGGCATAGAAATAACAAAAATCAACCCCTAGTTTAATGGCAAAAACGGTTAAAAAGAAGAAACCTCAAGGGTTTTTTAAATACATCAAATGGTTTTGGATTCTTTTTGTTTCCGGTATTGCGCTCTTTGCATTACTATTTTTATCCGCTTCCTGGGGCTTTTTCGGTGATTTGCCACCCTATGAGTATCTAGAGAATCCACAGACGAATTTGGCATCGCAAATAGTTTCCTCTGATGGAAAGCTTTTGGGAAAATTCTATTTAGATGATAACAGAACCGATGTAACCTACGACGATTTACCAGAAAACTTAGTTAATACGCTTATTGCAAGTGAGGATATTCGTTTTAGAGACCATTCAGGAATAGATGCTCGGGGAACACTTAGAGCAGCATTCTTTTTAGGAAAGCGAGGAGGGGCAAGTACGATTACCCAGCAGTTGGCACGCCAACTCTTTGTGGGTGTTAGGTCTAGAAGTAAATTTGAGACCATTCAGCAGAAATTAAAGGAATGGGTTTTAGCCATACGCTTGGAACGCAGCTACACCAAGGAAGAAATTATAAGTATGTATTTGAATATTTATGATTTTGGTAATAACGCTGACGGTATCCGTTCTGCATCCCGAATTTATTTTGGTAAAGAACCAAAAGACCTAAAAGTGGAAGAATCTGCTATGTTGGTGGGTATGCTTCAAAATTCATCGCTTTTTAACCCGTTACGACGAGAAGAGATTACGCTGAATAAACGAAATATAGTATTGGGACAGTTGGCGCGGTACGAATATATTACCGAGATAGAAAAAGATTCGTTACAAGCCCTAAGAATGGATATCAACTTTAATCCGGAAAGCCACCGGGAAGGCTTAGCTACGTATTTTAGAATGTATCTTCAACGTTTTATGAGAGGTTGGATAGATAAGAATCCTAAACCGGCTATGGAAGGGGAACGTGATCGTTATAATTTGTACTTAGACGGATTAAAAATATACACTACGATTGATTCTAGAATGCAGCAGAATGCCGAAGATGCAGTTTCCCAGCACATGGAACGACTGCAAGCCGAATTTTTTCGTCAGAATACGCCGGATAAAAATCCCACAACACCATTTTTAGATCTAACCACAGAGGAAACGGACCGAATCATGGAAAGAGCCATAAAAACTTCGGAACGATGGCGAAAAATGAAAGATTTAGGGAAATCTGAAAAGGAAATCCGAGAGTCGTTTACCAAAAAGACAGAAATGACCGTTTTTGACTGGAAAAGTGATACCCGGGAAAAAGACACGATACTTACACCAATGGATTCCATTCGGTATTATAAAACCTTCTTAAGGGCGTCAATGATGTCTATGGAACCACAATC
>JBLICT010000002.1:0-49948 GCA_047632415.1 Maribacter sp.
ACGTATAGTGCTGTGCAACGCACCAAGGAGATTGGAGTTCGCAAAGTTCTGGGTGCTGAGGTATCCAGTATCGTAAAGCTATTATCTATTGATTTTATTAAATTGGTTTTGATAGCCATCGCTGTAGCCACTCCGTTCTCATGGTATGTGATGGATAAATGGCTTCATGTATATGCATACCAAATAGATATTAGTTGGTGGATTTTCGCCTTGGCTGGGGGCGTTGCATTGTTTATTGCCTTGGCAACAGTAAGTTTTAACGCAATAAAAGCGGCGAGGGCACACCCAGTTAAAAGCTTAAGGACAGAATAGCATCTTAAAGCTTATAAGCAGTGCTTCATAAAACAAGAAAAACAAGAACTATGTTCAAAACTATCTAATTATAACTTGGAGAAACCTTTTTAGAAACAAAGCGTACTCTGCTATCAATATTGGCGTGTTGGTCTAATATTAGTTGGATTGGGAATCCTTACAGGATTGGTTTCAGGAATTTACCCTGCTATTATTTTATCGTCAATAAAACCTATTAAAGCTTTAAAAAGTGAGACTATCTTGCAATCGGGTAATGGAGCTTTTAGGAAGGTTCTGGTTGTTTTTCAGTTTATAGTTTCAATAAGTCTAGTAGCTACAGTTATTATTGTGACCCAGCAATTTCGATTTGCGCAGAATAAAGACCTTGGTTTTCAAAAAAATAATCTACTGGCCCTAAGAATAGGTACAACCGAAGCTTCCAGTAAGTTTGAATCGCTTAAAGCCTCATTTTTAAATATTCCAGGGGTGGTAAATGTATCCAGTGGAAATTATGCACCTTCTGAAGTTATTTTAAATGATAATGGATTGTATTTGCCTGGTGGGAATCGCGAAAACAATACTGTTGTAAAAAGACAGGGTATAAGCGAAGGTTATTTTGAAACCATGAATGTTCCATTACTGAAAGGAAGAGATTTTACACCAGCAGATACCACAGACCAAATCATTGTAAACCAAGCTACGTTACGGATTTTTAATATTAAGAAGGAAGATGCCTTGAGTTCAAGTTTAGTGCAAAGTTTTGATGATGAGACCTATGAAATGCGAATTGTTGGCGTTACTAAAGATTACCATTTTGCATCACTTAAAGATGAAATTGCTCCCCTTTTTTTATATAAGGAAAACGAACCAAACTGGTTATTTCTAAAAACGCAAAGTAATAATTATCAGCAGTTATTGTCTAATTTAGAACAACAATGGAAAGCCACGGTGACAAACGTACCCTTTGACTACAGATTTGTAGACAAAGAAGTGGAGAAGCTGTATGATGAAGAAAAGCGTTTGGGCCAAATTTCTATGGTGTTTACTATTCTAGCCATACTCATTAGCTGTTTAGGTCTTTTTGGTCTGGTTTCCTTTGTGGCGGAACAAAAGAAAAAGGAAATAGGTATTCGAAAAGTATTGGGTGCTAGTATTGGCTCTGTAGTTCAGTTATTAACTAAAGATTTTGTAAAACTGGTGGGTATTGCTTTTTTAATTGCAACACCGATAGCCTATTACTTTATACAGCGTTGGTTAGAAGATTTCACCTATCGTATAGATATACAATGGTGGGTATTTATATTGGCAGGAGGTTTTGCATTGCTAATCACCTTTTTGAATGTTGGTTTCCAATCGCTTAAATCGGCCGTTGCCAACCCTGTAAATAGTTTACGTACGGAATAAAATAATCTTAAATTTTCACCTAAAGGAAGAAGTATCACTGGTTGGTTATCAATCTATTTCTGTAAATATATTATACAAGTTATGTCCAATTAATTTACAGTTAAAATTGTTTTTTTTATTTAATTATCTGATAATTAGCTAGTTATTCATTTGGCACGAAAATAGACTTTATGCGTATGGAATACATAAGAACATTAATCAAAACAATCATCAATCATGTTTAAAAACCATATTAAAATAGCTTTGAGAAGTATAAAAAGGCAACCTTTTTTTACCTTCCTAAATACGTTCGGACTTGCTATTGGTATGGCCGGAGGTTTACTGATTTCATTATATATTTATGATGAATTAAGTTATGACAAGATGTTTTCCGACGCGGATCGTATCCATAGAATTGATGCTGATATTAAATTTGGTGGAGACGCGCGAGAATTCGCAGTAACTCCTGCTCCTATGGCAGAGGCATTACTAAATGATTTTTCAGAAATAGAGTTAGTTACTCGTTTTAGAACACGGGGAAGCGCACTAGTACGTAAAGCAAATGACCAAACCAATGTAAAAGAAGAGCAGACTACTTATGTGGATGCAACATTTTTTGAAATGTTTGGTGTAGAATTATTGGAAGGGGATGTAAAAACCGCGTTAAAGGACCCAAATACCATAATACTTACAAAAACTGCTGCAGAAAAGCATTTTGCCGTACGTAGTGCAATAGGACAAAACTTAATACTTAATAATGAAGAACTCTATACGGTAGTAGGAGTCATAAATGATTTTCCACAAAATTCATTTTTAAGAGATTATTCCATTTTTGAATCAATGGAAGGAAACGATGATGCTAAAGTGGTGAATTGGGGTAGTAATAATTATCAAACCTTTATTAAATTAATACCAAGTGTCGATGCTGCAGATATACAGCAACAACTACGTGGGTTCTTAGGAAAATATGTAGTGCCTGGGGTACAGCAATTTATGCCTGGTATTACTGAAAAACAGTTTAAAGAGGCTGGCAATTATTTAGTTTACAGTACTATACCTTTAACTGATATTCATTTGAACTCTAGTCGAATGGCAGAAATGAGTGCTAATAATGATATGCAAAGTATCTATATTCTTTCATTTATAGCAATCTTTCTTATCGTTTTGGCAAGTGTTAATTTTATGAATTTGTCGACTGCCCACTCTCTTAAAAGGGCTAAAGAAGTAGGTGTTCGTAAAACCTTAGGGTCCAATAAAATAGAATTGATACGTCAGTTTTTGGTAGAATCAGGATTAGTATCTTTCCTATCCTTAGCCTTGGCTCTTGTTCTTGCCTTAATAGCATTGCCATTTTTTAATACCTTGGCCGATAAGGATATTTCTATTCCATTTAAAAGCCCTATTTTTTGGTTGATTTTACTAGGCTCAGTAGCGGTATTGGGATTATTTTCAGGAAGTTACCCAGCTTTTTTTATGTCGCGTTTCAAACCCGTTAAGGTTCTTAAAGGTGGAGGACAAAGTAGTGTGGGTGGCGGAAAAATAAGAAATTCCCTCGTCGTTTTTCAGTTCGCCATTTCAGTCTTCCTAATTGTGAGTACCCTGGTGGTTTACCAACAGTTAACCTATATACAAGGTAAGGATTTAGGTTTTTCAAAAGATCAGGTCTTAATTGTTAATGATATATACACAGCAGGTGATAAGGTTACTACCTTTAAAGAACAGGTAAAACAATTAGGTTTTGTTAAGAATGCTACCTTAAGTAGTTTTTTTCCAACGCCATCTAGCCGAAGTGATACTACTTTTAGCCCTGATACTGGCGAAACTACCCAAGAAAATGCGGTGAGTATGCAGACGTGGAGTGTTGATTACGATTATGTTACTACCATGGGTTTTGAACTAGTAGCAGGTCGCGATTTTGATAAAAATTTCGGAAATGATTCTACTTCTATTATTATAAATGAAAAAGCGGTAAGGGTAATGAAAATGAGTCCACAAGAAGCTTTGGGAAAACGATACACACCCGGTTTTGCTTCAGAAAATCCAACCTATTTTACCATTATAGGGGTCATGAAAGATTTTCACATAGCCTCATTGAAGGAAGATATTGATGCAGTAAGTCTACATTTAGGAGATGGAGCTTATGCTATGGCGGTAAAAATAGAGGCAGGTGATTTTCCAAATGCGATTACACAAATAGAAGGCATTTGGAATAGCATAGTGCCTGGAGAACCATTTGATTACTATTTTATGGAGGATGCCTTTGATAACACCTATCAAAGTGAGCGAAGGTTGGGTAATATTTTCATCATTTTCACAGTTCTGTCCCTATTAATTGCTTGCTTGGGTTTGTTTGGTTTAGCCGCTTTTAATGCTGAAAAACGAACTAAGGAAATTGGGGTGCGCAAAGTATTGGGTGCCAGTGTAGGCCAAATATCTATGAAGCTTACTTTAGATTTCTTAAAGCTGGTAGCTATTGCTATTTTAATTTCTTTACCCTTAGGTTGGTTTGCTATGGACAAGTGGTTAGAGGATTTCTCCTACCGTATAAATATTCCATGGTGGATATTTGTACTTGCGGCTTTCTTGGCAGTTCTAATTTCTGTCGTAACCGTAAGCTATCAAAGTATCAAAGCTGCAATTGCCAACCCTGTAAAAAGTTTACGAACAGAGTGAAACGTTTACCAAAAAATTGAGTCTTTTAATAAAAACAACAGCAATCAAAATCATCATTCATGTTTAAGAACTATTTGAAAATCGCTTGGAGGAACCTTTGGAACAATAAGGGCTACTCGTTCATTAATATTGGCGGACTCGGATTAGGAATGGCTGTTACGCTCATTATTGGGCTTTGGGTCCAAGACGAGCTCTCCTATAACAACTACTTTCCCAACAAGGAAAAAATTGCCCAAATCTTTCAGTCACAAACTTTTAATGGAAATACGGGAACGGGTCCCGCCATTCCTAGACCTTTAGAAAAGGCTTTACGGGATGGTTATAAGGATAATTTTAAGCACCTAATTATGGCTTCATGGACCAATGATAGTTATTTGAAATATGGAGAAAAAAGCCTGTCCAGACCAGGTAATTATATGCAGCGTGAAGCACCTGAACTTTTTAATCTCCAAATTATAAAAGGGGAAAAAGACGGGCTTCGGGAACTTAATTCTATAATGCTATCGGCATCTACGGCAACTGCTCTTTTTGGAAATGATGACCCAATTGGAAAAATAGTAAAGGTCAGTAATGAATTTGACCTTTCCGTAACTGCGGTCTATTCCGATATTCCGTTTAACAATACTTTTAACGATACCGAATTTATTATTCCATGGGAGAAATATTTGGCTACGCGGGAATGGGTGCGAAATGCGGAGGATAGCTGGGGTAATAATTCCTTTCAGATGTTCGTACAAATAACGGACAATACCACTATAGAAAAAGTAAGTACAACGATAAAGAATGTTAAAAAGAATTTAGACGAAGATGCAGCGGAGTTCAATCCACAATTATTTCTATTTCCGATGAAAGATTGGCATCTGAGAAGTCAGTTCGAAAATGGAAAACAATCGGGAGGTCGAATCAAATACGTTTGGCTATTTGGTATTATTGGTGCTTTTGTTTTGTTATTGGCTTGCATCAATTTCATGAATTTAAGTACGGCAAGGTCAGAGAAAAGAGCAAAAGAAGTAGGGATCCGAAAATCTATTGGATCGCAGAAAGGGCAGTTGATCTACCAGTTCTTGAGCGAGTCTTTTTTAGTAGTCGTTTTGGCATACGTCATTGCCTTGGTCATTGTATTGTTATGCATTGGAGGGTTTAATGAACTTGCTCGAAAGGAAATGGTGTTCCCATGGGGTAGTAGTTCTTTTTGGGGCATATCCGTTGGGTTTATCATTTTTACGGCATTATTGGCAGGAAGTTATCCGGCTTTGTATCTTTCTTCTTTTAAACCTGTTGATGTATTAAAAGGCACGTTCAAAGTGGGGCGATATGCCGGTCTACCGAGAAAAATTCTAGTAGTGATACAGTTTACGGTATCCGTAGCTTTTATTATTGGAACGGTCATCGTAATGCAACAAATTAATTATGCTAAGAACCGACCTATTGGCTATGACAAGGAAGGATTGATTCAAATACCTACCTTTAGTCAGGATTTTTCAGGGAAGACCGAATTGATGCGAACTGAATTTCTAGGATCTGGCGCAGTGTTAGAAATGTCTACCTCCAGTAGCCCCACTACACAAATATGGTCCAATAGAAGCGGATTTACTTGGGAAGGAAAGCCAGAAGGGTTTCAAGAAGATTTGGCATGGACCGAAGTTTCTCCAGAATATGCCAAGTCCTTAGGTTTGGAAATAGTGGAAGGAAGGGATTTTTCTAGGGATTTCGCAACAGATTCCTTAGGTGTTTTAATTAACGAAACCGCTAAGAAATACCTGGGTATGGAAAATCCCATAGGACAATTATTAAAGGATGATAGCGATGAAGATCCAAACCCACCTTTAAAGATAATTGGCGTAGTAGAGGATATGATAGCACAGTCGCCCTACGAACCCGTAAAACAGGCCATGTATGTGTATGACCGCTCCGATAATGGCAGCTATTATAATTTACGGTTAAATCCAAAGCAGAGTGCTACTCAGAATTTGGTTATTGTGGAGAGGGTATTTAAGGAGCATTTTGCAGATGTTCCGTTTGAATATCAATTCGTAGACGATCAATATGGAGAAAAATTTGCTTCTGAAGAACGGATAGGAACCTTATCCGGCATCTTTACGGCTTTGGCGATTTTAATAAGTTGTTTGGGACTTTTTGGACTGACCTCTTTTGTAGCTGAGCAGCGCACAAAGGAAATAGGTGTACGTAAAGTATTAGGCGCAACTGTATTTAATGTATGGAATATGCTTTCCAAGGACTTTCTAAAATTGGTGGTCATTTCCTGTTTTATTGCAATACCTATTGCGTATTATGTTATGAATGGATGGCTACAGGAATACCCATATAGAGTAGTTCTACAATGGTGGATTTTTGCATTGGCTATGTTCGGTGCCATGGGAGTAACGGTACTTACGGTGAGTTTTCAAGCGATTAAAGCAGCAAAACAGAATCCAATTAAAAGTTTAAGGATGGAATAGAAAAAGGTCTTTCCTTTTACTTGTAGTGTGGTCCAAGAGCAAAAGAGAGATGAGTTTATTTTAGCTAGGACTCAGTAATTACAGGTAACACATAGTAATAATACTACCATGGCGAGCTAAATTAAAAAGAAGTTAAAAATAATGCATATGAAAAATCAACTTGGTAGAGTCTTCTTCTTTTTTCTATGCATTTTAGGTGCCCAAGCACAGATTACATTGCCTAGGGACGGTAATAAACAGGCCATGGTCTCTGAACACATAAGCAATACCGAGGTAACGATTGACTATTCGAGACCTGCTGTTAATGGTAGAGAGGGGAATATTTGGGGGCAATTGGTGCATTATGGTTTTGCCGATTTAGGATATGGTACCAGTAAAGCCGCACCTTGGCGTGCGGGTGCAAACGAAAACACTACTATCGAGTTCTCAACCGATGTACTTATCGAAGGGCAGCCATTACCCAAGGGAAAGTATGGCTTCTTTATTGCGATGGACGTTGAAAAAGCAACCTTGATATTTTCCAAGTTTAATACCGCTTGGGGTAGTTTCTATTACGTTGAAAAAGATGATGTTTTGAGGGTGGATGTCCCCCTTAAAAAACTCGATTCACTTGTGGAAAGGCTTACGTTTTCCTTTGTTGAGCAAACTGAAAATGCGGCTGTAGTGGCCTTGGATTGGGAAAAACTAAGAATTCCTTTTACAGTGTCCGTCGATATTCATAAGACACAAATTGAATCTTTTAGGGAGGAAGTCAATTCCGGTATCTTCTATCGGTATTGGCAGAATTTGCATACGGCAGCGAGTTATTGTTTGGTAAATGATATGAATTTAGAGGAAGGTTTAGATTGGGCAGATCGCTCTATCAACAGTTATTTTGGAGAAGCTAATTTTAAAACCTTATCTACGTATGCAGGACTGCTAGATAAGCTGAATAGAAAGCAAGAGGCAGATTCCGTAATGCAAAGCGCATTTCCGATGGGTTCTTCTGAAGATTTGGTTAACTATGGTATCGATTTAAATCGCAATGACGAACACAAAAAAGCATTTGATATTTTTAAAATGAACCTAAAGAGTTACCCAGACGATGTATATGCCCATTTAGGAATGGTAAGTGGTTATTTTTATACTGGAAATAAGAAAAAGGCAATACAGTTTTGCGAATCAGCTAAAACGAAGACCAAGGATAAAAATTTTGTATCCTATATCGATGGAGTGATAAATGATATTAATGCTGGCAAGGAGATTTTTAAGTAAGACTACTTTGTTTTAAACCTATTTAATTTACCTAGTACTATTTAAAGTTCAAACCTTGGTTAACTCCCCACCCAAGTCAACATAAAATGGCTAATTTTAGAATAGTAAAAAGAGAACTATGCTTTTAAAATATGCACTAAGAAATATATTGAAGCGACCTGTTTTAAATGGGATTAAACTAGTAGGCTTATCCTTAGGATTGTGTGGTGTGCTGTTTATTGCCCTTTTCTTAAAGAACGAATTCAGTTATGACAAGGTCCATACGAATGCTGACAAGACATATAGACTCACCATCACCCATCCAGAGATTTTTGAAGGGAATGAGTTTGCACGCGTCTCAGATTCCAAAATAATACCCGAACTCGTCAAGCAAATTCCTGAAATCCAAACCGCGGTGCGATTGATGCCCTTGCGAGATAAGCTCATTTTAAAAGATGAACAACACTATGCCATAGCGCAGGCTTTTGCCGTGGACGAAACGTTTTTACAAGTTTTTGATGTTCGTTTTAAAGACGGAGATTCTAATTCTGCGTTGGCTGAACCTGGTTCTGCAGTACTTTCAATTTCCTTAGCGAAAAAGGTTTTTGGAAATAAAAATCCAATGGGTAAAGTTATTTCGCTGCCACCTGGACATTATAATTCACTCGAAACGGATTTTATTATAACGGGAGTCATGGAAGATTTTGCACAGCAAAGTCACTTACATCCAGATCTATTGGTTATGCCAGGGGTCGATGCTATTAGTGGATGGGCTTATGTGTATCTGCTATTAAAAGAAAAGGTAAACGCTACTGGTCTAACGGATAAAATTTCTACAACTTTAAATGAATTGCAGGGAATTGAAATAGATAACGAGGCAAAAATACAGGGGCATTTAATGAATATAAAAGAGATTCATTTAAAGTCTAATTTGTTACGAGAGATTGAACCTAACGGTAGCATGGGGAATATATACCTGCTTGCCATTGCCGCATTTATTTTGCTATTCATCTCGCTGAGTAATTTCACCAGTTTAAACCTGGGTATGGCGGGTTATCTCACAAAGTTTTTGGCCTTAAACCAAATACTAGGCTCTTCCAAAAGTATCATGACCCGTTATTTTCTTTTGGAAAGTGGAATTATAGTTGCCACCTCTTTGTTTTTTGTGCTATTGGGTTCCTTAAAATTGAATCAGTTTATTTTAGACCGCTACCAATTGAATTTATTAGAAGGGAATGGTTGGTTTGCATTTGGCGTTATAGTGTTCTTTTCTTTTTTGAGTGTTTTTGCTGGAATACAATCAGTTTTTAAAAACCGTTTTCAAAATTTTTCCTTGGATAAAAAGATGAAAGGCGAAGGAACCGTAAAAACGCATAAAATACTATTGGTCTCTCAATTTGCACTAGCAATAGTGCTGCTAGTCGGTGTTATTGTTATTTCACGTCAGACGGATTATGCGCTTGGTAATTCTATGGGAGCAAAAGAAGACAATGTGCTATGTATCCCTTACGTTCATGCTGAGGTGCAGAAGAAGTTTGATGTTTTTAAGTCAGAACTGGTAACACAAAACAGCATCGGTTCGGTTTCTGCAATGATGGCTCCTCCTGGTGGTGAGACCAATGATATGTTCGCTTTTACCATGGAAGGCGCCCCAAACACGGATACTAAATACATTGGTGTGTTTTCCTGTGATTACTCGTTTACAGATGTCTTTACACTATCATTTTTAGGCGGACAAAATTTCACTGAAAACAATACAGATGAAGATGGGAACGGGGAATATATTATCAATGAAACGGCATTGGGTTATTTGGGCTTTCAAGAAGCCAGCGCTGTAATCGGTAAAGATTTTGCTTTAATTTCTCCGGTGGAAGGCGTTGCTATTCCTAAAGGAAAAATAGTTGGAGTGATTGAAGATTTTCATCTCTCCGGATTGCAAACCAAAGTGGAACCCTTAGTGCTTTTTAAAAGGGAAAATAGTTGGTTGGAAAATATTGCGATTTCATACACGCCTTCTTCCAAAACCGAAGCCATAGCCGCTATCCAAAAAGCATGGACAGGAATGTTTCCCAAATATCCCTTGGAATATTTTGAGGTTAATACTCTTTACCAAAATGAATACAAAACAGAGCTACTACAGAAAAACTTGATTTTAATTTTTGCGCTTATTGCAGTTTTTGTTTGTGCTATGGGCGTATTGGGACTCTCCTTAATGGTCTCTCAAAGAAGGTTTAAGGAAATTGGCATACGAAAAGTAAATGGGGCGAGTATTTCCGAAATATTAATTATGCTCAATACCGACTTTTTGAAATGGTTGTTGGTCGCTTTTGTAGTGGCTATGCCTATTGCATACATTGCCGCCAACAAATGGTTGGAAGCTTTTGCTTATAAAATTGATATTGGACTTTGGATGTTTCTAATGGCGGGAGGTAGTGTTATCGTAATCACGATGCTAACGGTAAGCTGGCATAGTTTCAAAGCCGCCAAACAGAATCCTGTGAAAAGTTTACGAACTGAATAATTTTCCATCATCCCTTTTAAACATATGTCGACAAAACACACGTTTTCTTTAGTAGCTGTATTTTTTCTAGCTGTGTTTGTTAATTCACAAGAGAAGAAAACCAAAGTAATCTTTGTAATTGTTGACGGTATCTCGTCTGATGCCATTGAACAAGTAGAAACACCAAACCTTGATGTTGTTGCACGCGAAGGAGGGTACACACGTGCTTATGTTGGTGGTGAAAAAGGTGGGTATTCTGAAACGCCGACTATTTCCGCTGTGGGTTACAATAGCTTGCTTACAGGTACTTGGGCCAATAAACATAATGTACGGGGTAATAGTATTAAAGACCCAAATTATAACTATTGGACCATTTTTAGATTTGCAAAAGAATACAGACCCGAATTAAAAACAACTATTTTTTCTACTTGGCTTGACAACCGGACCAAATTGGTCGGGGACAATTTGCCTGCTACTGGAAATATTAAATTGGATTATCATTTTGATGGATTTGAACTAGATACCATTGTGTTTCCCCATGATGATGAGCGGTTATACATCCATAAGATAGATGAACATGTCACAAAGGAAACTGCTCGATATATTAAATCGAAAGCTCCAGACCTTTCCTGGGTATATTTAGAATATACCGATGATATGGGTCATAAGTATGGAGATAGCCAGCAGTTTTATGACGCCATAAAAATAATGGACAATCAAATAGGTAGCATCTGGGAAGCGACGCAATACAGGTCAGAAAACTTCAACGAAGATTGGGAGCTATGGATTACCACTGATCATGGTAGAACTGCAAAAGATGGGAAAGGGCATGGCGGCCAGTCAGATAGAGAGCGTGATACGTGGATAGTGACTAATGCCAAGGAATTAAATGACTATTTCAGGGAGCAACGACCCGGTATTGTTGATATTATGCCCTCGATGCTTCGGACCTTGAATATTAATCCCGAAACCAAACAGCTTCGGGAAATAGATGGTGTACCGCTGACCGGTAAAATTTCTATTTCCAACGCCGAAGCTGTTTTTATGGACGATGTTTTAAACGTAACATGGGAGGCATATGACCAAAGGGGGAAAATTAACATATGGATGAGTCCGTGCAATGAATTTCAAAAAGGGGGTGTGGACGAATACAAACATATGTCTGAGGTCAAAATCCAGAATAAAAAAGTAAGCATAAATATTTCTCATTTACCCTCAAATTTCTACAAAATTGTCCTTGAAGGGGAATATAATTCCATTACGCGCTGGTTAGAGAAGAAATAGACAAAAGGTGTTTATTCCTTTATTCAAGATAGGTTATCGTTGTAGTAAGATTGGTGCGTTCAACTGTATTTTCGGCGTAACCCCTTTTTATAATCATCTTAAATCAATTAATGTGAAAAGGATGATTCACTGTAAAATTCTTGTACAAAAACTGTCCAAAATTTTTACATTAAAAAACTCCATTTTATTCAAAAAATAATATAATAATCTTATTTTCAATGTTTTAAAAACATGGCATGAAAATCGATTTCATTTATAAATGAACAAGAGGCCAACTTTTGAAGACCGTATATTTTTTTGATGCAAATTAACAGATTTCCTTCTTTGCTGAAATACGTTCAGTACAAGCGCGGGAATAAATAAAGAACTTACTGATGTTACTGAACCACTTAAGATTATCGTTTCGAAACCTATGGAAGAACAGAATGCTGTCCTTTTTAAATCTTTTGGGTCTCAGCATTGGAATAGGGAGTGTGTTAACGCTGATGTTCTCCACATACGCTTATTATATTGCTGATGATAATATTACAGAACAAGAGCAAATTTACTACGTTAAAACCCATCTTACGGATGGGAACGACTATATGGAGGTCGCTTACCCGTTACTGGAGAAAATTAGTAGTACATCTCCAGAAGTAGAAGCTGGAACTCATTTACATGGTTGGGGTAATGTTTGGTTGGAAGTAGGGGATAAAGAATTTCAGAACGAGACGAATTATGCCGACCCTGAGTTTTTTGAGGTTTTTGGATTGCCCTTAAAACACGGAAATCAAAGCACCGCATTAACCGAAAAGTATTCTATTGTTTTGACAGATAAGGTAAGCCAGCAGCTATTTGGGGATGCGAACCCAGTTGGGAAATCCCTGATAGCTGCAGATACCCTAAACCTTACCATAACTGGTGTTTTGGAACCTATAAGTCCCTATTCTTCTTTCCGATTGGGTGTTTTACTACCGAATACCTTATTACAGGATAATCCCGGGTTTAAACGACAAATGAATTGGGGCGATAGTTTTTCGCCCATATTTCTAAAATTACGGCCAGATGCTGATATTGCTCAATTAGAAAGCAGAATTGACCAATTGGTTCAGGACAACTATTCGGATCCCTCGGTTATTTCGCGAATGGAAATAATGCCCCACTCAAAAATGAGGACGGATGCCATACCTGTGGTTGGAATAATTATTAGCGGCAACATAGCAACATCTTTTTTTGTTTTGCTTTTGGTACTAGTAAACTTATTGAATTTGAATACTTCAACCATGTTCAGAAGAACTAAGGATATCGCGGTAAGGAAAATATTGGGCGGGAGTAGCAAAGGTGTCGTTACCCAATTTTGTCTGGAAAATGGTATTTTAGTTTTGTTGTCTATATTAATTTCTGGTGGACTCTTCCTTGGTGTTTTATTACCTCAATTGAACGGTGTCTTTGGTGCCGATTTTGGTAAGATTAATTTTAGCTTTGCAGATGATTATCCTGTGGTCTTAGGTGCTTTTGCTTTAGGAATAGCCGTAACCCTTGTGGTAGGTATATTGCCTACCTTACGATTTGTATCTCTGCCAGTTTCCCAAGGTATCAAAGGAAAAATAGATAGTGCAAAAGGAAATTTCTTCTTTAAAAACGCTTTTATCATTCTTCAGTTTTCCATCGCCATACTTTTCATCTGTGTCGCCATTATTTTGAATAGCCAGATCGGATTTATGAAAAAGGCCGATTTAGGCTTTGAGCGCCAAAATGTCATTGTAGGCAATATCGACCTTGATTATAAAAAAATGGATGCCGCAAGTTCTACTTTTAATGCGCTGTTGGATGATTTGGAGGCCAATCCCTATGTTAGCAATGTGAGTACGAGTCAGGCAATTCCATCTGATTATTATTTTAATTACACTAGTTTCTACGATGCAAATACAAATACCGATGTGCGCATTCGTCGCTCTTATACCGATGATGGCTACCTTAAAACCCTTAAAATTCCAATAGTGGAAGGTAGGGATTTTGACAGTGCCTTAGATAATGGGGAGGAACGCTCCGTGATTATCAATCGCAGTGCCATGGAAGCTTTTGGGTGGAACTCCATTGAAGGAAAACGCCTAAAATGGAAAAACGATGATTCTAAGGGTCACCAGATTGTTGGGGTCATGGAGGATTTTCATTATCAGGACTTGCAGAATGTTGTAGAACCCTTGGTACATTATTACACCGACGAAAAAGATTTAGCTGCACATCGTTACCTATCCGTCCGTGTGATGGAAGGGCAAGAAAAAGGTGTGCAAGATATCATAGCAGCTGCCTTTGCCAAAATAGATTCTAGAAAAACCTTTGCCCAAAGTTTTCTGACCGAAAAAGTAAGTGGACAATACCGCTTGATAGAGGGTATGCTAAAAACAGTAAATATCGTTGCACTTTTGACGATTTTCATTTCCTGTTTGGGTATGTTCGGACTCATTTCCTTCATGGCAAAAAGAAGAATTAAGGAAATAGGTATTCGTAAGGTCTTAGGTGCTGGGGTGCTAAAAATAGTAGTACTGTTATCCAAAGATTACATTATTCTGGTGGGTATTGCTGCATTGATCGCTTTTCCCATTGCTTGGTACATGATGAACGTATGGCTGGGTAGTTTCGCTTATAGTATTTCCATACAATGGTGGATGTTTGCTTTGGCAGGACTCATCGCTTTTGTAATCACATCTGTAACATTGGGTATACAGGCAGTAAAATCAGCCACCGTTAATCCTGTGAAGAGTTTACGGTCTGAATAAATTATTTATCATTCAAAAAACGAAAATTATGCTACTACAATTAAACAACATTTTTAAATGGGTCAATTCAGGAGGTCAACGTATTTTCCTATTAAAGGATATCAATCTTCAGGTGGAAGAAGGGGAGTTTATTTCGATAATGGGGCCTTCGGGTTCCGGTAAATCAACGCTCTTGAATGTCATAGGAATGTTGGATGCTTTTGATGAGGGTGAATATAACTTTTTGGATGAATCTGTTCATACGCTTAAAGAAAAGCATCGAGCAAATCTCTACAAGGAATATATCGGTTTTGTATTTCAGTCCTATCACTTGTTAGATGAACTCACGGTACAGGAAAATCTGGAAATGCCCTTGTTATATAAAAAATATAAGGGTTCCGAACGTAAGGCTATGGTGGCCGATATGCTTGATCGGTTCAATATCGTTGGTAAAAAAGATCTGTTTCCTGCACAATTAAGTGGTGGGCAGCAGCAGTTAGTTGGAGTTGCAAGGGCTTTAATTGCAAGTCCAAAATTAATATTAGCTGATGAACCAACAGGAAACCTAAACTCGCAACAGAGCGAAGAGATTATGGAGCTCTTCAAAAAACTAAATCAAGAAGACGGTGTGACTATTATTCAAGTAACACACTCAGAGAAAAACGCGGCTTATGGTTCAAGAATACTTAAGCTATTGGATGGTCGTAAGGTTTAAAATAAGAGATAGCTAATTTGTATACCCTTCTGGGTGCATTTCGTCATACTGGGTGTTTTTTTGAAAAGCTTTGGCTAATAAAAGGATGCTTGCCTCATCATATAAATTACCAACAAGGGTAATGCTGGTAGGATGCTGTTCTTTGTCAAGGCCAGTGGGAATTGAAATTACGGGATGCCCCGTAAGATTAGTGATAACTAATTGTCGGTTGCCAAAAGTTGGAGATATAAGCACGTCATATTCCTTCATGATGGTGTTCATTTTTTCGATAAGAACTTGACGATGCCTATTGGCTTGTAAGTATTCGACCGCAGGAATTAAGCGCGCCTGCCGTAAGGAATTTGCTCTAGATTTTTGATCTTGTTCCACCATTTGGTCCACATCACCTGAGCGTACTAAATCGTCAAAAAATGCACCAGCCTCAGCCCTTAAGATAATATCAAAGCTTTTGTAGGGGATATCTTCAGGTAATTCTACTTCGTTTAGGGTTAGGCCTAATTTTTTAAAAGTTTTAATAGCCCTTTCTGAGTTATGCTTACTTAAAGTAGTGTCTGTTTCAATGTCTTTTTTGAGATAACCTATCCGTAGGGTGGAGATATCTTTTTGGGGCTCAAAACCATCAGGATACGCTGTTGTTGTTTGGTCTCTTGGGTCTTTTCCGGTAATAACGCTGTAAACGATGGCACAATCTTCGGCACTTCTGGTCATTGGTCCTACCTTGTCCATAGACCAACTAAGACTCATTACTCCGTGCCTACTTACCCTGCCGTAAGTAGGCCTTAAACCAGTAATGCCATTTTTTGTACTTGGCGAGGTAATGGATCCTAAGGTTTCCGTGCCAAGGGCAAAGGGAACTAAGCCGGCAGAAGTAGCCGATCCGGAACCTGCCGATGAACCACTGGCACCTTCTTTGGTATCCCATGGATTTTTTGTTTTACCACCAAACCAAACATCCCCGCGAGCCAAGGAACCTGAGACCAATTTGGCAATAAGAACCGCACCTGCATTTTGGAGTCGTTCAACAACGGTTGCCGTCATATCTATTTCCTGATTTTTGAAGGGTTCAGCGCCCCAGGTAGTTTTGTAACCTTTTACAGCCATTAAATCCTTAACACCATAAGGTATCCCATGAAGTATACCCCGGTATTTACCTTCTGCTAGCTCTTTATCCATTTTTTTTGCCTGTTCAAGAGCCAGTTCTTCGGTAATGGTGATGGTACATTCAAGAATTGGATTATACTTTTTATGACGTTCTATAAAAAATTCGGTCAGCGCTACCGCAGTTATTTTTTTATGTTTAATTAGCGAGGCTAATTGGCGAATAGAATAAAAAGCAAGATTGTTTTTGTCTTTAGGCAATGCTACGTCAACGGGTATTTTCCAATCTGGAAAACCTGCCTGTGGTCTGGTGGAAAAGTCTTTGGGTATAGGGTCAAAGCGTATCGCAGGAAAGACGTCATTGTCCAATGTATATTTTCGTAAAGAATCAAAACCTTCTTTATTTCGCTCCAAATAAGGATAAAGGGTGTCTATGTATTTTTCATTGAATTCTATACCAATGATTTTTAGACTTTTAGCTACATCTACTTTTGAAAATTCAGCTTTAGATCGTTTACAGTCACTTAGGAGAAATACCAGACAGCTTAATAAAATGAATCCACTTAGTTTTTTATAAAATAATGACATATATATTTGAATTTAAATCACCAATTCTAAAGTACGCTTTTTGCATTGCTTTGTTGCTTTACCCGCTGCTAAATGAAATAAAATTTCTTTTATAACAGCGGTAGATATTGTTTATGATGACATATTCATTTTCAATCCAGTAACTTCATAATCTCAGCCCTAAGAACTATCTTTGTTGTTTAGAATCGATATACATAATGAAGTTAGATAAAAAGGATATACTGAAGGCGTTGGAACTTATAACGGTTCCTGGGGAAGGCCAGAATATGGTAGAAAGTGGAGCCGTTAAAAACATAATGATTTTTGGCGATGAGGTAGAGGTAGATATTGTTATTTCAAACCCAAGCTTACAGGCACGAAAAAAGACTGAAGTAGAGATTTTAAAGATCATCCACAAAGAGGTTTACGAGAAGGCTAAAATCAAGATAAACATAAAGGTAGATGCTCCAGCAGCTAAACCCAAAACCAATGAGATCAAAGGAAAACCTATTCCTGGTATTCAAAATATTATCGCAGTAGCATCGGGTAAAGGGGGCGTTGGTAAATCTACGGTAACGGCAAATTTGGCAGTAACCTTGGCCAAAATGGGCTTTAAAGTAGGATTGTTGGATGCTGATATTTATGGTCCTTCGATGCCCATTATGTTCGATGTTGCCCAAGAGAAACCTTTGTCCATAAACGTAAATGGCAAATCAAAAATGAAGCCTGTAGAGAGTTATGGGGTAAAATTACTTTCTATTGGGTTTTTCACGCAACGGGATCAAGCCGTAATCTGGAGAGGTCCTATGGCTTCTAAAGCTCTGAACCAAATGATTTTTGATGCCCACTGGGGAGAGATAGATTTTATGTTATTAGATTTACCTCCAGGAACGGGAGATATTCACTTGAGTATTATGCAGGCTATGCCGGTAACTGGTGCTGTAGTGGTAAGTACGCCGCAAGAAGTGGCACTGGCAGATGCCAGAAAAGGAGTGGCTATGTTCCAACAAGACTCCATAAATGTACCTGTGTTGGGTATTATAGAGAATATGGCGTATTTTACTCCGGAAGAACTTCCTGATAATAAATACTATATCTTTGGAAAGGAAGGTGCTAAAAACTTGGCTCAAGATCTTAAAGTTCCTTTTTTAGGCGAAATTCCTTTGGTGCAGAGCATACGTGAAGCAGGCGATATAGGTAGACCGGCAGCAATGCAAGATGGTACCGCAGTGCAGTTGGCTTTTGAGGAAATAACGAAGAACGTGGTTCAAGAAACAGTGAATAGAAACACGAATATACCGCCTACAGAGGCAATAAAAATAACAACAATGGCAGGGTGTTCCGCCGTTAAAAAGAAGTAGTTATGGTTACAATGACTTCAGATGAGCTGAAAAGCAATGTAGAGAAGGCCCTTGCTGAAATACGTCCCTTTTTACAGAGTGATGGTGGGGATATCACCCTCATTTCCATAGATAACGAAAGTTCTGTAAAGGTACGTTTGGAAGGGAACTGCGTTGGCTGTTCCGTAAATCAAATGACCTTAAAGAGTGGGGTTGAAATGACCATTAAAAAGTATGCTCCACAAATAGAAGAGGTGGTTAATGTTGTATAGCTTACACCTGATGAATATCATACTTTAATAGCTTTCAAGTGTGATATCTTTGCTGTGTTTTCAAAAGAAATTTTAGATGATTCAAACCGATATATTGATAATTGGAGCTGGGCCTACGGGTCTTTTTGCCGTTTTTGAAGCTGGACTTTTAAAGCTAAAATGCCATTTAATTGATGCTTTGCCGCAACCTGGCGGACAATGTACCGAGCTGTATCCAAAAAAGCCCATTTATGATATCCCTGGTTTTCCAGAGGTACTTGCTGGAAGTTTGGTAGATAATCTTTTGGAACAGATAAAGCCTTTTCAGCCTGGGTTTACGTTAGGGGAAAGAGCGGAAACAATTGAAAAATTAGAAGATGGTACTTTCGTTGTAACCACTTCTAAAGGAACCAAGCATCAGGCGCCTATTGTCGCCATTGCAGGTGGATTGGGTAGTTTTGAACCTCGCAAACCACAATTGGAGAACATCGCTGCTTATGAAGACAACGGAGTGGCATACATGATAAAGGACCCTGAGGTATATCGAGATAAAAAGGTGGTTATTGCTGGTGGTGGTGATTCTGCTCTGGATTGGAGTATTTTTCTCTCTGATGTGGCATCTGAGGTAACGTTAGTACATAGACGTAACGAGTTCAGGGGTGCCTTGGATTCTGTTGAAAAAGTTCAGCATTTAAAGGATTTAGGTAAAATAAAACTAATTACTCCAGGTGAGATTGTAGGGTTACAAGGTGTCGATACCTTGGAATCCGTTATCATTAGAAAATCTGCCAATGCTGCTGAAGACATTATGTTGGAGACTGACCATTTTATACCTTTATTCGGCTTGTCTCCGAAATTGGGACCTATCGGTGATTGGGGATTAGAAATCGAAAAAAATGCTATTAAGGTTGATAATACATTGGATTATCAGACCAATATCCCAGGTATTTATGCGATTGGGGATGTCAACACCTATCCTGGGAAGTTAAAATTGATTCTTTGTGGTTTCCATGAAGCTACGTTAATGTGCCAAAGTGCCTACCAGCGCATTTTTCCAGATAAAAAATATGTAATGAAATATACTACTGTAGGGGGTGTTACAGGATTTGATGGCACTAAGAAAGAAGCACCCAAAGCAGTGGTAAAAGCAATTAATTAAGACTAAGAAAATAAGAATATTTTCCGCTTTTAAGTCCAAGGACAATAAAGGGGATTGTTTGAATATGTAACCTCACATGAGTGATATCAAAATAAAAATTACCGATAGGGAAGGAGTTTCTCACGAAGTAGATGCTCCTACCGATATGAACATGAACCTCATGGAGGTAGTGCGGGCCTACGAATTAGCTCCAGAAGGAACTATTGGAATCTGTGGTGGCATGGCTATGTGTGCTTCTTGCCAGTGTTACGTACAATCGGATCAACACCTTCCGGAAAAATCAGATGATGAGGAAGCCATGCTCTCCGAAGCGTTTAATGTAAAAGAGAACTCCCGCTTGGGATGTCAATTACACATTTCTGAAGAAATGGACGGTCTTGAGGTGGAACTGGCTCCGGAGGAACTTTAAATCCTCGCCTGATACGTAAATAGATTATAATACCTTCCTTGGGTTGCAATTAATTCGTCATGCGTTCCTTGCTCAGCTATCTTGCCATTTTCAATAACCAAAATCTGATTAGCCTTTCTAATGGTACTTAACCTATGGGCGATAACAAAAGTTGTTCTGCCTTCGGTTAGTGTAGCCAGACTTTTTTGAATCAAGGCTTCACTCTCTGTATCTAAGTTAGACGTAGCTTCATCCAGAATTAAGATTTTTGGATTGGCTAAAATAGCTCTAGCGATTGCAATACGTTGGCGCTGACCACCAGAAAGTTTTACGCCACGCTCCCCAATCAAGGTCTCTAAGCCATCATCAAAACGATTTGTAAATTCATCAACATAAGCCGCTTTAACTGCTGCCTGTAATTCTTCTTCTGTAGCATTAGGCCTAGGGAAAAGAATATTTTTTCGAATGCTACCTTCAAACAAAAATTCGTCCTGTAGCACAACTCCTAAATTTTTACGATAGCTGTTGAGGTTTACTTTAGAAATGTCGTTCCCGTCAATAGTAATCGTGCCAGATTCAGGATTCAAGAATGTTGCCGCCAAACCAGCAATAGTGCTTTTGCCGGAACCAGAACTACCCACCAAAGCCACTACCGAACCAGATTTTACTTCAAAATTTATGTTGTGCAATACTTCTTTGTCTTCCTCATAAGCAAAGGATACATCTTTAAATACAATATTACCCTTCATGTTATCCAGTAGAATAGTGCGGTTTTCCTCGTCTGATTCTGGAGTCATGTTCATTAGTTCCTCTGTACGGTCTAAACCTGCCAATGCTTCCGTTAATTGACTACCAATATTGCTCATTTGTACAATGGGGGCTACCATAAGAGCTAACAGAAATGTAAATTCCAAAAACAGACCAATAGTTAGCTCATCCATCATGATTTTATAACCACCAATCCCCATTATTCCGGTGGTTGCAATACCTAATAAAAAGGTAGAAGAGCTGGTCATAAATGCCGTTGCGGTTAAACTCTTTTTTACGTTCTGAAAGAGCTTATCAACCCCTTCTTCAAAACTTTTATTTTCTTGGGCTTCCGCATTAAATCCTTTAATTACCCGAACTCCACCTAGAGTTTCTGTCAATCTTCCCGTAACTTCTGCATTTATTTTTCCACGATTTCTAAAAATTGGACGAATTATTTTAAATGCTTTTAGCGCAATTAGAGCAAAGATGGCTAAAGGGACAAGGGTAAACAGCGTCATAGTCCAACTTATTCTTAGAAGAAGTATGAGTGATACTACCGCTGTAATCGTTCCACCAACGAGTTGCACTAGTCCGGTACCAATAAGATTTCGAACACCTTCCACATCGGTCATAATTCTAGAAACTAAAGCACCAGACTTTGCATTGTCAAAGAAACGGATAGGTAGGGAAAGCACTTTTTTCTGTACTTGCGCCCGTAGTTCCGAGATAAGGAACTGTGCTTGTACGCTTAATATTTTTGTTAATAGGAAAGAAGTGACGGCTTGCACCAAAATAGCTATGGCAACCGCACCTACAAGTAATTTTAGGAAGTCGATATCCTTGTTGGGGATAATATCGTCCATTAAATATTTGAGTGATAGAGGCGCTACAAAACTAGCTGCTTTGCTAATTACAATCAGTAGTAATCCAATAAAAACTAAATTTCTTCTAGGCCAAATAATTGTTTTGAAAGCGCTAAGAATGGTAACTTTTTGTTCAGACATGAAATAATATATTCTAATTGAACATGCAAGTTACTTGAAATAGCACAGAATAGAAGCACTAGGTTTCAATGTTCTGTATTCAATATTAATTTTGAACAAGTCTTGTATCTTTGAGAGCGCCTAATTAATTAGAAAATGATTAGAAATACTTTATTACTTCTCTTTTTAACAATGTCGGTATCACTGTTTGCTCAACAACCGTATGTTGAGTTAGCCGAAATTGTTACAGATAGTGCTAAGATTTTCAATTCAAATGAATTACAGTCTTTGAAAGAAAAGCTTATCGCTTTTGAAAGAGAGACTACCAATCAACTAGTTACGTTACAGCGTCTTGGTTTTGAAACTATAGAAACCTATGCTAACGGACTTTTTAATTAGAATAAAATTGGGCAAGAGGGAAAAGATAATGGTTTGCTTATTCTCTTTTCTAAAGAGGACAGAGAAGTACGAATAGAGGTTGGTTATGGTTTGGAGCCCTATATCACAGATGCAGTTGCTTCTAGAATCATTAGAAACATCATGATTCCTTACTTTAAGGAAGAGCAGTGTTTTAATGGAATTTCTTTGGCCACCGACCAACTAATAGAATTCTTGAACAATCCTGAAGCTTTGGAAGAATTTAAAGCTGAAATTGAGCATGATGAGAGGATAAACCATCGTATAGGATACGGATTTCTGTTTTTGTTTATATCAGTTTTTGGGGGTGTTGGAGGATTTTATTTTTACAGGGCATATAAAGGTTTAATAGAAATTTTTAGAGGCTTGTTAATTGGTAAGTTAGGTGTAATACCAGGGCTCTTTATGATATTCGCTACAGCACTAACAGCACTTTTGGTTTAATTTTTATGGGGGTACCGCTTGCCGTTATTTTTACGATTTTTAAACCGTTATTTTTACCAAAGGAGGAGCTGTTGGAAAACCCCTCTATGCTTTTTTGGATATTGCTCCTTTTCTTTGGCATAGCATTAGTCATTGCAGTTATAAAAATTAAATGTTTTGGAAATGAGAATTTTGAACTTTCTTTATTGAAGAATGATAAAACCTATTATAGAAAAACGTTTTCTTCTTCTGGGTCCCATTCTTTTGGTTCTAGTTCTTCAGGCGGTAGTTCCAGTAGTTTTTCTGGAGGCGGTGGTAGCTCTGGAGGAGGAGGTTCTAGCGGAAGTTGGTAACTTTTTGTACTGCATAAATTAATGTATCTTCATGGGGTAAAATCATACCTATGAATCGAGTTGCTTACCTTTTGTTTGTTATCCTTCTTATTTCCTGTAAAACCGAACCTCAAGCTGAGGAGAAGGTCGATTACGATACTATGTCCCTAGCTGAAAAAGCAGAACGGGTAACCATCATCAGAGACGATTTTGGTGTCCCTCATATTTATGGAAAAACAGATGCAGATGCGATTTTTGGATTGTTATACGCACAATGTGAGGATGATTTTAACCGTGTGGAGCAAAACTATATTTGGGCTACGGGTCGCTTGGCGGAAGTAGAAGGCGAAGAAGCATTGTATAGTGATCTTAGGGCAAAACTTTTCATGACCGAAGAACAAGCGAAAGCGAATTACGATAAGAGTCCGGTTTGGCTCAAACAACTCTGTGATGCTTTTGCCGATGGAGTCAATTATTATTTGGAAACACACCCTGAAGTTAGACCCAAGTTACTGACCCGTTTTGAACCTTGGATGCCCATGTATTTTAGCGAGGGAAGTATTGGGGGCGATATAGAGCGGATTTCCACCCAGAAAATAAAAGCTTTTTACGAAAGTGATATGGCCCTGCCTGAAATGGAGCTGTTACAGCTTAAAAAAGAAGCTGAAATGGAAGAACCTCAAGGTTCCAACGGTATTGCTATTTCCGGAAGTTTAACACGGTCCGGTAATGCCATGTTGCTCATAAATCCGCATACCTCTTTTTTCTTTAGAGGCGAAGTGCATGTAGTTTCTGAAGAGGGACTCAATGCGTATGGAGCCGTAACATGGGGGCAGTTTTTTGTGTATCAGGGTTTTAACGAAAAAACAGGTTGGATGCATACCTCTACCTATACCGATGTCATGGACGAGTTTAAGGAAACTATCGTTAAGGAAGAAGGGCAATTGCTATATCAATATGGAGAAGAAATGCGAAAGGTAGATTCCTCTAAAGTCATTATAAAATATACAACACCGGAGGGTATAAAAGAAAAGGTTTTTCCTACCTACAGAACACATCACGGCCCTATTACTCATGCCGTAGACGGACAATGGACGGCCTCTGCCATGATGTGGGAACCGACAAAGGCATTAGAACAATCCTATATTCGTACAAAGCAAACAGGGTATAAAGGCTTTCGGGATATGATGGATATCCGTACTAATTCCAGTAACAATACCGTTTATGCAGATGCTGATGGTAACATCGCCTATTTTCATGGCAACTTCGTGCCCAAGCGCGATATTACTTTTGACTATTCAGAACCAGTGAATGGTAGCGATCCAAAAACCGATTGGCAAGGCTTGCACACCGTAGACGAGAATATTTTGGTCTTCAATCCTGAAAACGGTTGGATACAAAATTGTAATTCTACCCCATACACATCCGCTTTGGAATTTAGTCCCAAAAAGGAGGATTATCCTTATTATATGTCTAAAGACCAAGAGAATTTTAGGGGTGTGCATGCTATAGGTTTGCTGAAAGACAAGAAAGACATTACTTTGGATGGTTTGATAACATTGGCTCATGACCCTTATTTACCTGCGTTTGAAGCTTTGATTCCAGGTTTGATTAGTGCTAATAACGAATATGATGATAAAAATTCAAAATTTTTGGAACCTATGGCGGTCTTAGCGGAATGGGATTTTAAAACGTCTAAAGAATCCGTAGCCATGACCTTGGCACATTATTACGGAACACGATACTACCAAGAAGGAAAATATCCGCAGGGAATGACAGCTATGGAACGTGTTGAATATTGGGGCAGCAAATCTCCAAACGGAGAGAAACAAAAGATTTTTGAAGAGGTGATAGATCAGCTTACGGCCGACTTTGGAACATGGAATATCCCTTGGGGCGAAGTTAACCGATACCAGAGGACCACAGGAGATATCCGTCAGCAGTTTGATGACAGTAAATCTAGTATTCCTATTGGTTTCGCTTCAGGTAGATGGGGTGCTTTGGCTGCTTACGGAGCGCGCTACACAACTGAAGGTGCTAACAAAATTTATGGAACTCGTGGTAATAGTTTTGTAGCCGCGGTAGAATTTGGTGAGAAAGTAAAAGCAAAGACCATCTTGGCCGGTGGGCAAAGTGGAGACCCTACTTCTACTCATTTTAATGACCAGATACAACCTTATGCCGATGTGCAATGGAAAGATGCTGCCTTTTACAAGGAAGACGTGCTCAAAAGAGCCAAGGAGACTTATGTGCCTGGGAAACGAAAATAGCTTTTGTTCTAATCATATTACCACATCCTCCACCAATATTTGAGGCAAAACGTACATATCCACTGATAGTCCTATTAAAGGAATCTCTCAAAGCTATTGATAAAATTATGGTCTCTATTTCTTGGCTTGGAATATCAGCCCTATTCTCTTAGAAAAATGCAAAATTACTAGGTGCTATTCCTTAGTAACAATAAGTGAAGCTTTGGACCCAGAAGATAACAACCATTTATTGGAATAAATTTTATTCCCTTTATCATCATAGATATCTACCTGAGCGGTGTTAGGTGCTGATGATCCGTGATTAAGCGCTTCAAACTCAATTTTATTAAAGCCTGATTGTAGATCAACATTTATTCCTCTGAAGCCTCCGGTTAGCAGAAGATTGTGTTCTACAACTACTTCGTTGACCCAAATTTTTACCCGATCTCCATCTACATATTCATGATCTCGACAAACGATACCGATAAATTTCCCTTCACTTCTTACATCGCCTAAATATTGGTCTGGAAAATATTGTCCTGACCCTCCCAGCCGCTCACCTGGACCTATTCGAGGGTCTATTTTGAGTCCTGTACCCGCTTGTACCAGTTCTTCGTCCGGTAACATTTTAACTGGATTCGGTCTTTTTAAATCTAAGGATATGGGTTCCTTTATTAATGAGGGCATATTAAGCAAAGGGCTTTTTTTTGTATTGCCCATGGGGTTCTCCTTTTTTACAGCCTGAATTTCTAAGAGCTTTTGGGTGGGCAAGTCGGTCTGTGCTATTGCTGCTGATCCGCATAGCAGGCAACATAAGAAGAATAAAGAAGCGTATTTGCTCATGAGCCTAATAAAATTCAAATAAAGATAACAAATACCCTGCCACACGGACTTAAGAGCTTGTTAAATTGTTAAATTTTCGATGATCGTGTTGGTGATGAGTTGATGGCCGTTCTTATTTGGATGAATTGGGTCGTTAGAATAGCACTTGCTTTTATAATTTAACAGCGGTGTGTGAATATCCAAGGTTCCTAATAGGGCCTCGTGACTAATATTCAATACAATCCTACAGAATTCTTGAAGTACGTTATCCTGATAGTTAGGATACGGATTTTTATACCCATAGTCGGTCTCCTTGGAGATTGTTTTATCCTTTACAGCCTCCAAAACCAAGGGAGGTGGGGTTAGAAGTATTGTCTTTATACCTTTATGTTTTATCTTTTCCAGAAAGGAATAGATGCCAATAGTGTAACTATCAAATAGTGCTGGTGATGGTTTGCCGTAAATACCACAATTGATCCCGTAACAGAAAATGATAATATCTACCGATGGTGTGTTTAACAAGTTATCGAGACGTTCAAAAAGATAAGGTCTTGGACCGGGATGATCTTTTTCTGTAAGCCCCGTAATAGTCTCGCTGCTTTTGCCCCAGTTCAAAAATGTAAGGTCCAGATCGGGATGGTTTGTATCGACATAGGCTTGTAGCATCTGTACGTATCCATCCTTAGTAGCAGTGATACTGTCTCCCAAACAGGCGATGGTAAACCCTTTTTGTAATCGAATTTTATGGGTATCACTACAATTCCATAGTAATGTACCCAGTGCGGCCATGGTTGAAGTTTGTAAAAATGTTCTTCTGTCTACTGCCATGTATCGGTTAAAAAACGCACAAAATTCCCGTGCATTATATTTTCTATATCTTTTGGAGTATATCCTTTGTCTATTAGCATTTGTGGAATCTTCTGTAAATCTGCAATGGTATCTACATCGGACGGACCTTGTTCTGTACCAAAGCCTCCATCTAAATCTGTGCCTATACCTACATGCATGGAATTCCCTGCCAATTGACAAATATGATCAATATTTTGAATGGTATGTGCTAAAGTAACGTTGGTATTTGTTGGATTTGAAACACCTCGTTGCCAGTTTGGGACCATCATCCAAGCATCTAGAGCCATTCCTATGACCGCTTTTCTATTTATTAGCTCCGATAGTTGTTCGTCTGAAAACTGGCGATTATGGTCTACGAAAGTCCTGCAATTATTATGACTGGCCCAGACGGGTCCTTCATAAAAGGTCATGGTTTCCCAAAAGCTTTGGTCACACAAATGGGTAGCATCTAGAATAAGGTTTAGTCTTTCTATTTCTTTAAGGAGTTCTCTGCCCTTTCGCCCAATACCCCCAACAGAATCTGTTCCAAAGGCGTAGGTTCCAGGGCCGTAATGAGCAGGTCCAATGGCACGAAGGCCTTGCTCGTAGGATTTTTCCAGATAGTCTAAATTTACAATGGAGTCGGCACCTTCCAAACTTAGAATATATCCAATGGGCGTATTTTCTTTATCCTGTTTCCAGGCATCCAGGTGCTTTATAAGTTCGTTGCAACTGGTAATCTGTTTTAGCTCTCCAATAGCTTCCATGGTTTTGTACCATGCTATTTGGCCTTGAGTCTGTGCCCATGCTTGTTGTGGGGAATTCCAACCTGGAAGCGGATTGTTCTTATGTACATAACGTGCTATTTGTGTGGCTACACATAGGCCAATATTTCCTTTTCGCATGGCATCAAAAGAAACAGTATTGTTACCACGGTCTGGTTTGTCCTTTAGGTCATTTTCGCTTTCACGGATTTCCGCTACAGACCATCTAAGGTCCCGGTTCCATTCCATAGCGTTCATGGAAAGGTCTAAATGTGCATCAAAAATAAACATACTTAAATCGTGATTTTTTGGTTACGTGCAACGACTTTCCATTCCTTGGCTATTTCGCCATTTTCTACAACAAGTAAGCTGTCGTATTTGGCTACTGTAGGGCAAATATGTTTGGGAATAGCATAATGTTCATCGCCTACATTAAGAATTTTAAGGTCGTCATATTCTACGACCAAATGTTCTTCTGATTGTTTGATTTGCCTCCCGTGTTCCAAAGTGAGGAATTGTACCCTAGGAAAGTCCATCTCTGGTGCAATGGATTTATGCCCCAGATCAAAACATAATATCCCAGTTTTTGGCTTACTTATTATTCTTGTGAACAGCACCGCCGCTGGAAGAAAATCCATTTCTGGGAATAGTCCGCCGTAACCGGCATCCCAAAGCAAGGTCGTTCCTGGACTGGCAATTACGTTGTCCCGTTTACAATGAAACGGGAAAGTAGGAGAGCCTCCTGCAATTATAATAGGTTCTGGAAGTCTAGCTTCCATAATAGCGTTTTTGAGCTGTAATACGGTTTGGAAAGCTTCGTCACAGTCCGACTTTCTGATTTCAACGTCCGAATTTCTTAAATGACCATCGTAAACGTGGAGGCCAATTATTTTCAAATGGGGATGTTCCGAAATAGAGGTGTATAGTTCCAAGGCTTCTTTTCCTGGAGCAATACCGGTACGGTGCATGCCCACGTTCATATCAATATATATTGATATGGTAAGGCTATTTTTTTTGGCAATGTCGCCAAGTTCGTTCGCAGTTGCCTCGTTATCCACAAGGGTAGCGAAGCTTATTGTTGGATGTTTTTTTATCAATTGGATATAGCGCTCTTGATTAGCTCCAACGGGCTGCATAGCCAAAAGCACATCGGGAGCACCACTATCTGCCAAAAGTTCTGCTTCTGCAATGGTAGCACATTTAAATTTTGTGATACCCTTTTCTAGTTGCATGACAATAATTTCCGCGTTCTTATGGGTTTTAATATGCGGTCTTAGGTGCTCTGGTCCTCCTGCCATCCGCAACATCGTATCAATATTACGTTGTATACGTTCCGGATATACCAATAAGGAAGGTGAAATAACCGAATTAGTATTATTTACGGTATACCATTGATTTTGGTCCATTTATTTTTATTTATAAAGTTCGAACATCGCCTCAATTTCTACTGCGATACCTCCGGGAAGCATCATTCCTACTGCGCTGCGCACGCCAACGCCATTTTCAGGACCAAAAACATCTGCCATCAACTCACTATAACCGTTTATAACGAGTGGGTGGTCACCAAAATCGGGTGTGCAGTTCACCATGCCCAAGGTCTTAACAAGACGTTTTATGCGATCTACATCGCCAAAATGAGTGGTAATAGTAGCAATCATGGTCAACGCGGTTTGTCGCGCTGCTGCTTTTCCTTCTTCCAAGGTCAAGTTCTCGCCAACACGGCCTTTTATCAATGTGCCATCCGTTCGCAAGCAGCCTTGTCCGGAGATGTAAAGAAAGTTATCTACAATCAATACCGGTTTGTATAGCCCGGCTGGTGGTGGGGCTGGGGGTAGTATAAGTCCAAGTTCTTTTATTTTTTCTGATGGTTTCATATGTTGTAATTGTTAATTTTTATTCAAGGTATTCTATCGATTTTATCTTATTCCTGCTGAAAAATAGGTACTAAATCCGACTGAAGCAAGCATACTCATATTCAGTTATTTATCATTTGGTATAATCGGCAGTATTAAACTCATTATTCTGGCGGTTTTCTGTACTTGAATTTTTCCTTTTGTCGGTATCATATTTTGCCACACCCAATTATAGTGCTCAATTACTTGTGCTGCTTTCAAATGGGGTCTTTCCCCCGTTGTATGCCCGTCTGCTACAACAGTAATGTTGTAATCCTTGGTTAAAGCGGATTGAATTGTTGATTCTACACAAAAATCAGTTGCACAACCAGTAATGAATACCTCACCAACCTTTAGTTCTTTCAATTTAGAGTGAAGTTGAGATTTATAAAACACATCGTTGGCATATTTGTCAATTCTAATATCGCTTAATGCTACACTTAAATCGTCCAGAATTTCCCAATTAGGCAAGTTTTTTTCAAATGCTCCAGTCCCAGTTCCATCATGTTGGATAAAAATGACAGGATAGTTAAGTTTTCTAAATACTTGGGCAAGTTCATTTATTCGCAGAACAACTCCTTTGGCATCATATCTTGGCGTTTTTGGCGTGAAGGAGCCTTTTTGCATATCAATCACTAATAAAGCTTTTCTATCTTCCATATCTAGTAATTCAATCTGCTTTATTCACACTTCTAACCTTACACAAATATATCCAAGACCAGCACACCTATCAACCCCATCACACCTACTGTGGTTTCCATTACGGTCCATGTTTTAAGGGTGTCCTTTACGGATAGGTTAAAATATTCTTTAAAAAGCCAAAAGCCGCTATCATTTACGTGTGAAAGCATTAGGCTTCCAGAACCAATGGCCAATACCATTAATTCTGGACTCACATTTGCACCAGTTGCTAAGGGAAGTACAATTCCGGCAGCGGTCAGTCCGGCCACTGTAGCGGAACCTACGCAAACTCGTATTATCGTAGCAATGAGCCAAGCCAATATCAAAGGTGAAATAGCCGATCCTTTAAGCATTTCTCCTATGTATTCACTAACACCGCTGTCTATCAATACCTGTTTTAACGCGCCTGCACCGGCAATAATGAGTAATACCATCGTGATTCCGGTTATAGCACTAGCTACGGAATCCATCACTTCTTTCATTTTTTTACCTCTTGCAAGGCCTAAGGTATAAATGGCGACCAATACTGAAATTAACATAGCAATTACGGGATTACCTATAAAGGCAAGTACTTTTAGTGCTGTTGAACCCTCTGGGAGCAAGAAGCTTGCTATAGCTGAAATTCCGATTAAAATAACGGGCAATAATGCCGTAAAAATACTAATTCCCGTTCCGGGCATTTCGTCCTCCTTTAAAATGGTAGGGTTAATGAATTCCTTTAAAGGACTCGCCTTAATATTTTTCATGGTTCGCGAAAGTAAAGGACCTCCAACGATAATCGCCGGTATGGCTACCAGGATACCGTAGAATAAGGTTTTTCCAATATCAGCTTGGAATATTTCAGCTATCGCTGTTGGTGCCGGATGTGGTGGTAGATAGCCATGTGTAACAGAAAGTGAAGCTAGCATAGGCAAGCCCACATAGAGTAAAGGGAGTCCGGTGGCCGCTGCAATAGTAAAGACCAAAGGGATTAGAATAACGAAACCAACGGAATAGAACATAGGAATACCCACTATAAAACCCGTTAATACAACCGCCCACTGTATGTTCTTTTTGCCGAATTTTTCTACCAGTTTTGTGGTAATTCTTTGGGCAGCACCACTATCTGCAACCAACTTGCCCAACATGGCACCTAAACCAAGAATAATGACCAAGAAACCAAGAATATTCCCAATTCCTTTTTGAATGGAGTCCACAACCGCGACAGGCTCCATACCCTCAGCAATACCAACGAACAAGGAAACGATGATGAAGGTGATGAATGGATTTAGTTTAAATTTTGCAATAAGAATAAATAACAATAGTATTCCAGAAATAACGATGAGCAGTGGCATAAAAGTAGTGGTTGTTTATTTTGTCTTCTAAGATACCACAAAAAAATGCGCACCCTATATTTTGAATACAGGATGCGCAATAGATAGTGTAATGTCAAAAATTAGTTTAATCCACCACTTCTGGAGAAAGTATTTTATAAACTAGGCCTGCTAAAATAGCCCCAACGATTGGTGCTACCCAGAACAACCATAGTTGGTCTATGGCCCAACCTCCAGCAATAAGTGCCTGACTCGTGCTTCGGGCTGGGTTCACCGATGTGTTGGTTACAGGAATACTAATAAGATGAATAAGTGTTAAACACAGTCCAATCGCCAATCCAGCAAATCCTCTCGGTGCCTTTGAATGTGTAACCCCTAGGATTACGAATAGAAATATGAACGTCATCACTACTTCCGTTACCAATGCGGAGATCATTCCATAACCACCTGGTGAGTTTTCACCAAATCCGTTTGCTGCAAACCCGCCTACCTCGAATCCGGGTTTTCCACTTGCAATTAAATAAAGTGTTAAACCGCCCGCAATACCACCAATTACTTGTGCAATAATATAGGGAACTACGTCCTTGCCTTCAAAACGACCGCCCATCCATAGTCCTATAGATACTGCTGGATTTAGATGACAGCCCGAAATATGTCCTATTGCATATGCCATGGTAACTACAGTTAAACCAAATGCTAGGGAAACCCCAACGAAACCGATTCCTAATCCTGGAAATCCTGCGGCTAGTACCGCACTTCCACATCCGCCCAATACGAGCCAGAATGTGCCAATAAACTCTGCTGTTAATTTTTTCATTTTATAAGTTTTTGGTTATTAAATAGTGTTATGTGGCATAAAATTTAATAGTGTTACTTACGCTAAGTTAATAATGCCTGTTTATGGTAAAAAACCATGCTATTTGTTAAAAGTCACTTTTTTAAGATTACTATCAACGCTACCAATATACTATTTAATAATATTATTGTGCTTAAAATGTAACATTTCTAATAACACAACTATTTATCTGTCAATATAATAACTCATATCCAAGCGTGTTATTTAGCTATTTTATTTACTATATGTAAAATAAAAAACTGAATTTACTGGACGAGTTTAAATTGTTTACTGTGGCGATTGATTATACCAATGTAAAAGGTTGTCGTAGTGCGCCTACTGTTAATACGAAAAAAGGAGTTAGATGTTTTTGTTTACGCAATGAAAACTTTGGCACAGCTGTTTTAACGAACTATAAAATGTATTAATTATTTCGATAATTTTTTAGCTTTTGCGGTCCCTCTAAAAGTATTCTTACCACTTTAAGAGTTCCGTCCGTAGCCGTTTCAATATGCCATTTAATTAAGGAAATTTGACCATTTTCAATTTCTATTCCTGTAATACTTCGTGGGTGTACGCAGCTTCCATCATTAAAAAACGGAATGTCTCCCGGTTCAGGGAATCGAGGTCTGTGTGTATGCCCCACAATGGTAATCAGTAGATTGTTCTGTAAGATCCATCTTTTTATTCTACGTTCTAGCTTTATAAGCTCTGTGTAGTTCTTAGCAGGACTGGTAGGGTCTGCAATGCCCCATACTTGCAATGGTTTCCATAAAATACGCACTAGAAAACGGCCCCATCTCCAGAACCTATAGTTCCACCAATCTGCTTGGTGGCCATGTGTCAAGAATAGTTCTTGTCCTGTTTCCTTGTGATCTAAAATAATAGCTTCATTATAGGTGATTCCTTCAAAAAGCTCTTTATCCGTATCATCGATAGGTTCAAAATAACTAGATAGGTGTTTGTTTACATAGTTTTGGTCCCGATATACCATATCATGGTTGCCCCAAATCATGTGTAGCCTTTTTTCTAAATGGAATTTTCGGAGTAGTTTAAAAACGTTTTTGTGGGCTTGGAATATCGATTCAAAATTAATGTTCTCCCACAGTTCGTCGCCATCGCCCAATTCGCAATAGTGAAATTCGTTTTGGTAATAATGGTTTAAGGCATGAAAATAAATATTCCTATTGTTAGCGAATTCATCGGCAAAACTATTGTCTCCTCTATGGCAATCACTAAACAAAATGAATTTAGAGGCGTCATTGAATGGGATGCGTTTTGCATTATCATAAGCTTTAGAAAGTCGCTTTGCGGATGACATTGGTTTAATTTTTATAAATATCCGAAAAAGTGTCTAATATGGCGTTAGAACTTTTAACAAATAGTTGCGTATACTTTCGTAATTTTACGGACTAATTAGCGACTGATAAAGGCATGATGAAAGGTAATGAGAAAATAATGCCATTAAAACCAATTATTAGTTTTGATAAACTATTAAGAAAGTATGATGCGCATAAATCTGGTAATGATAAATTTTTAGCCAAACGAGCTAAGGAAATTCTAGAGGCGCAGGCTCCATTCCCAGAACTTAGAGATGGTTTTGAAGATGTCACCCTTTTAGATAAGCATAAAGAGGTCATAAGCCTTATTTTACAAGACAGTTTTTCACCCATGCTTAGTGATAATGAAATTAAAGCTGCGGCCTTACCCTACCACAATATATTTTTCAATACCACAAACAGGTTCCAGAAAATAATTAACGAAGCTGGACCAGGCTTTGTTCCAGTGATTAGAAATCAAGAAGAAGGTATCGATTATATTTTAGGCTGTATCGTAATTCTGAACTTTCATTATGGGTATCATTTAGACTTCAGCAGACCGTTTTTTTATGATATCCCAGATGCCAATGGGGTAATGAAACATTATAGAATCCTATATAATGCCGATTTTCTCGAAATCATACCCACGGAAAAAGCAAAAGATATAACTCAAGAAGATGTTGATGCACTTTTAGAAAATCCCAACGATGTAGAATTATGGATGGAAAAAATACCGTCAAATAGTTTTATTTCCAAGGGCTTTGTGCTCTCCAATATGTTCGATGTTACGGCAGAATATTCTATTTCTGAGATAAAATCAAAGTTGATTTCTAACGATAAAAGAGGTAATGATAATTTCGTTTCCGATTTACAGGAAACTTTTAGTTCGTTCTTTCGGTCACCTGATATAAAAGTAGGATTCGTTATTTATAACTCCAAGGAAGACCAGTTTGAACCTGTCTATGGTAAAGGTGTCAACAGTATCATACTTAATGGTACCGATAAAAAAATTTGCAGTGAGGCACTTTGCCAAAATTCTTATGTGAAACTAATTAAAGAGCATATTTATTTTACTATTTCTGATGTCAGTAAATACGGAGAGGAATCCATTCTAATAGATCCTTATAAAAGTCTGAAGAAACAAGGTTATGAGAGTGCTATTTTTGCACCAATTGCTTTCAATGGAATATTATTAGGGGTGCTTGAGGTTGTTTCTACCACCAAGAATGTGCTAAACGGGGTAAATGCAAAGAAGCTAGATGACGTTATGCCGTATATTGTTGCTGCGGTAGTTCGTTCAAAAGTAGAAGAAGAAAATCGTATAGATGCAATTATTCAGAATGAGTGTACTTCAGTACATTCTTCGGTGTATTGGAAGTTTCAGGAAGAAGCGAAATTATTTATTAAGGATGAACTGGAAGGCAGGCAGCCTGCTTTTAAGGAGATAGTATTCAATGATGTACATCCTTTATTCGGACAAATTGATATAAAGGACTCTTCTAAAGCAAGAAATAAGGCCATACAAAGGGATTTAATGATTCAACTTTCTCAAATTCACGATGTCTTGGATGTGGTATATAAAAAGAACCAACTCCCTATTTATGAGGAATTGATGTTTCGGGTAAAAAATCATTTGGGGAGTATTAAAGAAATGCTGTATACCAATAGTGAACAGTCGATTTTTGAATTTGTAAAAGAAGAAATTACGCCAGTATTTTCCCACTTAAAAAAATCGGACCATGAAATTGCGAAACATATCCTTTCTTACGAGTCAAGCATAGATATGGGAACAGGTTCTTATTACGACCACAGAAAAAATTATGACGAGAGTGTAATGCTTATAAATAAAAAGTTAGCTGCTGTAATTGATAAAAAACAAGAAGAGGCGCAGGCTATGTTTCCACATTATTTTGAACGTTACAAAACCGATGGGGTAGAACACAATATGTATATAGGAGATGCTATTTCTGCTAAAAAAGATTTTAATCCACTGTACCTTAATAATTTAAGATTATGGCAATTACAGGTGATGTGCGATATGGAAAATACTCATTATATACTAAAACCTCAGTTGTCGGTGCCTTTAGATACAGCATCACTTATACTTGTTCATAATACATCTTTATCTATACGTTTTAGAATGGATGAGAAACAATTTGATGTAGACGGAACCTATAATGCCCGTTACGAGGTAGTTAAAAAAAGAATTGATAAATCTTTTATAAAAGGAACGAGTGAGCGTCTTACGCAGCCGGGCAAAATGGTTATTGTCTATTCTCAAAAGAAAGATGAACTAGAGTACCTGCGTTATATTAAATTTCTAAGGTCCAAAGGGTATTTTACCGATGTTGTGGAAATTGTTGAGTTGGAAGGTTTACAAGGAGTATCCGGGCTAAAAGCAATCCGTGCAGAAATATTGTACAAAAAAGATAAAACTGCTGAAAAGACATACACATACGAAGAATTAATAGCAACCTTGAACGGTTAGGATTTAATTTAGGACTTCCAATACTCTTTCAGGTCCAAAAAACTTGAAGAATATCGCAAAAGCTAAAACTGAAACTACCATCCCAATCATAAAAACAGTGTAGGTCCATCGTAAAAGCTTATATTTTCTATTGAGTACAAGGCCTAAAAAGTAGAGGTCTTTAGTTAAGGATGAATAAATGTAATTTTTGTCCTTTACAAGTTCGTTAATGGCCCATTGGTATTCGTCCAGTTCCATTTTATGAAAATTTCCAAAAAATAGAAGGTTCACATTTTTTTTGGCGACATCTTCTTTAGTGAATTTTCCTGAAGTTACGTTGGGCCTTGTTGCCAGTACCGCCAATATCATCGATACAACACTGAAAACGATAAATATAACAGTTGGATATATAAGGTAATCGTTGGAAGGATTGTCCAATTTTGGAATAAGGTTGGAAATCGCCAACGAAATTATTATTGCATTCACCGATAATAGAATATTGGCTTTAGTATCTGCAATATCGCTAAGCGTAATATGGTTTTTTAAAGTCACCCGAAAAAGCGTTTGTATACTGCGATCGGGACTTTCACTTTTGTATTGGGCTTTTAGGGCTTCCTTCTTTGCAATATTTTTTTCTGATTTTTTTTCTTTGATAAGGCGCCTTAGGTTCTTATCTTTTCCTGGTCGCCAATTTTCTTTTGCATAGTAGGTATAAAAACGATGTTCTATACGGAACATTTTAATATTAGTCTCTATCCATTCCTTTTGAGTGTAATCGGCAATGCCAAGAAGGCCAAGCTCTTCTCTTAGTAACTCGGAAGTCTCTAAATAACTTTTCTGTGCAAAGTGGGAGGAATCTGCATCTCTTATTACCTCTTCAAGAAAATTTGTTGGTTCCGTATACCTCTCGGTGGCCATAATACACGCTCCAACTTTAGCTATTATCTTTGGGTCATAGCCTTGTTTACTTAAGAATTCTTCAGCTATAATACGGCTGCTGACTTCATGCTCCTTGCTTCCTTTTGTGTAACCAGTGTCGTGTAGCCATGCTGCAAGTTCTACGGCTTCTTTTTCTTCATCGGGAAGTGAGGCTGCGTTCAATAATTCTTTAGTACTTTTAACTACACGTTGTGTATGCCTCAAATTATGGTACAAATAGTCCGAATCTAATTCATTGGACAATAATTCTACCACAAAATGTTTAGTTCTTTCTAAGATATCCGACATATACTATAATATGATTACAAATTACGAAAATTAAAACGTAGGAGCATCAATATGAAAAAAAAGTACACTGTTTTGGCACTATTAATAGTATTAAGTAGTTGCGCCACGTATACTCCTAAATATCTAGATTCCGAACAACCACCAGCTGTAACGGAAGACAAAGAAATACTGCATACCTTCTATTTAATTGGCGACGCAGGTCTTTCTCCTATTGGTGGAATGAACCCTGCATTGAAAATTTTTAAAAACCGACTAAATTCTGCTAGTGAAAATAGCACGGCTATTTTCCTAGGGGATAATATTTATCCAGCCGGGTTACCGGACCCCAAGGACTCTACTTTAGCTTATCTGGAAGCCAAAAGTCATTTAGATGCTCAACTAAAAACTTTAGATGATTTCAAAGGAAAACCAGTGTTTATACCGGGTAATCACGATTGGTATACACAGGGTTTGGTGGGCTTAGAACGTCAGGAGAAATACATTCAAGAAATGTTGGGCGACAAGAATTCGTTTCTGCCAAAGAACGGTTGCCCAATTGAAGTAGTCGACGTAAACAATCAATTAGCGGTGATTGTAATAGATACGCAGTGGTACTTAACGAATTGGGACAAACGCCCTGATATTAATGATAAATGCGATATAAAAAGTAGACAACGCTTCTTTTTAGAATTGGAAGATGTTATAAAGGATAATAGGCAAAAAACTACACTAATAGCGATGCATCATCCTATGACGAGTTATGGCCCACATGGCGGTCAATATTCACTGAAACAACAATTTTATCCTAAAAAAATGGCGTTTCCCGTTCCTGTTTTTGGAACTTTTATCAATGTCTTGCGTAGAACCTCTGGAGCTTCAAATGCAGATTTACAAAATAAGCGATACAGGGAACTAGCTAATCGTGTAACTACTTTGGCTCAGTACTCCGAGCGGGTCATTTTTGTGTCGGGGCATGAGCATACGCTGCAATATATAGTGGAAAATAATACGCCGCAAATTGTAAGTGGGTCAGGTGCTAAAAAAGGAGTGACCAGAGTATTGAACGGGAGTAAATTTTCTACAGGTCATATGGGCTACGCTACATTAGAAGTGTATATGGACGGCTCTTCTAGAGTCGATTTTTATGGTGTTGGTGAGAAGGGCGAAGCGTCATTTTTATACACATCACAAGTACTCCCGGAGGATGCCCAAGAAGATTCAACAGTATATAAAGATTCATTTCCTAAGGAGATTGCTGCTGCCATTTATTCTGATGAGGAATTAGATAAAAGCAATTTTTTTAAATGGATATGGGGAGAACGGTATAGAAAGTTCTACGGTACAAAAGTAAGTGCGCCAACAGTGCTATTAGATACGTTGTTCGGGGGTTTAGTTCCTGTAAAAAAAGGAGGAGGACACCAATCTAAATCTCTTCGTCTACGAGATAAAGAAGGCAAAGAGTACGTAATGCGAGCCTTACGCAAGAGCGCAGAACTGTATTTACAGTCAATGGTGTTCCAAGATCAATATGTTTTAGATGATTTAAAGGACACCTATACACAAGAAATTTTGGAGGATTTTTATACAGGTTCTCACCCTTACGCCCCTTTTGTTATTGGTAAGCTCTCTGATCCTGTTGGGATTTACCATACCAATCCAGTCTTATACTACATTCCAAAGCAAAACGCACTGGGTAGTTATAACGACATATTTGGGGATGAACTGTATATGATTGAGGAGCATACCGGTGACGGACATGGTGACTTGGCAAGTTTTGGATTTTCCAATAATTTAAAGAGCACGAATAGTATGTTGGAAGATTTAAGGGATGATGAGGAATATGAGGTTGATACCAAAGCATATATTCGCGCGCGGTTGTTTGATATGGTTATTGGCGATTGGGATAGGCATGTAGATCAATGGCGTTGGGCGGAGTTCAAGGAAGGTGAAAAAACAGTCTATAGGCCCGTGCCAAGAGATAGAGATCAAGCATTTTCCAAGATGGGGGATGGTGCTCTTATGAATATAGTCACAAGAACGATACCTAGCTTAAAGCTTATGGAAGGCTTTAGTGATGAAATTAGAAGTGTAAAAGGCTTTAATTCTTCTCCAAAAACCTATGTATTGGATTTAGCGTTGTTGGCTGAAAGTACAAAGGATGAATGGCGGGCAGAAGCACAATACTTAAAGAATAATTTAGATGCTGCGGCTATAGATGCGGCATTAGAGGAATTTCCAAAAGAAGTAAAGGACCAAACAATTGAGGAAATTAAAGGAAATCTACTATCTAGATTGGATGCTATCGTGGGAACGGCCGATGCGTATTATGAGATTTTAAATAAATACGGTGTAGTTACAGGTACGGATAAGGATGATTGGTTCGAAATTGAAAGGTTAGATGAAAATAGGACAGAAGTAAATGTCTACAGGATTATTGATGGTAAAAAGAAAAGACAGTTCTTTAGTAAAGTCTTCGTTAAAGGCGAAACAAAGGAAATTTGGGTCTATGGATTGGATGATGACGATATTTTTAAAGTTAACAATAAGGAGAACCACAAGGGTATAAAAATTAGACTTATTGGAGGACAAAACAACGATGTTTACGATGTAAACAATGGTAAAAACGTTACTATCTATGATCATAAAAGCAAGCCTAATACGTTTAAGAATGTAAACGGAGCTAAAGTGAATCGAACAGATGATTATAATGTAAACACATATGTTCCTCAGAAAATTCGGTCTAGTATTAATCAATTATTACCAACGATTGGGTATAATCCAGATGATGGGGTTAAACTAGGCTTTTCCAATACCTACACGCATAACGGCTTTAGGCAAAATCCCTTTACACAAAAGCATACTTTAAAGGCATCCTATTATTTCGCTACCAGTGGTTTTGCTGCTTCCTATTCGGGTGAATTTGCTGAACTATTTAAAAATTGGAATTTGGAAATCAATTCTCAGTTTACAAGCCCTAATTTTTCTATCAACTTTTTTGGCTTTGGAAATAATACAGAAAATCCTGTTGCTGATGTAGGAATGGATTTTAATCGGGTTAGGATTCAGAGTTTTGAGTTTGCACCTTCGTTGGTCTGGAGAAGTCAAATGGATGCCAAGTTAAGAGTAGGATTCTCCTATGAATCTATAGAAGTAGAAGAAACGGAGAATCGTTTTATAAATACTTTTTATCAGCAGAACGGAGAGGAAACCAAAAACGATTTTGTTGGTGTCCACGGCGAGTATGCTTATGAGAATAGTGATAATATCGGTTTCCCAACTATGGGTATGGCTACCTCAATACAGTTTGGGTTTAAAGATAATATAAGTAAAGAAGGCGAGAACTTTGGTTATGTGATACCTAGCTTGTCTTTTGCGTATAAACTTATACCCAGTGGACGGTTGGTCCTTGCTACTAAATGGAAAGGACATTTTAATATTGGAAACGGTTACGAGTTTTACCAAGGAGCCAGCATAGGTGGTGATAATGGTTTGCGCGGGTTTAGAAACCAACGGTTTAATGGTAAAACAGCGTATTACCAAAATACAGATATTCGTTTTAGTTTGCGCAAAATGAAAACTAGGATACTCCCAGCTTCGTTAGGAATGTTTGCAGGGTTTGATTATGGGAGGGTGTGGTTGCCGAATATGAGCTCTAATAGATGGCATACTTCATACGGTGGAGGCTTTTTTGTGAACGGTTCGGATATACTTTCTGCTAACGTAGCTATTTTTAATAGTACGGAAGGACCTCGGTTTACGTTTGGAGTAGGTTTTGCCTTTTAATTGGACTTTGGTTTATCGGATAGTTGATAACTATAAAGATTACCGCCACTGCCATGGGAAACTTCATCTGCTAATAGCAGGGTGCTATCATTTAAAAAACATATAGATTCTAGCTGTGTTCGAGCGCTAATATCGATGGTTTTCATAGTTCCCTTGGAAAAATCATCAAAAGAAAAATCGGTAAATACGAATAGTTTACCGTAACTCAACGCCACAATTTTTTTTGCATTTGAAGAAATGTCAATCGCTGTAATCTGACAGGTTTTCCAATCCTCACAGATTTTTATACTCCCAACTAGTGTAGCGGCGTACTTTCCTTTAGAGTCCGGTACGGTGTAGATACTTGCATTGCCATCAAATGGGTCCGCCCTATTCCTGGTCATTAAATAAAGTTTATCCTTAAAATGGAATAATGCTTCCACGTCGTAGTTTCTTTTCGATTTTTTAGGAGGATATTTTTTTTGTTCCGGATAATAGAATTCAATTTTTTCCGCATTAATTTTGTCTCCTTTTTCTAGTTCGGGATTAGGAATCTTATAGATGACTAGATTTTTTCTATCACTATCGTTGTTCCCGGTATCGGCAATATAGATGTTGCCATTTTGGTCTTTCGTTATATCTTCCCAATCGATGTTTTTGGCATTCTTTACTTCAAAGGTTTTAAGAATATCGCCATTGAAATCAACTTTGTAGATTTCATCTTTGTTACCACCATCCTCTATGGCCCATATTGTACTATCTTCAACATGTAAAATACCCGAAACCTCGTCAAGTGCATTGGGAAAATCTGCTACGTGCGTTAATTGTCCAAAATTGGTACACGATATTATTAGAAATGTGGCAAAGACGAAGAAGGGTTTAGTCATAGTGAATTTTATAGGTTTTGCTAATTCAGTTCTAATAATATCAACTAATCGCGCTGTAAGTGATTTAGTTGTTCATTCCAAAAACATTCCCTAAACTATGAAGTCCTCTAATCAACGTAGTGCCTAAACAGGGTTTTTTCTTCCTTAAAGTATTGATAGAATTAGCTCTTTTTTGCGTTATGGATTAATCATTAGTCGTTGGTTCTCATTTCAATTTTTTGAAGCATAAGATTACCTACGTTTCTTCCTTGGCCTATGCCTACTTCAACAGCCGCTCGGTAATGGATGCCGCCATACATTCTACTTATGGCTGCTTCATCTGCTGCTTGGTTAAAAGAAGTAAAACTTCGAATAGGAAGTCCATACGGGACTTCGGTATTATCGTCGAAAGTAAAATCATCACCAAAAATATCTGTAAGGACAAGACCGGCCGCACCTGAAACTACACTATGCCCGCTAGTATACTCTGGGAACGGAGGTGTTTGTAAAATGGGTAGCCAGGTATCATCTATGTGTATATTAATAAGGGTTTCAGGGCGAATTAGGTTGCTTCGGTATTTTTCGTCCCAACAGCTAATGAAGGCATCTGCAATAGCTAAGGATGTTTTAGTGTAGGCGAATACCGTATCGTCAAAGTTACTATTGATCTTTCTACTGGCAATTTTGGTAATACCTATCCAATGTGCTCCAGGCGTAATCTTTTTAGTGGCGAACATTAAATGGCCACGAGAAACCGATACATAAGGGTTACAGTCCCAAAATTGTGCGATTTGTACCTCTTCTGAATTATCTCCGTTTGCGGTAATTTTATTACTGATGTCATAGACCTCTATCAGTTCTTTATAGAAATCCGAGTCCTTTTCTAGAGAAAACGGAGGTGGAGGTACCGGTTTAAACTGTGCTGCGGAATCCAGATAAAACGGACGTATTTTATTCCAGTGCGGTTCAATACCTTCCATATAGGCTGGTGGTGTTGGCTGCCACCTTGCAGTATCGTCTGTATCTACAGTAAATTTTGGCATGGTACGACTCTGATTGTAATTATCCTTGTCCATCCATTCCTTTATATGCGCTACAACAGTGAGTGCGTAGGTTTTTGAGGCTTCAAATTGGTCCGCATTCGCGGTTTGCCAATTTAGATAAAGGCTGTCTTCCAAAACTTCAAACTTATCCTCGGAAAAGATCAGCTGCTTACTTATTGTCATATGCGCAATAAGAGCAGATAAGTTAAGGTTGATACCAGAAACAGTATCCATTTTCGGGATTGGCTTTAAACCGTTTAACTGTCCCGCTAGCGATCTGTATTTAGGATTACTCTGAGAAACAATTTCATACGCCGCAATATTGGGGTAGGCAAAAATTCTGCTAGCTACGGGCGGTGAAAAAATATCATGGATCATGATTTGTGTTACCTTATCTACCGTTGCATGTAAATCTTCTGCACTTACTATGATTTCTGTACTTTTGGCAGCCCCTTTGTTTTTGCATGAGGTTGTTGCGATTATAAAGAGGAGAATAATGAATAATCTTTTCATTGTAGTATGAATTATATAATTGAAAATCTTTGGAGGATGATTTAATACCAATATTATTTTCAAACTTCTATTGTCCTGTAAAATTACACTAATTTTATTTTTGAGCGTAATATTAACAGGGTCTTAATAACTCACTTTTAAATAAGTTTTGACTACGAGTAATAAATAAAATTATCCCTACTGATTTGAGTTTTTTCAACTTTAATAGTTGAGAAATAAGGTTATAGGCTGTTTTATAGTGCTAAAAAATTCCCCCAATCTTCCGACTAAATTAATTTGTAGTACACGATATAGCATAGATAGAAAGCAATGGTAGATTGAGTTTTAAGGTAACCCTTAATACGGTACTTGAGGTAAATAATGTATAGGAATAACCTATTCTTATAGGAGTGTGGATAGTATTTAGATTTTTAATCGTAGTAGTTAAATTCTACATATGTTTTGGTATTGATGTCTTTAAAAATTGTAATTCTTAAGTACAGCACTTTTTTATTTCCTATTTTTCATTAATTCTTTTAACATTTTGTACCTTTTAAAGCTGGAGTAAAAAATAACGATTCAAATACCGTACTTTGAGTTTAAGTCATTAAATTGAATTTTTAAATAATTCTTAGTTTAACTTTCAATTTCTATCTTGAGAAGAAATATAACCTTAAAGCATATTGCCAGGGAATTGGAAGTTTCGATATCTACGGTATCTAAAGCGCTTAAAAATAGTAGTGAAATAAGTAGGGATACCAAAGATAAGATACAGGCATTTGCAAAACTCTATAATTATAGGCCTTACAATATTGCTGTCAGCTTAAAGAATAAGCGGACAAAGAATATTGGGGTGATTATTCCCGATATTGTTCATCATTTTTTTACCACGGTCTTTAGAGGTATCGAACATTACGCCAATCAGCATGGATATAATGTAATCGTTTGCGTGTCTGACGAATCCTTTGATCGTGAGGTCATTAATATGGAGATGCTTGCTAATGGGAGTATAGATGGGTTTATTATGGCTTTGGCAGGGGAAACCCAATTAAAGAAGGATTTTAATCACCTTAAAGAGGTTACCGAGCAAGGTATCCCATTGGTGCTTTTTGATAGGGTAACAGATGAAATATGTTGTGATAAAGTAGTGCTGAACGACGATAAGATTGCGTATGAGGCTACTATGAGTTTAATTGCAGAAGGGAGAAAGCACATTGCCTTGCTTACCACGGATAACTTTTTAAGTGTAAGCAATTCCAGAGAGCTTGGGTATAGGAAGGCATTAGAAGAAAATGGAATAAGCATTAATGAGCAGTTAATTTTAAGACTCCCTTATAACGAGGATGTTAATGGGATGGAATCTTTTTTGGTCGAGAATAATATTGATGCTATATTATCAGTAAACGAAATATTTGCAATACACTGTATGGGCGTCGTTCAGAAGATGGCCCTGAAGATACCTGAGAATATATCTGTTATAGGTTTTACAGATGGGATACTGTCTAAATACGCTGAGCCCAAATTAACTACCGTGGCACAACACGGCGATAAAATGGGAGAGGTTGCGGCAAAGTTACTAATCGAAAAGATAGAAAATGATTTTGACGAAGAAGAAGAAGTTTTTATCACTGAGGTCATAGCTGCTACTATTATCAGAAGGGAATCAACAATCAATTAATTTTTTAGAATAGATGCGGAAAGTTGGATTTATTTTCGATTTGGACGGTGTTATTGTAGACACCGCCAAATACCATTATTTGGCTTGGAGAAAGCTAGCGAATGAATTGGGTTTTGAGTTTACACATGACCAGAACGAGCTTTTTAAAGGCGTAAGTAGAAAACGGTGTTTGGGGATTTTATTGGATATTGGAGATGTTACCGCAACCCAAGAACAGTTTGATAGGTGGATGGTAGATAAGAATGTAGATTATTTGGAGTACATAGAAAATATGGACGCTTCTGAAATTTTACCTGATGTTACAAGGGTTCTTGATTACTTAAAGGAACGGAATTGTCCTATCGCATTAGGTTCCGCTAGTAAGAACGCAAGACCTATTTTGGAAAAGGTGGGACTTCTACATTATTTTGATGCTATAGTGGATGGGAATAACGTTACAAAAGCCAAGCCTGACCCAGAGGTCTTCTTAATCGCCGCTAATAAATTAGGGGTAAACCCACTAGATGGTATTGTTTTTGAAGATGCCGTTGCGGGAATAGAAGCCGCTAATGCTGCAGGAATGATAAGTATAGGTATCGGAAATGCTCAAATTTTATCCGAAGCAACGTATAATTTCAATGATTTTACAGAAATGGATAGAGGTTTTTTGGATGGGCTCAAAGCCTTAACCTAAATACCATATCTCATCTAAGATTATAATCCACTTCGGATTATAATAAGGATTAAAAAGAAAATAAAATAAAAAGGTTTCTCTTCCTTTCTGTCAGCAGTAAGGTTTGCTAAAATAGGTTTAGCACAATAGGGAGATTATAACAAAAGAGTAATAGCATGAATCAAGATTATATAAAAGCGGACAATTGGTCCATTATAGAAGAGGGTTTTGAAAAGTTCCGTGTTAAATCTTCGGAGAGTCTTTTTAGTATCGGAAATGGAGCCATGGGACAACGGGCCAATTTCGAGGAAATGTATACTGGAGAATCATTTCAAGGGAGTTACATTGCAGGCGTGTACTATCCTGATAAAACTCGTGTAGGTTGGTGGAAGAATGGGTATCCGGAATATTTTGCCAAAGTGTTGAACGCACCCAATTGGATTGGGATAGGTGTTTCGGTAAATGGTGAGGCCCTGGATTTGAATAGATGTAAAAAGGTGTCTAATTTCCGTAGGGAATTGAATATGCAAGAAGGTTGGTATAAAAGAACTTTTTCAGCAACGCTTATCAACGGAATAGAAGTACAAGTAGAATCAGTACGTTTTCTGAGCTTAGATTTGGAAGAATTGGGTGCTATTTCCTACAAGCTTAAAGTTTTAACTACCGATGCCGAGATTACTTTTGAACCTTATTTGGATAGTGGAATTACAAATGAGGACAGTAATTGGGACGATAAATTTTGGAATACGACCAACGTAAGTTTTACTGATAATCGTGCATTTATTGCCGCACACACGATGAAGACTAATTTTGAAACTTGTACCTATATGCAAGCGTATTTGGATTATCAGGATGAGTCCGTTTCCTCAGGTATAGGTGCTGAAACGGAAACCACCGTTTCCTTTACCTTTAAACAGAAAGTGAAAGCCGGTGAAACCGTAACCTTGACAAAATTTGGCGGCTATACCGTTTCCCGTAACCATAAATCGGGTGATTTGTTGGACGCAGCAAATAGAGTTTTGGATAAAGCCGGTGCATTAGGTTTTGATGAGTTATTGGAAAAGCAGAAAAAAGCTTGGAACAATATCTGGCAAATGAGCGATATTACCATAGAAGGAGATGTAAAGGCGCAACAGGGAATACGTTTCAATATATTTCAACTGAATCAGACCTATTTGGGAACAGATTCCAGATTAAACATAGGTCCAAAAGGGTTTACAGGAGAAAAATACGGTGGAAGTACCTATTGGGATACCGAAGCGTATTGCCTTCCTTTTTACATGGCTACTAAGGATCATACCGTAGCGAGAAAGTTATTGAAATATCGCTATAATCACTTGGAAAAAGCGATAGAGAATGCTAAAAAATTAGGTTTTTCTAATGGTGCTGCGCTATACCCCATGGTAACCATGAATGGCGAAGAATGTCACAACGAGTGGGAAATTACCTTCGAGGAAATACATAGGAACGGAGCCATCGCTTTTGCCATATATAATTATTACAGATATACTGGCGATTACAGTTACATTCCCGAAATGGGGTTAGAAGTACTCATAGGTATTTCAAGGTTTTGGCACCAGCGGGTTAATTTTTCTGAAGAAAAAGGTAAGTATGTGATGCTAGGTGTAACAGGGCCTAATGAATACGAAAACAATGTAAATAACAACTGGTATACCAATTACCTGGCCAAGTGGTGCATCAATTACACCCTTGCGCAGTTAGGTAAGGTGAAAGATGGTTATTCGGAAGATTATAATCGTATTATAGGTAAGACTAAGTTGACCGATCTCGAATGTGAGCACTGGAAAGATGTAGCAGATAATCTTTACTTCCCGTTTTCAGAAAAGCAACAAGTGTATTTGCAGCAAGATGGTTTTTTGGACAAGGAAATGATTAAGGTGGTAGATTTGCCAAAAACCGAACGCCCTATTAACCAAAAATGGAGTTGGGATAGGATTCTACGTTCTCCATATATTAAACAAGCAGATGTATTACAAGGCTTTTACCTGTTTGAAGATCATTTTTCAAAGGAGGAGTTGGAACGGCATTTTGATTTCTACGAACCTTTTACGGTGCATGAATCTTCCTTATCGCCTTGTGTTCATAGCATACAGGCTGCAAAGCTTGGCAGAATGGAACAGGCGTATCGATTTTATCTACGTACCTCAAGATTAGATTTGGATGATTACAACAAAGAAGTGGAGGAAGGGTTACATATTACCTCTATGGCTGGCACTTGGATGAGTATTGTGGAAGGTTTTGGCGGTATGCGAGTGTTGGATGATAAACTATCTTTTACACCTCAAATTCCCAGCCAATGGAAGACCTATTCCTTTAAGGTTAATTTTAGAAATAGAATTATAAAGGTTGTTGTAACTCCGGACAATACAAGTTTTGAACTTAGCGGTACGAATGAAATGTCTATAAGGGTAAATGGGGAACGCATTACACTATTGCCAGAAAAGATAATCATCGTTTAATAGTGAAAATAGGATGACGCGAAAAGCATGTATATTATTTTTGTGCTTTGTAGTATTTGCCAGTTTTTCATGTGAAGAAAAGGCTAAAAAACCGGTTATCAATATCATGAGTAAAGATAGAAAAATTGTAGTTTATCAAGTGTTTACCCGTTTATTTGGGAATACGAATACCACCAATAAACCTTGGGGTGCTATTGATGAGAATGGTGTTGGGAAATTTAATGATTTCACCAACGAGGCTTTAGAAGAAATTAGGGATTTGGGCATTACCCATATTTGGTATACGGGAGTACCGCATCACGCAGTAATTAACGACTATACTGAATATGGCATCTCAAACGATGACCCTGATGTCGTAAAAGGTAGGGCAGGTTCGCCCTATGCAGTAAAGGATTACTATAATGTAAACCCAGATCTTGCGGTAGACCCAAAAAATAGGTTGGAGGAGTTTAAGGCTTTGATAAAAAGAACCCATGCAAAAGGGATGAAGGTCATTATTGATATCGTTCCAAATCATGTGGCACGTGGTTATAAAGGATTGACCAATCCTGAAGGAGTTTCGGATTTTGGCGCAAATGATAATAAGAGCACTGTATACCATAAAAATAATAATTTTTATTACATCCCAGGAAGTACTTTTAAGGTGCCGGTGTGGCGCGATGGATATGTGCCATTGGGAGGTGAACAAGATACCTTGGTCGATTCCAAGTTTACCGAAGTTCCTGCAAAATGGACGGGTAACGGATCTAGACTGGCGCAACCCGATTACAACGATTGGTATGAGACCGTTAAAATTAATTATGGCGTGCGCCCAGATGGTTCCGCAGACTTTGATATACTTCCTCAAGAGTTTTTAGAAAAAGACGTTGAGGCTCATTTTAAGTTTTGGAAGGATAAAGAGGTTCCAGATTCATGGAACAAGTTTAAGGATATTGCTTTATATTGGATGAATTTGGGTGTAGATGGTTTTCGATACGATATGGCAGAAATGGTGCCGGTTGAGTTTTGGAGTTACATGAACTCCAGTATCAAAATGAAAAATCCTGATGCTTTTTTACTGGCTGAGGTATATAATCCAGATTTATACCGAGAATATATTCACAAAGGTAAAATGGACTACCTCTACGATAAAGTGGAGCTGTACGATAGTATAAAACACATCATTCAAGGCCACGGGTGGACAGATCATATTCCCGTAGTTCAAAACAGATTAAAGGACATAGAGCACAACATGCTTCATTTTCTGGAAAATCATGACGAACAGCGTATCGCTAGTCCAGAATTTGCTGGCAGTGCACAGCTTGCTATGCCTGCCATGGTGGTTTCGGCCACGCTGAGTACTTCACCTACGATGCTTTATTTTGGTCAGGAAGTCGGTGAAGCGGGTGCTGAAAAAGCTGGTTTTGGGAGTCCATCACGAACTTCTATCTTTGATTATATTGGGGTGCCCAGTTTTCAACGATGGGTGAACGATAAAAAATTCGATGGCGGTCAGCTTACGGTAGAAGAGACCTTACTACGAGATTTTTATAAACGGCTTTTAAATTTTACAATTGGTAGTGACGCGCTTATGGGAGCATACCAAGAAATCCATTTTTATAACAAAGAACAAACA
>JBLICT010000003.1:0-46220 GCA_047632415.1 Maribacter sp.
TGGTGCGTTTGCAGTTAGCATGTTAGAACCAAGCATCATGGAGCCGGAACCGGCTATTCCCAATGCTTGTAAAAAAGAACGACGGCTCCAGTATTTGTGTTCGTCATCGTGTCCCTCGTGTTGTATCCCTTTATTAGGGGTGTGGTGTGTATGGCACATAGAAGTAGGTGTTATTTTAATTGATATTCAGGTTGTCTTGCTAGATACTGTAAGAGAAGGTATACTTGGAACGGGGCTTGAGGCCAACCGAATAAGGTCCAGGATTCCTGGTTTCCTCCTTCAAAATACACTTCCTCAACATCGCTCCTAAAAATAGCGAATGCTTTTTCATACTCTCCTTCGTCTAAAAGACCTTTTGGGAGAATAAAATCAATAATCAATCTAGCGACAACATCAGGATTGTACGTAGTTAACCCTACATTACCTGCAATGGATAGACCCAAACTTCTAAACTGTTCGTTATCCTGTTGGTAGAAGACCTCAAAGATGCTCTCCATGGTGAGCCATCTTCCAATTATAAAATTATTGTTAATCCACTGTCTGTCTCTTTGCCACCCGGCAACGTCAAAGGGTTCAAATAACTCCTGACTTAAGAGTCTACTGTAATTTGCCATTTCGCTAATGTTCGTATCCGTATACGCGAAATCAGTTTCATTTAGGGTATTAAAATATAAGTCAAACGGACTTTTAATAATGGCGCCTATGGCTTCATCATCAAAGAAGTGCTGACTTTTAAAGAGCTGTCTCAGTACTGGGGCTAATTCAAAATCATTATCGACCATGGTTGCTGCCATACCATTGAGTATAGACTCCGCCTCGGCTGCCAGAGCGTCTGGGTGCACAAAAAACTTGTATAGTTTCTTTGAGATAAAAAACGCAATTTGATCCGCCCGTTCAGTGAAAAGGATGTCGATTACATCATCATAACCCCAATTTCCGGTCTGTCCCAAAATAGTCTTAGCACCTTCATCGTGCCGGTCCGCTCTATATGTTACCTGCGTACAGCCAACTTCTCCACGTTCTACATAACCGGTGAGGGCTCTAGCCGTTTCAATGACATCTTCTTCGGTATATCCCTGTCCTTCTCCTAAGGTAAATAACTCATAAAGTTCACGAGCATAGTTTTCATTAGGATTATTACCGTTATTGAACACACCGTCTAAATAATACAACATGGCGCTTGTAAGTCCAATTTCGCTAACAAAAGTCTTAAAATTACCAAGCGAATTTCGCTGGAGACAGTTGATATAATAATAAAGGAATGAATTACAATCGTAGACATCTACTTCAGTAACGAAATGGTTGCTCCAAAAAAAGCTTAACCGATCCCTAAGATTGTTCTTTAATAAACCATTCGCATAATCCAATCGAAACTGGCCGCGTTGTTGGTTTCTTAGCTGTCTTCTTGCATCGCCATCCTCGGGATAATTGGCATTTGTCCAATCTGCCCAAACTGGTGGCGGTAGTACAGGTATATTTAAGGCTTGGTCTACTAGGGTGTCCACAAGGGTACCTACGTTTTGACCAACCGCCTGTTGAATAGTTTCTACAGTTGCGCTAAATCCTAACCTCCTGTATAAGTGCAAAGCACGAGCTTGATCTAGAGGTGCCGTGTAGGGCGCAAGAGTAGAAGTATTACAATTAATGAAATATTCCATAGTCTTAAAAAGGCCTTAGTAAATTACGTTCATAGAGTTGGGGCTCTTATCTAACGTTGCGAAATTTGGCTTAGTACGCTAAACCTGTTATTTTCGTTAACTGACAATCGAATGTACATTCTAAAATCGAAAATAGTCGCTGAACACCTTATATTTTCGATGAAATACAGTTTTTGATACGATTTTATGGGAAAACATAATGAATTTGGTAAGGAAGGTGAACAGATTGCAGCAGATTTTCTGCTAAAAAAAGGCTATACCATATCCTATAGAAATTATAGATACTTAAAAGCCGAAATTGATATTATTGCCAAAAAAGATAAAATAGTAGCTATTGTAGAAGTGCGTTCTAGAAGGTCAGATTACATCGAAAACATTGCGGAAACCGTAACCAAAAAAAAAATCAAACTACTAGTAATGGCAGCTGATAATTATATTTTAAGTGCCGATTTAGATGTAGAAGTACGTTTCGATATTATTACTATCCTTAAAAATAAGAACCGTTTCGAAATCGAACATCTAGAAAACGCTTTTTACCATTTTTGAACTCTACTACCATTATAGTATTAAATTACACAACATATTGTTTTATTTGTAACAAGTTGTTATATTTGCAAACAACCAAGCCATTATGAAAACCATTTCTTCTGTAGTAGAACAGTATATTAAGAAAAAACCATTTCTCCAAAGTGCTTTAGCACAAGGAATCATCAACCTAACATCGCTTTCTAGAATTGTAAAGCCCGAAATAGAAGAAGAATTAGGGAAGGACATCCGAAACGGAGCTATTGTAATGGCGCTTAAACGGCTGTCGGACGATTTGGAATTCAGAGCTACCCATAAAATCATTAAAGTCTTAAAAAATATTGGGGAAATCACTGTAAGGTCTTCTTTGACTGACTACACCTTTTTGGCATCGGACACCATTTTAGTGCACCAAGCGAAGCTTTTAGAGGAGGTAAATAATAAACAAGATGTTTTTTACACCTCATCCCGAGGTGTGAACGAAATCAATATCGTAATCAGCAATGTAATGGATGCCAAGGTAGAGCAGCTGTTTGCAGACGAACGGTGTACACAGAAAGCGGAGGAACTCTCTTCTATTACAGTAAAACTTCCTGCAGAAAATGTCTCTGTACCTGGCATCTACTACTTTATATTCCAACGTTTGGCTTGGGAAGGCATTGTACTTTACGAGGTTATTTCTACCACCAATGAGTTTACTATACTGGTAAACGAAGAACAGGTAGATATTGCCTTTAAGACTATTAAAGATCTTAAGATGCTTTAACCCATTTTATTCCTTGTTCAAAAACGAAACCACCTCCTTATCATCCTCAGGATTCGCAAGAAAACGTTTGTCCTTATCCAAAATAAAATAGGTAGGCGTTTGTTTAATCCCAAAAAGTTGAGCGTAATCACTTTCCCATTTCCCTAAAGCTATGGCATGCTCAAAACTAGGTAGGTTTACTATTTCCTGTTTCCAGTTCATGTCATCATTCTCTAAGCCTACAGCTACTACCTTAATATTTTCATAGTCCATCAACTCCTTATGTAGTATAGGCAGCTCCTTTAAACAATGGGAACACGTACTGCTCCAGAATACCAGTACATAATGGTCTACTCCTTCCAGACCATAAAGGGTATTGGTTTTATTATCTTGGGTCCATGTGATTTCTGGGGAAAGCGCTCCGATTCTTAAACGTGATGTAAGCTCTATTTCGTCAATCAAAGCCTGATCCCCATTTTGGCCTGCCAAATCATTTAAATAAGTGTCAAAAATGGTATCTGAAATATGGTACAACAAATTCGTATTCGCTGTTTTCCATAATTCTTGGAAAATAGCTACCTTAAAGGGTATTGGTGTATCCTTAAGTTTTGCTGATACTTCGACTACATTACTTAAAATTGCACTTTGCATAGCTTCATTGGTTGTTACATCAAGTGGCAGTGCAGAAAAAACATAGTTAGAAAGGGCTTCTGTTAAAAATCCAGAAGATTGCAAAAACCTACTATTGAAATCCAAATGATCAAAATACACCTTCTTTTTATTACTAAAAAAGATATCAAAATCTTCATAGTTTTCAGGTATATAAGGGGTATTGGCTTTAATAAATTGATACACCAAAGTATTTGTCCCCTTAGCCTCAAACTTGGTTTGCACTTCGGATAAATTTTTTGTTATCTCCCAATATTCCTTTTTGGAGCTGGTACCAGATTGGTAAAAATCCGCTAGCTGTTGTTCAAGTCCTGTAATTTCGGAAAGGTAATTGGAGTAGGTCTTATTTTCCTCAGATGTTATAAAGCTAATACCATTTTCAAGATTAAAATTAAACTCAATATCTTCTTGCCCGTTATAGATTACATCAATATAAAAATCATCTTGTGGTACCGCATACACTAACCTATACATACCCAATGATGCGTCTGCAGGTAATTCTAGATTGAAATAGCCTTCTTTAACTGCCGTATCGGCAATATACCGCTGACTTCCTGGTGTTAGTTGATATGCAATAAGCCATTTAAAATCTTTTCCAGGCGTAAAGTTACCAGATATGGAATGTTGGGCTACGCCAGTTAAGCAATATAAAAGGGTGAAAAGAATTATAAACCTTGTTTTCATAGGATGTCTAAACCAAATATTGAACCGTTTTTATACGAAGTGACCAAATATAAGAACTCTTAGGCAGCAAATGAAGTTCAATTAATACATCCCTTTCCCGAAATACTATTTCTAAAAAGTTGACTTTAAATTGCGAAGAAGATTATCATAAGTAAGCTATATAGCCTCATTTTGATAAAAACTCCTACCTAATAAGATTTGGGTGTACGCTTTGGGGATACCAATAAATCATTCCGATTTTATGGGATAAAAGCACCAAATACAGAAATCAATAAAGTGCTGAATGCTAAATTATTATACAAAACTAGCCTACACTTCTATTCATGAGAAAATACTATTTAGAAGTTCTGTCTCTTTTTCGTGCACGAACCCATCGGATTTTGCCACATCTTCAAGAATCTTAGCCAATCCTTTCTTTTTAGCATCGGTCATATTTTGTAAAATGGCGATACACTGTTCCTCTTCAATATTTTAGCAAACTGAATCTGATTACTATCAAAATCAATTACCTTCATTAGCTTACTTACTTCGTTGATTTCTCCGCTGTGCACAAAACCATCTGCATGTACCATTGAATAAATCATTTTTACAATAGCTAATTTCTCAACAAGGTTAAGCTCCATTTGTGTTGTATGTTAGTTAATTAACGGCAAGATAAACGCAAAAAGATTGACCGTGGTAATGCATATGTTAATTAACAAAGCTGCCTCAAGTAACATATTAAGTATTCTCTACTCTTTTACCATTTGCCTAATCTTAACGAGGAGTATCACTTCTAAAATTACGGTAGGAAACTGGGTAAATAGGCCCACCAATACTAATAACACCGTAAGGAAACAAATAGCTGTAAAAATTTCAAAAGCTCCGGCAACATAACCCATTACGCCCCATCTCTTGGCAGATTTGATAATGGAAATTCCAAATAGCACGCCTAAGGTCCCCATAATTATGGAAGTTGCAATTACAATTCCTTCAATTGGAAATAAAACTTCATAAAACAGGGATACGATGTCATAGGTATAAAAAAGGAAGAGTACAGAAATGATAAGTACCGAAGCAATTTTCATTAGGTAGTTTTGAAACAGCTTCCCTACAATCAAGAAACCGTAAACAAAGAGTCCATAACTGATGTATGCCAATACTTTTATTAGAATATGTCCGGCAACACCAAAGATTAATTCGTCTTCACCAAACCTAAAATAATCTGCAAAAGCTTCAAAGGGACCTAAAATCAAATAGATAATTCCAAAGACGCAAGCCATACCTAGCAAAAAACGAACCGACTTGGCTTCACTCGCAGAACCTAGAATTATCTCATTTTCCAGCCTTTCTTCATCCTTGCTATATAGTTCCTCAAACTCATGATTTAGCGCAGATAAGATGGTCTTTATGGTATAGCTTCTTGGCGAAACTTCGCCGCTTTCTATGCGTTGTAAGGTGCGCACATTGATGTTGCAGCGCTCCACCAGTTCCTCTTGGGTAAGTCCTTTCTGCTTGCGTAACTCGGTAATCTTGTTGCCTAATTCTGGTTGTTGCATGATGTTCGAATATTAAAGTGTTCCGCAATGTTACGCTCAAGATAAAACGAAACCAACAAACTTTACGAAATTTGACCCGACATTAGCACGGCATTACCCTAGACATAGAGTTTTACAAGGTTTTGTGTTCGTAGTTCGAAAGATATTAATTTAGACTTTTTCAATTTTTGCCTTCTCAATTTTCAAAGGCTGCAACGCTAAATACGCCCTATCCACACTTCTAATTCCATCAAAAACCAATAACAATCGTAGGCCGTTGCGTGTTTTCTTTTCTTTCATGGTACAGCGTTGTGGATTACTCTGCACGTACTTCAACACTTTTGTGAAAGCAGCCGTCTGATAGAATTCAGATTGTTGATCGGCTATAAAGTAACCTATCAACTTCCCTTGTTTCATTATAATTTTTTCAATACCGATGCTATTAGCAATCCATTTTATGCGAACAGAGTTCAATAAATCATCCGCTTGGGAGGGAAGCTCGCCAAAGCGATCTACCAATTGGGATTCAAACTTTTTAAGTTCCTCTTCAGTAGCTACTTGGTTGAGCTCGGTATATAGATTGAGTCGTTCTGTGATATTATTTATATATGCGTCCGGGAATAGTAACTCAAAATCTGAATCTATTTGTGTTTCTTTTACAAACACTTTTTCTTTACTACCTTCTACTTCTTCGTAGAGGTCTTTGAATTCATTCTCTTTAAGTTCGTCAATAGCCTCGGCTAATATTTTCTGGTAGGTTTCAAATCCAATATCATTTATAAAACCACTCTGCTCACCTCCTAGCAGGTCTCCCGCACCACGTATCTCCAAATCCTTCATGGCTATATTAAAGCCACTTCCCAATTCCGAAAATTGCTCTAAAGCTTCAATACGTTTGCGCGCATCGTTGGTCATTGATTCATAGGGCGGAGTGATAAAATAACAAAATGCCTTTTTATTACTTCGGCCCACACGACCGCGCATTTGGTGAAGATCACTCAAGCCAAAATTATTGGCATTGTTGATAAAAATGGTATTCGCATTCGTTACATCCAAACCACTTTCTACGATGGTGGTAGAAACGAGAACGTCAAACTCTCCATTAATAAAACTGAGCATCAAGGTTTCCAGTTTTTTACCTTCCATCTGGCCATGGCCAATACCCACTTTAGCATCGGGTACCAAGCGTTGAATCATGCCGGCTACTTCTTTAATATTTTCAATCCGGTTATGGATAAAGAAGACCTGCCCACCACGTTCAATTTCGTAGGCAATGGCATCTCTAATCGTTTCTTCGTTGAAACTGATTACATTACTTTCAATCGGGTATCTATTAGGTGGCGGTGTCGTAATAACCGATAAATCACGGGCAGCCATAAGACTAAACTGTAAGGTCCTAGGAATAGGGGTTGCCGTAAGGGTCAGTACATCTACATTCTCCTTAATGGACTTTAATTTATCCTTGACCGCAACTCCAAATTTTTGCTCTTCATCAACAATAAGCAGTCCTAAATCCTTAAATATGACTTTTTTATTTACCAGTTGATGTGTGCCGATAATAATATCTACTTTTCCAGCCTCAAGTCTTTCCAGCGTTTCCTTGCGTTCTTTCGTTGTTCTGAAACGGTTCAGATAATCTACGGTTACTGGCATTTCTTTTAAACGCTCAGTAAAAGTTCTATGGTGTTGAAAAGCCAGAATAGTAGTAGGTACCAGAACAGCTACTTGTTTGCCGTTATCCACAGCCTTGAAAGCTGCACGTATGGCAACTTCTGTTTTTCCAAAACCTACATCTCCGCAAATGAGGCGATCCATAGGACGTTCACTCTCCATATCCTTTTTAATATCGGCCGTTGCCGTACCTTGATCTGGTGTGTCCTCATAAATAAAAGACGCTTCTAGCTCATTTTGTAGGTAGCTATCCGGATCGTACTGAAATCCTTTTTCTAAGCGTCTTTTTGCATACAGTTTAATAAGATTATAGGCGATTTTCTTAACACGAGATTTAGTCTTGTCCTTTACTTTTTTCCAAGCTCCTGAACCCAATTTATAGATCTTAGGCGGTGCTCCATCCTTTCCACTAAATTTAGAAATTTTATGAAGAGAATGAATGCTGACGTATAAAATATCGCGTTCACCATACATTAGTTTTATGGCTTCCTGCTTTTTACCTTCAACATCAATCTTCTGTAGCCCACCAAACTTACCAATACCATGATCTATGTGGGTTACATAGTCACCTATTTCAAGTTTGTTGAGCTCCTTGAGTGTAATGGCCTGCTTCTTGGCGTAGCCATTTTTAAGGTGAAATTTATGGTAACGCTCAAAGATTTGATGATCCGTATAGCAGACCAGTTTTAGGTCTTTGGCTATAAAACCTTGGTGTAGTGGAAAGACGATGGTTTTGTAATGGACCTTTTCCGATATTTCTTCGAAGATATCGTTAAAACGCCTTGCCTGCTGTTCCGTAGCACAACAGATATAATTTTCAAATCCTACGGAATGGAACTCCTTAAGATTCTGTATTAATAAATCAAACTTCTTATTGAACGAGGGTTGTGGCGTTGTTTCGAAAGTAATCTCTTTGGTATTGGCAGCACCCTCAGTACTAGTACCACCCAAAGAGATTACTCCAAACTGCTTAAGTTGTTTTTTAAATGTGGCACCATTAAGGAAAAGCTCAACTGGTTCTATATGCTTTATGTCTTCGGATAGTTTCGTAAAAGCTTCCTGAGCCTTTTCGTAAAAGTCGTCTAAACGTGCGTATAGTAAGCTTGTATTTTTTGAAAATACGATTGTCTTATCGGAGATGTACCCTAAAAAGCTCTCTCGTTTCTCTGTTAAAAACTTATTGGCCACATTGGGTACAATAGTAATCTTTTTAACCTTTTCCGTGGACAATTGTGTTTCTACATCAAAGGTGCGGATACTATCTACCTCATCACCAAAAAATTCTAATCGGTAAGGTTCATCATGGGAAAAAGAAAATACATCTACAATACCACCACGGACGGAAAATTCTCCAGGTTCGGTAACAAAATCAACACGTTTAAACTTGTATTCAAAAAGCACTTCGTTCAAAAAATCTAGCGAAAGGGTATCCTCTAGCTGAATTTTAAGAGTGTTTTTGTCTAGTTCTTTCCGAGTCACCACCTTTTCGAACAAAGCATCTGGATAGGTAACTACCACAGCAGGTTTCTTTCGCGAATTGATACGGTTAAGCACCTCGGCGCGCAAAAGCACGTTTGCATTGTTTGTCTCTTCAATTTGATAAGGTCTCCGATAACTACCAGGATAGAAAAGGACATCTTTTTCTCCAATAATCAGCTCAAGGTCGTTTAGGTAATACGCCGCCTCTTCCTTGTCATTAAAAATCAGTAAAAATGGCGCGTCAGCTTTCTTGAATGCTTCAGCCAAAACAAAGGAAAGTGAGGAGCCTACCAAACCTTTTAGTTGTACATGTATTGGGTGAGCTATTTCGGATTTGGCAATAGTCCTTTGAAGTTCCTGTACGTTAGGAGCTGTTGAAAATAATTCGGGAATGGTCAATTTTGACAAAAAATGTGGTATTGGCCTGCAAAGATAGTTTCTAGATTAGCTTTCTCCCAAGGATTGGGCATAAAATAGCACTATGGTTATAAGACCTTATTAACAAAAGGATTCGTTTTTCTATTCTGAAAACCATGCCACGCCATATAGGCTAATATAAAAATGCTGCCGCCAAGAGCAGTATATGCAATGATTTCTAAGCTGTCTTTATGGCGTATGAATATGGCAAAGAGTGCCCAAACACCCACCGCAGCAAATTCTCGCATATTGCGTTTCCAAATCATGATAAGATTCAGAATTGTTGCAATCACGATCATTACTATTGTCCAACATATTTCGGAAAATGGACCACCTACCCATCCAATTTTTGTTAAATAGGCCGATATGTTGGCGATGGTTGCCACGGATATCCACCCACTATAGAGACAAATGGGCCACCAAACAAAAGCAATCGTGCTTTTGGGTGCATCCCAACGTTCCATATTAGTGTCCCGGATGATTTTTATAAGCGAAAAGAGAATGCCTAACATAATCAGTACGGAAAGACCCGTATAGTCATAGACGAAAGCAATCACCCAAAGGGAGTTTAATATATTAGTCAAGACAAACCAATAGCCCGTCTGTGAAATGAATTCACTTGGTTTATTGCTGAAAAAGGCTCGTCTAACCTGAAAACTTCCATAGGCTAAAAGACCTAGGAAGATAATACCCCAAATAGCAAAAGCATAGCTGGCCGGTGTAAACAGGTTGTCGTATTCCCGACTTATTTCACCAATAGTTGTATCATTAAGTCTTAGTGCTTGAGAAATATAATTTACCGCAATCACCAAGATGACAGATAACAAGTTTAAGAGGGCCAGTGTCTTTTTCATAGTGCTTTTTTTTCAAAAGTAGCTAATGGGTATGATTATCACGAACGCTATCCGTTTAAATAATCAGCGCTTAGCTGAACGTCCTTTTCTTTTTGACTCTGTAAGGGTAACTGGTAAGACGGCATCGCCTAATAAGGCGAAAACTTCACAGTCTTTTTTAGCCTGTAATGTATACGTACCCGTAAACTCCCCAAATGCTGGTAAAATCAGTTGTATGGGCGACTTATAAAAACACGCAAGTCGGACTGTTTGTCTACCGAGTCCTGTTAGTTTTATGGCTGGGTGAATATGTCCGCAAATATTAAAGAAGCCATCGCGTTCCTCTGGATGATGGGTAAGAAGGAAATTATCTAAAATAAGTTCTTCCACTACCTGTATTCCTAATTCCTCATATTTTAAAGGGGATATAATATCATGATTACCACTCACTAAAATGAGGCGGGAAGACTGTTCTGTGACCCATATCTCGAAAAGTCCCCATTCTTTATTCAGAGAAGAGTGAAACAAGTCTCCCATAAATACAATCGTTTTAGTGTTGAAATATTGGATAGCCGTATTCATGCTTTCAAAATTCTTTTTCACAGCCTGTTGCGGTACCGCAGCTCCGAATTTTCTAAAATGGGAAACCTTGCCCAAATGAACATCACTAATCAGCAGCATGGAACGTTCTTCCCAGAAAAACACACCAGATGCATGCATTATAAAATTTTGATTGTCGATTTGGATAGATTCGGTCATGGGTTAAAATTACTTATTTCATTAAAATTGCCGTCATTCTTTTGATACGGTCTGCCAATTTTTCGCTTGATAATTTTTCCCGTAACCTGTCTGTAATAATCGGAAAGGAAAAAGGCGTGGGTTTGGTGCATTTCTTCCAAACTATTTCTTGTGATGCAATTCGCTCCAATGCCATCCGAAGCCTACCTTCCTCTAATTGATGCTCAAACGTTTCACTATAAGCTTGTAGGTACAATAAGTTATCTGCCTCAAAATCCTTAAAAACATCGAACAACAGCTGGGAGCTACTTTGCAAGTGCTTCATCTTGATGCCCTTGTTCGGATACCCTGTAAATACCATGCCGCTTATCACAGCGATATCTCTAAATTTTCGCCTTGCCATTTCATTAGAATTTAAACTTTTCTGAAGGTCTGACAGCATAAATTCCGTTGTTAAAAGATTGTTGTCCAAGACCTCCTGAATATCTATCTGTTTGTCTGACAACAGCTCAAAACCATAGTCATTATAGGCTAAGGAACAGGTAATAGGAATCAACAGGCTAATACGATAGGCTAAGATACTGCTCATCGCCTCATGTACACCGCGACCTTCAAAAGGATAAAAAATATGGTGATACCCGTCTCTTGTTTTAAAGGTTTCAATTAGAAATTCGTTGGGTTTAGGCACCATGCTCTCTTCTCGTTGCTTTTTAAACATAGGAGCCAAGGATTGGATTTCTTTGGATTGCTGACTCGTTTCCAGCTCGGCCGTATACAATTCTTGTCGCAATAATTCTGACATCTGTGCAGAAAAACTAAGTCGCCCACCCATCCAACTAGGCACTTTATTGGTGCGTTTAGTAGAATTTTTTACATGTGCTTGCATTCCTTTTACACGTATAAACTCAAGATTTTTACCAGCAAACGTAAACACATCCCCTTGCGTTAATTTAGAAATAAAAAACTCTTCTATAGATCCAATATAGCCACCCTTTTGATACTTGACTACAATATTAGCATCGCCTACAATAGTTCCAATCTGAAACCGATGTCGCATGGCAATACCGCGATTATTCACTTTAAACCTGCCATCGTCTTCTACGTCTACCTTTTTATATTCGTCATAAGATTGTAGGCTCTGGCTGCCCATGACCAAAAAGTTAAGTAGCCATTGCCACTGTGCTTCCGATATACCTTGGTAGCAAAACGTCTGCTTTATCTCTTGGTAGATTTGATCCGGATAAAATCCGTCGGATACTGCCAAAGTGGTAAGGTATTGTAAGAGCACATCAAAGCTATTTAAGTACGGAATACGATCTTCGACTGCTTCATGCTTTACCGCTTGTTGCATTGCGGAGGCCTCAATGAGTTCCATAGCATGTGTGGGTAGAAAATAAATGACACTTTCTTTTCCCGGACTATGGCCACTTCGTCCTGCACGTTGCAGAAAACGGGCTACGCCTTTGGGTCCGCCAATCTGAATAACCGTCTCTACCGGGGCAAAATCTACGCCCAAATCTAAGCTTGAAGTACAAACCACAGCTTTTAGGCTTTCGTTACGTATGGCCTGTTCTACCCAAAGTCGGGTTTCCTTATTTACACTTCCATGGTGCATGGCAAACTCTCCCGCATATTCGGGGTGTTTCTCTAGTATTTTCTGAAACCAAATTTCGCATTGGCTGCGCGTGTTTGTAAAGAGTAAGGTCGTTTTACTTTTATTAATAATGGGCACTATATCTTCCAGTAGTTTAAGTCCCAAATGACCACGCCAAGGAAAGGTTTCCATCTCCTTAGGAATAATACTCTTTACCGTTATTTTCTTATTAAGTTTTGCCTTTATTAAGACTGAATTTTGAAGTGCTTTTGCATCCGGTCCTAATAACACTTCCCTACCTTGTTCTAAATTACCTATAGTTGCTGAAATTCCCCAAATGCGTAAGTCTTTACTTATCGTTTTTAAGCGAGAAAGGCCCAGTTCCATCTGTACACCTCTTTTCGTTCCTAAAAGTTCATGCCACTCATCTACTACTATAGCTGTACAATCTTTGAACACCTTCTCGTACCCTTTAGAAGACAGTAACAATTGAAGACTCTCCGGTGTCGTTATCAACAAATCCGGCATCGTTCTTTTCTGCTGGGATCGTTCCTTTGCTGTCGTGTCTCCCGTCCGTACACCAACGGTCATTTGTGTACCCAAATCTTGGGTAATGCGCTCTGCGGATTGTTTTATTTCGTTAGATAAGGCACGTAAGGGCGTAATCCAAATAGCCTTCAGCCCTTTCTTATGTTTGGTTTTATAATCAGGATTATGTTTTATATAATTGAGTACAACAGGAAACCAAAGCGCGTAGGTTTTACCGCTACCTGTTGGAGCGTTTAGTAGTCCGTGCTTACCTTGTAAAAATGCCGTCCAGGTATCTTTTTGGAATTTAAAGGGCTTCCAATCCTGTTCCAAGAACCAGTTTTGAGCTATGTTATAAAGTTCGTTTCTAGTCATAGACTAATTAGGAATTTGCGCTTTCAAATCTGCTAGACTATTGGCTTCATGAATTGTTTTGTCTTGCCGCCATCGTAAAATCCTTGGAAACCTAGTGGCAATGCCGCTTTTATGACGTTTGGAGATGGCGATACCTTCAAAAGCAATTTCAAAAACATGGTACGGAGTAACACTACGGACAGGGCCAAAGCGTTCTAGCGTATTTTTCTTTATCCAGTTGTCCACTTTACGTAACTCGGCATCTGTAAGTCCGGAATAGGCCTTGGCAAAAGTGACTAATTCTTTTTCACCTGCTTCATTTTCTTGCCACAATCCGAAGGTGTAATCTGTAAATAAGTTACTTCTTCTCCCATGACCTCGCATGGCATAGGTAAGCACGGCATCAATCGTTAAGGGGTCTACTTTCCATTTCCACCAATCGCCTTTTTTCCTTCCTACGAGATACGGGGAGTCTTTTCTTTTAAGCATTAGTCCTTCACTTCTCATTTCCCTAGATCTTGAGCGTTCTTCCGCTACTGAGAACCACGAATCAAAGTGCATAGTCTCGGAGAGATGAAAGGGTAGGTCGCTTTTACTATGCTCAGATTGACATACATCAGCATATAACTTTTCCAATAACTCCCTTCGTTCTATAAATGGCAACTGACGAACATTTTTACCTTCCCATTCTAACAAATCATAGGCTTTTAGAATTACAGGCACTTTAGCTAGGAGTGCTTTCGAAACTATTTTTCGGCCTATTCTAGTTTGAAGGTCATTAAAGGTTCCTATTTCATTATCTGGAAAGGGTAAAATTTCCCCATCCAGTACTGTTCCGTTTGGAATAACCCCTACAAAAGATTGAAACTCTGGATACTTGTCCGTCACTAGTTCCTCTCCTCGGCTCCAGACAAAGATTTCATCATTTCTAAGAATAACCTGTGAACGTATACCATCCCATTTATGTTCCACAAACCAGTCTTGTATTTCTCCTAGTTCATTTACTTCTCCCTCAATGGCATAGGCTAAATAAAAAGGATAGGGTTTGGATAAGTAGTCACTCTCGTTTTCTTCTAAAATCAGTTCCTGAAAAGTAATGGAATTCGGGTCCCAGTTACCCATCAATTTATATGCAAGAATATCCTCGTCAATTTCTGTTGCTTGTGATAAGGCACGTGTCATTAACTTTTGACTTACCCCAATCCGGAAACCTCCGGTAATCAGTTTGGTAAAGACGAAACGTTCATAATAGTCTAGTACCTTCCAATTACCAAGTAGATAGTTTTTTTTATCCTCGTCTGACTTCTTTTTAAGGGCAATCATCTCCTCCAAGAATTGTGTCAATGTTTTTGTGGTTGTAGATGTAGTTGCGGGAACTACCAAAGCAATGGTTTCTGCCAGATCACCAACTATGTGGTAGCTTTCTTCAAAAAGCCATAGGGGAATATTTACCAGTTCCGAAGCCCATTCCCTTAGCAAGGTAGTATTGACAGGTCTTGGAGGTCTACGGTGGGAAAGAATAGCAATGGTCCATACCTTGTCGGTAGCACTGGCCTTCATAAAATAATCGGTCAAAGCAGCAACTTTTAATGTCGTTTTGTTTGTGCTGTCCAAGGTTTTTATGAGTAGTGCGAAATCTTTCATGATAACACTATGTTTTTCGTAGTTTCCTCGACTGCTACTTGATTTTCTTCTTCCCCATATTGTGTGCTTTCTGTTCTCGCATCATAACCTTGCTCGCGCAAGTAACGTGAAAAAATATCTGTATATCCGTGGGTGCAGATGATTTTCTCAGCTCCGGTGGCCTCAATACTTTTAAGTAATCCTTCCCAATCGCAATGATCGCTCAACACAAAGCCTTTGTCGATGGCCCGCCGTCTTCTTGCGCCCCTAAACGCCATCCATCCGCTCGCAGAAGCTGTTACATAAGGGACCATTTTCCGTATCCAAGTAGAACCATGTGTACTTGGTGGTGCTAGCACGATATTACCTAACAGTTCCGTTTTTTTAGTATCACGCGTAATCAGGGTTGTTTCGGGGAAATTGACCAAAGGACGCAAGACTTCCGTCATTTTTTCAATGGCACCGTGGGTGTATATTATACCGATATCGGTATCCAGATATTTTAGGAGACGTTGTGCCTTTCCCAAGCTATAGCCAAAAAGTATCGAAGTTTTTCCCTCTGCTTTATTTTCGCTCCACCATTGGTTAATATTGTTTAAAACTTCTTTCTGTGGCGTCCAAGAAAAAGCAGGTAAGCCAAAAGTGCATTCTGTTATAAAGGTATGGCACTTAACAGATTCGTATGGTGTGGAAATACCATCGTTCTCGGTTTTATAATCTCCTGTGAACACCCATACTTCCCCTTTGTGTTCTACCCTAATTTGGGACGAACCAATGATGTGTCCCGCAGGATGCAGGCTAAATTTTACATTGTTGATGCTGAAGGTCTCTCCCCATTCCTTTCCTGTAACTTGAATGTCTCCCAACCGGTGGGAAATGATGGGCACGTTTCTATGATGAGTGATATATTGTTTATGCCCGCAACGACTGTGGTCTGCATGACCGTGAGAAATAATCGCCTTCTGCACCGGTTTCCAAGGATCTAAGTAAACCTTCGCGGCAGCACAATAAATACCTTTGTTCGTAAATTCTAAAAGAGGTTTGTTCATAGCTCTGTGAAATTACAAATTAGCTAGCAAAACAAAGTTCTCTATCATGTAAACTATGAATTGTAAAAAATTTATATTTGTCTTTAAATAAAAATAAATTATGTCATTTATAGATTTGTACGGAAACTCTGAACACAGAAAGAACGTGGCACATTTTGCTGCTATGGCAACTTTGGCTGCTTCTGATGGAACAATAAGTGAGGAGGAGAAAACGATGTTGGATAATTTTGCTCGGAAACTGGAAATTTCAGAAAAAGAGTATAAGCAGGTAATGAATCCTGATAACAAATTTCCTATAGAGCCACCTGTGAATTCTGAAAAAAGGTTGGAACGTTTATACGATCTTTTTAGAATTGTTTTTGCAGATCATATTATAGACGATGAAGAAATGATATTGCTTAAAAAGTACGCTATAGGTCTTGGATTTTCTGGAGATAGTGCCAATAAAGTAATAGCACGTTCTATCGCTATATTTAGTGGTAAAATAGATTTTGATGATTATTTATACCTATTAAAGCACTAGCGAAGCGAAAAAGTAATACAAAAAAGGGAGGCAATTGCCTCCCTTTTTTTAATGGTACTTATTAAGGAATTCCTGCAGTTTTTCTACCATCCTAGGACTTCCGCAAAAGAAAGGAACCCTTTGGTGCAGTTCTGTTGGTAGTATATCCATAATCCGTGTTTTTCCTCCTACGGCCAATCCATTTGCTTGTTCTGCTATAAAAGCCATAGGATTACACTCATAAAGCAAACGAAGTTTCCCGCTCTCGGTTACGCTGCTTTTAGGATACATGTAGATTCCTCCTTTAATCATGTTTCTATGGAAATCCGATACCAAAGACCCAATATATCTGGAGGTATAAGGTCTATCACCATCTTCCATCTGGCAATATTTAATATAATCTTTTACACCTTGGTGAAAGTGAACATAGTTACCTTCATTGACCGAATAAATTTTCCCTGTTTCGGGAAATTGCATATTGGGATGCGATAAGTAAAAGGTTCCCAAAGCCGGGTTCAAGGTGAAACCGTTTACGCCATCACCAGTGGTGTAGACTAACATGGTAGACGTTCCATAAACCACATATCCCGCTGCTACTTGTTGGTTTCCTGGTTGAAGAAAATCTTCTAAAGTTACTGGTGTACCAACTGGAGTAACGCGTCTATAAATTGAAAATATAGTTCCGACCGATACGTTTACATCTACATTAGATGAGCCATCCAACGGATCTATCAGCACTACATATTTGTTCTGATGATTGTTGTCGTTACTATTGATAGTGATAAAACTATCCTCCTCTTCTGAGGCAATTCCACAAACAATTTCTCTGTTTTTTAGGGTAGAAATAAACTTTTCGTTGGCAAAGACATCTAATTTCTTTTGCTCCTCGCCTTGTATATTAGTATCACCCGCATCACCCAAAATATCAACTAATCCAGCCTTATTTACTTCATGGTTTACCACTTTCGCAGCTAAACGGATTGCATTAATAAGTTTGGAAAGTTCACCGGAAGAATACTTAAAAGAAGATTGGTTTTCTATAATAAACTCTCCAAGCGTCTGATTTTTTTTGGTCATTAGGAAAAGGTTGTATTAAGACCACAAATATCGATTATTTTGTTAAACTATAACGTTTTCGTCATTTTTACATTTCTTAAATTTATAACTTCGTGTTTTATTTGTAACAATATGAGCTATATAATTAGAGAAGCGTTAGAAACAGACATGTCTCAAGTGCTAGGACTAACAAAAGAACTAGCTGTCTTCGAAAAGGAAGATGATGCCGTGGAAATCACGGTGGAAGATTTGGTTTCAGATGGTTTTGGTCCGGCAAAAAAGTTTCATTGTTTTGTGGCAGACAAACAAGGGGTTATCGTTGGTTCGGCATTGGTATATCCTAGATATTCTACATGGAAAGGCACCGTACTTCATTTAGAAGATTTAATTGTAACGGAACAAATGCGTGGTAGTGGCTTAGGTACAGCACTATTAAACAAGGTGGTACAATATGGCCATGAGCTAGGAGTAAAAAGAATCAGCTGGGAAGTGATAGATTGGAACGAACATGCCATTAATTTTTACGAAAGCAAGGGAGCGAACGTAATGCGGGATTGGGATATTGTACAATTGAACGAAGTTGGTATGCGTAACTATCTCGATAATATGTAGTCAGATGAGTTTCCGGCTAGCCGGAACAAAACTAAATAATAGTTTTTATGAGGGTTTTTAAATTTGGAGGTGCATCTATAAAAGATGCAAATGGCATAAGAAATGTAGTACAAGTATTAAAACAAACAGGGCATGCGAACACCCTTATTGTAATATCTGCCATGGGCAAGACTACGAACGCAATGGAGGCTATTGTTGATGCGTATTTTAAAGATAAATCGGAAATTACATCCAAGATTACCGATACGGTAGATTACCATACCGCAATTATGAAGGACTTATTTCCTAATCCACAACATAAGATTTACAGGGATATTAAAGTCTTGATTGATGAAGTCACCGGATTTTTAGCATGGAACAAATCCCCCAACTATAATTTTGTCTATGACCAAGTAGTTGGCTACGGAGAACTCATAGCCACCAGCATTGTAAGTGCCTACCTCGAAGAAATAGGTCTTAAAAACAATTGGTTAGATGTTAGAAATTATATAAAGACAGATACCAATTATAGGGATACAACGGTAAATTGGGAGAAAACACAAGAGAACATTTCCAATATCGATAAAGAAATTTTAAATATTACCCAAGGTTTTCTAGGAAGCGATGATAACAACTTTACTACGACCTTAGGACGAGAAGGGTCAGATTATACAGCTGCAATACTGGCCTATTGTCTAAATGCAGATTCCGTTACTATATGGAAAGATGTTCCTGGGGTTCTAAATGCAGATCCTAGATACTTTAAAGAAACACAACTACTGAATAATATTTCCTATCTTGAGGCAATAGAATTGGCGTTTTACGGAGCGTCCGTAATCCACCCAAAAACTTTACAACCATTACAAAAAAAGGAAATCCCTCTACACGTAAAGTCTTTTATAAATCCTACAGATAAAGGAACAACGGTAGGCAAGGGTGTTGGAATAGAGCCCAAAGTACCTTGTTTTATTGTTAAAAAGAACCAAGTATTAATGAAATTATCTTCTCTTGATTTTTCCTTCATTGTAGAAGATAGTATTAGCGAACTTTTTAAACTATTTCATGAGCATAAAATGAAGGTGGACCTCATCCAAAATTCTGCTATTAGTTTTTCGGTTTGTGTGGACAATAAGTTTGGAGGTTTGGAAGCCTTGTTAAACCGTCTTAAAAGCACATTTAAGATAGTGCATCATGAAAATGTTTCGCTCTATACCATACGTCATTTTAACGCAAAAGCTCTGGCATCGCTCCAAAACGGGCATGAAATCCTACTAGAACAGCGTGGAAAGGAAACAGTACAGCTGGTTGTAAAATAAGAGCACCTTTTTACATAATTATGATATAAAATAAATAGCTCACACCTGCTTTTTCCTATCTTTACGCCTACATAATTATCTCTTTCTATGGGTTTGGTAACCGCAAAAGAAGTGGCAAAAGCGATTAATGTATCCAAGTATGGCTATCTGGGTACTTTTATTGCGTGGTTGCTCATGAAAGTAACGAGGATTTCGGCTATCAATTCTTTTTACGACAAAATAGCACATCTAGACTGTGAGGCCTATGCCCAAGCTATTTTGGAACATTATGAAATAGAGTACGACATTCCGGAAGCTGATTTTAAGCGATTACCAAAAGAAGGATCCTACATCACTATTTCCAATCACCCACTTGGTGGTATAGATGGTATTTTATTGATGCGCTTGCTCTTACCTTTACGTCAGGATTATAAAATAATGGCAAATTTCCTACTCGAACGGATGGCACCTTTAGCTCCGTATGTACTTCCTGTAAATCCATTCGAAGAACACAAAGGAGCCAGAAGTAGTATTGCAGGTTTTAAAATGGCCTTCCAACACCTTAAAGACGGTCATCCCCTAGGTATATTTCCGGCTGGAGAAGTTTCTACCCATAAAGAAGGGAAATTCATCGTGGACAAACCTTGGGAAGAAGCTGCCTTAAAATTAATTCGTAAGGCTCAAGTCCCCGTTGTTCCCATCTACTTTCACGGAAAGAATAGCAAATTGTTTTACCGTATGTCCAAATGGAGCCCTATTTTTAGAACGGCTATGATTCCTTCGCAGGTACTTTCTCAAAGCAACCGCCCCTTGAAAGTACGTATTGGACAACCCATTTCAGTGCAAACCCAAAACGAACATAAAAGCTTAGCCGAGTTTACAGATCTTCTTCGCAGAAAAACCTACATTCTTTCCAATGCCTTCCAAAAGGGACGGTTAATCGATCAATTACCTTCGACACTTAAAATACCAAAAGCACCTAAAAAAATTGCAGAAGCCATGCGTAAAGAGGTCATGCAAGGCGAAATAGAAAAGTTGCGTGAAAAAGACTGTCGCCTCTTACAAAGTAAAAACTACGAAGTATTCCTTGCCAAGGAACATGATATGCCGTTTATCTTAAAAGAAATAGGAAGACAGCGAGAAGTGACCTTTAGGGCGATAGGCGAGGGAACTAACAAAGCGATAGACTTAGACGTCTTTGATACGTACTACCACCATTTATTTCTCTGGGACAATGAGGAGAAGTGTATTGTAGGGGCGTACCGCATGGGGATGGGTTCAGAGATATTTCCCAAGCATGGTATTGATGGTTTTTATCTGCAAGACCTATTTCGGGTAGAACCAGAATTATACCATATGATGCGCCAGTCCATAGAAATGGGTCGCGCATACATCGTAAAGGAGTACCAACAAAAACCAATGCCGCTTTTTTTACTTTGGAAGGGAATCGTACATACCACGCTTAGGCATCCAGAGCATAAATATTTAATCGGGGGCGTAAGTATAAGCAACCAATTTTCTAATTTCTCCAAATCCTTGATGATTGAATTTATGAAATCAAATTATTGGGATCCTTACGTGGCACAATACATACGTCCGAAAAAAGAATTTAAGGTAAAGCTCAATGATGCCGACAAGGAATTTGTTTTTGATGAAACTAAGGCCGATCTAAATAAGTTTGACCGTTTAATAGATGAGGTAGAACCCGGAAGTCTTCGTTTACCTGTATTGATTAAAAAGTATATAAAGCAAAATGCAAAAGTGGTTGCTTTTAACGTAGATCCTTTGTTTAATAATTCAGTAGATGGCCTTATGTATATTAAAATAGCTGACTTACCAGAAAGTACCGTTAGACCAGTTATGGAGGAATTTCAAGTGGAACTAGAGCGAAAATTGGCTGAAACTCAAAATCAAGAAAAGGAGTAGGCTTACCCTATTCCTACCACCTTACTCCTACGTTCAAAAAGAAGGTTGTCTTTCCACATACCATCACTAGTCTTTCCGATATGTTCACGCTTACCAATATACCGGAAACCAACTTTTTTATGTAATTGGATACTTGCTTCGTTTTCGGGAAAAATGCCAGATTGCAAGGTCCATAAACCTACCTTTTCACTTTCAAGTATCAAGTGTTCCATTAAGAGTTTGCCAACACCTAAACCCCTAGATGAGGCCGAGATGTAGACACTCACCTCTGCAATGCCCCCATAAACGCACCTGCTGGAAACAGGGGATAGTGCCGCCCAACCTAAAATTCGTTCGGTATCAAAGGCAACGATTCTACACGTTTTTAAGTGTGCCGTATCCCAAGTATCAAATGATGGCACATTGGTTTCAAAAGTAGCAAAGCCAGTAGCAATACCTTCTTTGTAAATCGCAGCTACGGAGTCCCAGTCCTCCACTTTCATAACTCTAACACTGCTATTCTTAGAACTACTCATTTTAACAGCAACTAATTTTTGAACGATAGCTATTCCATACTACTCTTGGTCGCGCTACCAATAGTATAAAATGTAATAAAGCCAGTAGAATTGCGCCAGGAATCAGATTAACACTTACAAATACAAACACCTCTTTAGCAAATGATGCCGGTATTGCGCTAACGAATAACAACCCACCATTTACCATATCAATTTTCATAGCGAGCACTAGAATAATAGCGGCGAAGTGAAGGGAATTGGAAAACAAATGAATGATGTATTCCCACTTAGGGAGTCCGCCCATGAAGTTTCTGCTTTCCGTTTCGGAATATGCATCTATTCCTAAAACAACCAAATCGAGGACAACCAAACTTACCCCCAAAAGAAATAAACCGAGGCTAGCTTCATTGACAAATAGGTACCAAACGATTAGCGGAAAAAGCATGGCCCTAGCCGTGTGGTTTTGATGTTCAAAAGTACTTTCCTCATGATTAAAAAGAGCATATTTAAAGATGTGAATGTAAAGCCCATCAAAAGTGGCTAATAGCATAAAAAGCACGAGACAAACTGAAGCAAGAATCAATAGAACTTCCATGATTTACGTTTTAAGTTAACAGCATCCACTCCCATGAGAACAAGCACCATCAGAAATACTTTCCATCGCAATAGGGACGCCACATGTATCCTTGGCCTTGCAGTCTGTAGGTGTTACGCCAAGATGAAATATAAGTTGTTCCCCATCCACCATATGGCTATGAACGAACAATTGTGCTGTATGAAAATTGGTATTGCTATACTCAAACTTTACCTCAACCTCTTTTTCCATAGGTTTGATACTATCTACTCTGTCAAGAATTTCCAACGCTTTATGGCTTAGCATATAATCGCGTTTGCCTACCTCTTCCGGACTTTCCCAAAGTTGGATGATGGTTTCCTTCCAGAAATCCGTACCAGCCCCGCAGTCTACGGCATCGATAGTTATATTCTTAATTTCGGTAATGTGGTAATTAGCCGCCACCAATTTTCCAGGTGCGTATTCAAACAAAAGTGCTTTGTTCGCATTTTTTTTTAAAATTGATAAAAATTCATTTGTCTTCATTTGTATATCACTTTAAATTAACAGCATTTCGCTTTTGTATTATTAAAAAAAGAATTCAGGCGTTCTTGAACGGCTGCCCATGTTTTTAGGTTAATGCAATAACAAACTTTCTTCCCTTCGATTTCCCCCTTAATCAAATCGATGCTTTTGAGTTCTTTCAGATGCTGGGAAATGGTGGGTTGTGCTAACCCTATCTCCTCTACGATATCATTACAGATACAGGCATCTTGTTTACTAATGAATTCCAGAATAGCAATTCGTGCCGGATTGGAAAGCACCTTAAAGGTATTTGCCAGTTCATTCTGTTTCTTATTAAAAATCTGTGTTTTAGTAATCCCCATTCTTAATATTTATATATTGCAATATTACGATAATAAATTAAATAAAAAAAGTCGAAAAAATATTCGACTTTTTTTATTTTTATATGCCTTTAAACCAATCTTGGAAATACTCTCCAACAAGCGGTGTAGGAACCATTTTCTCATTTGCAGCATTAATTACACTCATAACAATAAGCACCAAGGCTAAAACCCAAGTAAAACAACCTACCAATGGAATAAAAGACAAAAGAAAAAACATTATATATATTCCAATTAATTGTCTGATATAATAACTTCCTAGCTCTGTTTTATTCCCGTTATTCATAAAAAAAGCAACAATCGTTCCTATAAAAGTGATGTGTGCGATAATAGCTACTGTTTTACCATTATCGGCTTTATTAGGATCAAAGGTTTCTTTTACATCCTCCTTAAAATCCTTTGCTGCTTCTTCCGCTTTATTAGTAAAATCACTCGCCTTTTCTTTAGCATCCTCTGAAAAGTCACTTGCCTTTTCCTTAGCATTATCAAACGCCTCTTCGGCCTTATCGCCCAAATTCTTAGCTTCTTCCTTCCCCTTAGCAGCAGCATCTTTGGCCTTATCCCCTAAATTTTCTGCTTTTTTCTTTGCGTTGTCCAAGGCGTCTTTTGCCTCGTCCCCTAAATCTTTATTCTCGTCAGCCATGTGTGATTATTTATTGGTGGTTAATTAAAAGTTAAATGTAACAAAAAAATCAATAGCCAGAGAAACAGGTTGTTAACAGCTACTTAGGCCATACAATACATGGCCTCACCTATTTTTGGATTTAAGTCAGCACAATAAGTATCATTACCTATTTACCCTTCAAATAACCTTATAGAAGTTATGAAGTCTGTGCATATAATTAAGATAGCTCGTTAGTGTTATCTTTTTCTATCCGTCCAACAAATAGAGTCCCAACTTAATCTTCCAATACGGGACTTTCTCCTCAAAATAATCAAAGTATTCCCGTAAACCTTCCGCATCTAGAAGTGCTTCCTTGGCTTTGGCTATGTTTTCCTGTTCTGCTTTGCTCATAAATTGCTGTAGGTCCAGTTCTGTTCCATCAGCATGTATTTTCATCAAATGACTGTAAATTGTATTTTCTGAAAGCGCTCTTTTCTCGGCTATTTCTTGTACCGTGCATCCTTCTTGAAACAAGGTATACGACAGCTGATGCGTAGCCACCTTAGATTTCTTTTTAACAGGTTTGTATGCGGTAATCTCCTTTAGGAAAACCTCCGCATATTTCTCTAATTTTGCCTGACCTACTCCTGTAATATTCATAAACTCGCTCTCGTTCTGAGGTAGTTTGGCTTCCATATCCTTTAAGCTAGCATCACCAAAAATAACATACGCGGGTACGTTTTGCTCTGTAGCCAATTGTTGACGCAATAGTCTTAGTTTCTCAAAAAGTTCCGTTTTACTCGCTCTGGTTTTACGCTCCGTTTTTTTGAGTTCTACTGCTTTTTCCAAAATCGCCAATTGTATCGATTTTTTTGAGAACAGTACTTCTTTGGCCAAAGGTGTAAGTCCCAAACGGGCACCCTCCCTAAAATTAATACTCAGCACCCCTTGGTTCAGCAGTTGTATGACGTACTGTTGCACATCTAACCATGAAATATCTTTAATGGCTCCGTAGGTTTTTACATCCTGATAGCCTTTATCGAACACTTGTGCATTTTTCGCGCCACGTAACACATCTATAACCGTACCCATGGGTTCCCTTTCCTTTAACCGTGCTACCCCTGAGCAGATTTTCTGAGCAAGGACAGTGCCATCAAAATAGGCTGGTGGCCGCTTACAGATATCGCAATTACCGCAACCCTCAGTTACGTGCTCGCCAAAATAGTTGAGGAGTGCAATACGTCTACAACTCAATGCTTCGGCAAATTGCTGCATGCGTTCCAGTTTGGCATATTCCACGTCCGCATTCTCACTTTCGGATATAAAACGGCGTAACTGTGCCACATCTCCAAAACTATAAAAAAGCAAGGCGTTGGCTGGTAAACCATCCCTACCACCACGTCCAATTTCCTGGTAATAGCCTTCCACATTCTTGGGTAGATTATAGTGAATGACCCAACGGACATTACTCTTATCGATTCCCATACCAAAAGCAATGGTAGCAGCGATAATTGGCACCTTATCCGTAATGAATTCTTCTTGTACTTTTGTACGCTCTTGTGGAGCTAGTCCCGCATGATAAGCCTTTGCTGCATACCCAGCCGACTGTAACTTTTCTGCTAGTTTTTCTGTGCTTTTTCGACTTAGGCAGTAAATAATACCGCTCTCATTAGGCCTTTCTTTCAGAAATTCTAGGATATGTTTGATGCGGTTTTGTGCGGGTCGCACCTCTAAAAACAGATTAGGCCGGTTAAAAGAAGCCAAATGACGGGTTCCGTCAGTGATTTTCAGCTGGTCCGCAATGTCCTCTTGGGTACTTCCGTCTGCGGTTGCAGTCAGGGCAATAATTGGAACTTTCGGAAAACGCTCCTTTAGATTGCCTAATTGTGTGTAAGCCGGTCTAAAATCGTGTCCCCACGAAGAAATACAATGGGCTTCGTCTATTGCAAAGAGACTGATATTAATATCCTCAAACACGGCATGGAAACCACCCAAACTTTCTGGTGCCACATAAAAGAGTTTAAGCTCCCCTTGTTTTAAGCTTGAAAATATGGCCTGTTGTTCCGATTGGGATTGCGAACTATTATAATACGCAGCTGAAATTCCGTTCGCCTTGAGCACATCTACTTGATCTTTCATTAAGGCAATCAAAGGCGAAACCACTATGGCAGTGCCTTCCAAAGCCAATGCGGATAACTGATAACATAACGATTTTCCACCACCTGTGGGCATGATAGTCAACACGTCCTTTTTAGCCAGTACGTCTTCAATAACCGCTAACTGGTTGGGCTTAAAAGAGTCGTAACCAAAATGGGTTTTAAGTAAAGGCAGTAATATTTCTTCTACAGTCGTTATCATGGGTGTAAAAATAAGGATTGTTTATTGTCATTGCGAGCATAGCGAAACAATCTATCCTAAAAAAATAAACCCTCATCTGCCCTCGGAATAGCCTTATCAAAAATGTCATTCGAAGCGCAGTCGAAGGATTATAACGATACCATCTACTTCCCTAACATCAGTAATTCATTGCAGCGTACTTCTGTAAAATAACGCTTTTCACCTTCCTTGGTTTCATAAGAGCGATGGGTCAATTTACCATCAATGGCAACTTGCTTTCCTTTGGTTAAATAATTTTCTACGATGTCAGCCGTTTTACCCCAAGCAACGATATTATGCCATTGCGTGTCCTCTACTTTTTCTCCTTTCGCATTCTTGTAACTGTCTGTGGTAGCTATGGAAAATTTAGCCAATTTGGCGCCACCATCTAAGGTTACGATTTCTGGATCTTGACCCAAGTTTCCAATCAACTGTACTCTGTTTTTAAGTGCGTTCATAATAGTAAATTTTAATATTAAACAGTTTGTAATATCAAGCCTCCTTGACTCGACACTGCAAACATAGAAGCACACCCTAAAAAGATTCGGTTACAAAATACTTACTTTCGTTTGTAATCGTTTGTTGTCATTTGTAAATGTTTTTTATTCTGATTTACAGACACTTAAAAATAGTTGATTTATGAAATATTTCAATTATTTTTCTATTTAAAACCCTATAATGGGCATCTATAACTATTATGGGACAAGGATTGAAAGTAGTTTGTCAAATTACTAAAACGTAATTTTTTAGAGAAATCTGTTTGCACTTTCAAAAGCCTTCTACTTCTTCTTTGGATTTCTTGCTTTTATATGCACTATACAACCAGATAATCAATAAGGAGAGTCCTATTAAAATTGCACTTGATGCTATCTCTATCATTTCACTATTATTTTCTATTATTCATGCCTTAATTACTAAGATAGCGAAAATACCCTCCTACGTGGAGTATAAACTACACGTATTATATAAACGGCATATCTAATGGTTTTTACTATTTTAGTAAAAACTTAATAAGGTGTCTTGTCCCTAAAAATAAATAGATACCACTTAGAAAACGGAAATTGAATGAAATTAGCGATACATAATTGGATGCGCGCCGAATCTTTGGAAAGTACCATGGCGCGTATTGCGGACATAGGATACACCCATTTAGAGATTCAGGGCACTCCGGAAAACTACGATACCAAAGAAGTCAAAGCGCTATTGGATAAATACCAACTCCAATGTTGGGGTTCCGTGACCCTGATGCTCGAGGAGCGTAATATGCTCGCAAAGGATGCTGCACAACGTAAAATATCAGTACAATACGTGCTGGATGTCGCTAAAATGGTAAACGAATTGGGTGGTAGCGTTATTTCCTTGGTTCCAGCCACTGTAGGAAAAATTGTTCCGGATTCACGACCCGAAGAGGAATGGGATTGGGCCGTGGAAGGCATTAAAGAAGTTTATGAATATACGGAAGCGAACGGACTCAGAATTGGCATTGAACCCATCAATAGGTTTGAGACCTATTTCATTAACCGTGGAGAACAAGCCCTGTCACTAGCAGAGGCCGTAGGACCCAACTGCGGCGTTTGTCTGGATACCTTTCACATGAATCTTGAGGAAGAAGATATGTTCGCTACTATGAAAAAGGTAGGGAGTCGTCTTGTCAACTTCCATGTGGCGGATAACAATCGGATGGCACCAGGCATGGGACACCTAGATTGGAAACGTATTATGGAAACACTAAAAGAAATAAACTATAATCAAGTTCTATCGGTGGAGTTTTGTCCGCCAATGGATCGTACCCCTGCAAATCCGTATCCTAATTCTATTGATACTGCTCCCGTAGGGTTAAGTGATGAACAACTTAAATTTTTGCAAGACCATGGCAGCTCGGCAGTTACAGAAGCGTTCTATTCCATGCTGACTAAAAAATCGATAAATACGCTGAAGCCGTTTTTGTAGGAGAATAGAAACAAGATTCAAGATATAATGAAAATAACCAACGTAGAAGCTTTTTGGCTGCGATGCCCCATTCCCAAAAAAAAACAACATTTTTCCGATTATGGACTATTGACAAATTTTGATATGACCCTAGTGGTCGTTACAACTGATTCTGGTCTTCAAGGTTTCGGAGAGGCTAAAGCTGCGGTTGGCTCCTCTGGCTCCTGCGCAAGTATCGTTAGCTGTATAGAAAACGAAATCAAACCGATATTGCTCGGTAAAGATGCGCGCCATATTTCCAGAATTTGGGAACATATATATAATGGTACCCGAGACCATTACGCACTCTCAAGAGGAAGAAAATTTCCTATTTTGGGAAGGCGTGGACTAACCGTATCCGCTATGAGTGGTATAGATACTGCCCTTTGGGATTTAAAAGGAAAAGCCTTGGGCGTGCCTGTGGTAGAACTTTTGGGTGGTAGCTGCAGGGATAAAATGCCTGCCTACGCCAGTGGCGGTTGGGCCAAAATAGATGCTATTGGCGAACAGCTCCTCTCCTATACCAATAAAGGGTTCTCCGGCGTAAAAATGCGTGTGGGGATTATGGACGAAACCGTTCAAGCCAGTATTGATCGCGTAAAAGCGGCACGAGAAGCATTACCTCACAATATAAAATTAATGACTGATGCCCATGGTACATTCAGTGTACCTGAAGCAAAACAATTTTGCAGAGGTGTGGCGGAATATAACTTGTATTGGTTTGAAGAACCCATTAGTCCGGATAATAAAATAGGCACGGCGGAAGTACGCGCAAGCACCCATATACCAATCGCAGCAGGGGAAAGTGAGTATACCGCTTTTGACGTGCGCGACCTAATTGCAGAACGGGCCTTGGATGTGCTACAACCCGATTGTGCCATTATTGGCGGAATAACCGAGTGTATGCGCGTAGCGCAACTAGCACATGCGTATCAGCTCGAATTGGCGCCCCACTGCTGGGGCTCGGCCTTTTCCTTTATGGCCGGTGCTTCGGTTGCCTTCGCATCGCCATCAGCAAATGTGATTGAGTTTTCCTTGGGCGGCAATCCCATGATGTACGATTTAGTGGAAGAACACATAGCCGTAGACGAAAACGGAATGCTCCCCGAACCTGACAGACCTGGCCTTGGATTGACCCCAAACTGGGATTTTGTAAACGAATTTAAACAATAACCAATGGCAAAAGCAATTCAAATAAATCATGTAGCCTTAGTGGTAAGCAACCTAGAGGAAGCCTGTAAATTTTACGAACATGAGTTAGGATTAGAACCTATTCCTGCTTTTCTTTTTGACTATCCCACAGCTTTTTTCAAGTTCAACGAAGAACAACAGCTACATTTAACGGAATGGGAAGATGCCTACTCCTTCCGCGGACATATTTGTGTGCAGGTAGACGACATCAATACCATTTTCTATAGAATGAAAGAGCTTGGTATTATAGACATTAAACCATGGGGTCACGTGCGCCAGTTACCCGATGGTCCTATTCAAATGTTCGTTAGAGACCCCTCGGGCAACCTTATAGAGATTTCATGCGCGCCCGATGCCGATATCGACCCAAAAATATTCAAGGACGAATTGTTTCAGGAGGGTATTTATGTGTCAGGACGAAATGATTTTCGGGGATATAAAACTAAGGATGCCACACTTTACCATAAATCAAATGAGTAAAAACATCCTCTTATTAGAAACGGTTGCTGACGAAGCTATGCGCATGTTAGAAGGAGCCAACGATGTAAATATCCTAACTGGTTTTGATAAACCTTCATTAAAAAATCAAATTGCCAATCACACTATTGACGCCATCATAACACGCGGTAAAGGTCAAGTTGATAGTAGCTTATTGGAACAACTACCTAACTTAAAAGTAATTTCACGTTGTGGAGTAGGCTTAGATAATATTGACATAATAGCTGCTAACAAAAAAAAAATCAAAGTAGTAAATGCCCCAAATTCAAACGCAGATACCATTGCAGAGCATACCATTGCCCTTTTATTGATGTTACAACGTAATTTGTATAGTACCGTTACCATGACTAAAGAAGGAAGATGGGCAGACCGCAGCACCTATGTAGGGGATGAAAGTCATAGTAAAACCTTAGGGATTGTTGGCATGGGGAACATAGGCAAAAAAGTTGCTACAATAGCAACAGCCTTGGGGATGAACGTAATCTATTGGAGTGCAGAGAAAGAAGCGGTACCCTACCCTTTTGTTTCGTTTGATGACCTTTTAAAAACAGCAGACAGTATTAGTCTGCATCTTCCCTTAACTTCTAAAACAGCACATTTAATTGATGCAGCTGCCCTATCAAAAATGAAACCATCGGCCTTATTGATAAATACAGCAAGAGGAAAAATAATAGACCAAGATGCGCTTTATACGATGCTAATTAAAAAGAAAATTGGCGGATTTGCTGCAGATGTATTAGCCGAAGAACCTCCTCTAAGTACCGAACCTCTTTTACAATTAGAAAATGTTTTAGTTACCGCACATTTAGGAAGCTTAACAAGAACAACCTATACAAAGATGTGTACCTTGACGGTTGAAAATACCTTAGCTATTTTACGAGGTGAAGAACCTATGGAATATTGTATTTTCAACAGAAAAGAACTAGAAATAAACTAAAATCAGCATGATACATTCCAAAAGCCTTTTACTCGCTTTGAGCTTCATCACAAGCTCAATTTTTCTACAGGCCCAACTGACCGTTAATCAAGACCGGTTGGAAAAAAGGATTATGGACTTGGCCCAATTTGGTATTCAGGAAAACGGACAAACAGAACGCGTAGCTTTCAGCGATGCCGATGTTGCAGCACAACAGTGGGTACTAAAAACCTTGAAAGAACTTGGTTTAAAAACTCATATCGATTATGCAGGAAATATTATTGGAAAACGCGAAGGAAAAAAACCGTCCTTAAAACCGATTTCTTTTGGCTCGCATATAGATCGTGTACCTAGCGGAGGAAACTATGACGGTTGTGTAGGCTCCATGGCATCTTTAGAAGTCTTAGAAACCCTAAAAGAAAACAAGATAAAAACGAACCATCCTTTAGAAATTATAATTTTCTCCAATGAGGAAGGGGGTGTTATGGGAAGCAGGGCCATAGCAGGGCATTTAAGAAAAGAGGCATTGCCTATTGTGAATTCAACCGGGTATTCTATGGCGGAAGGAATTATGCGACTCAGTGGGGATACTATGCGCATCGCAGAGGTAGCACGTAAAAAAGATGAAATCGCCGCATTTTTAGAATTGCACATAGAGCAAGGCGGTACGCTTGAAAAGGAAAATATTCAAATCGGAATCGTAGAAGGTATTGTAGGACTTGCATGGTGGGAGGTTGAATTTACCGGTTTTGCCAATCATGCAGGCACCACTCCAATGAACGCAAGACAAGATGCTTTGTTGGCAGCGGCAAAATTTATTGTCGCTGTAAATGAGGTAACTAATAGTTTTGAGGGTGCCCAAGTAGGAACAGTTGGTAAAATTAAAGCAGAACCAGGCGCACCTAATGTGATTCCCGGCAGGGTGGTAACGAGTCTGGAGATTCGCGACCTATCATTAGAAATGATAGAAAAAGTATATAACACTATCGAAACTAGAGCCAAGGAAATCGCAAAGACTTCCAATGTGCAAATTGAATTGCGACCTTTAGATACAACAGCTAACCCAGCAATTATGACAGCCACTATTCAGGATGAAATTGCTTCATCAGCTTCTCAACTTGGTCTTACAACAAAAAGAATGCCCAGTGGAGCGGGACATGATGCACAGGATATGGCGCTCATTGCTCCAACAGGAATGATATTTATACCAAGCAAAGGAGGTATCAGCCATTCTCCTAAAGAGTTCAGTTCCGCTAGTGATATGGCAAACGGCGCAAATGTATTATTAAACACTATTCTATCCTTAGATAAAAATTTAGACTAAACTTAAAAAATGATTAAAACTAGAATTTCCTTAGGCATTGTGATATCAATCTTATTTTTTTCAAGTTGTGCACAAAAAGGTGAATATTTTGAAGACACTCTTTGTATTGAAAATGTTTCGTTAATAGATCCAGAAAAGGGCTTAATAGCAAATAAAACGGTACTTATTAGGGATGAAAAAATATATAAGGTAGTTACAGCAAACGAACTTCAATTATCACCTAAAAATAATATTATAGATGGTACGGGAAAATTTCTTATTCCCGGGCTTTGGGATGCTCATGTTCATTTTGCTTATTTAGAGGAGCTGGCCCCAAGTATGTTTAATTTGTTTTTGGGATATGGGATTACTAGTGTAAGAGATACTGGAGGCAGAATCGATTTTGTAAAAAAATGGAAGGACAAATCTTTGAAAAATCCAACAGAAGCCCCCAGGGTAATGATTGCTGGTCCGCTACTAGACGGCTTACCTAACGTATATGATGGTAGTGACCCTGGTCATCCACCCCTTTCTGTTGGTTTAGCATCTGTAGAAGACGCACAAAATAAAGTTAATGAGCTTGATGCGTTGGGGGTAGACTTGTTAAAAGCCTATGAGATGCTTACCGAAGAACAGTTTAGAGCCATAACCAAATTGGGTAATGAAAAAGGACTAAAAGTAACTGGTCATGTCCCCTTAAGTATGGATGTGGTAAGCGCCTCTAATGCCGGTTTAAATAGTATGGAGCATCTACGTAATCTAGAATTGTCCTGTGCATCAAATGCTGATGAATTATTACAAGAAAGAAGGAACTTATTACTAGCAGAAAAAGATAGTGCCGGCGGTATATTACGAAGTAAAATTCACCAGCTACAAAGAGAAATAGCTATTAAAAACTACGATGAGAGCAAGGCTGATGAGATATTAAAGGTTTTAGCAAAAAATCAAACCTGGCAAATTCCCACTTTAGCATTGAACACCGGGCTTGTAACCCAGCATTTTACGAAAGCAGAAATGGTTGCAAGTTATGCTCATTTACCTGAAGCCATACAAGAGAATTGGAAACAAACATCCAAAACAATAGTAGGTATGAAAATAACACCTTTCCGTAAAAAATATGCAGATTGGTCCTTAAATATGGTTCGCAAAATACACAAAGCAGAAATAGGCATTATGGCAGGTACAGATTGCCCCATTTTCCTATTAACACCAGGGTTTAGTCTACATGAAGAACTGGCAATGTTAGTTAAGGCTGGATTAACCCCTTTAGAGGCACTTAAAACAGCCACTATAAACCCTGCAATTTATTTTAATATGGAAAAAGAGCTTGGGAATATCAAAGAAAATATGTGGGCAGATCTTGTCCTATTAGATGCCAACCCATTAGAAAACATAAACAATACAAAACAAATTAATACGGTAATAAAACAAGGAAAAGTCTTTAACAGAATGCAGTTGGATGCACTATTAAAAGATAAACCTTGAAGCACTACTTTATCTTAAAATAACTAACTTACGGTCTTGCAATTAACGAATGAAAACATGAATAAAATAACCACTACCCTTCTATTATCATTATTGTTTATTACTACTCTTTCTTGGTCACAATCAACATCCGATATCGTGGCTGCAATAGAAAAAGAAGCCAATGAAAATTCACAATTAGAACGACTGGCCCACGAGTTAATGGACGTAAACGGACCAAGATTGGTAGGTACGCCACAAATGAAAACAGCACATGATTGGGCAGTTAAAGAATATGCAACCTGGGGTATCGCTGCCGAAAACCAAGAATGGGGAAAATGGCGCGGTTGGGAACGCGGTATTACCCATGTAGATATGGTTTCACCACGTATCGCATCCTTGCATGCTACTCAGTTGGCTTGGAATCCAAGTACCAGTAAAAAAGGAGTTACCGCTTCTTTGATTACCCTGCCTACAATTGCCGACTCCTTAGCCTTTGTTAAATGGCTGCCCAATGTAAAGGGTAAAATTGTAATGGTAAGCATGTTGCAACCAACAGGTAGACCAGATTATAACTGGGAAGAATTTGCAACCGAGGAATCGTTTGAAAAAATGAAAACTGAACGAGATGCTCAAGAAAAATCGTGGCGTGAAAATATGAACAATACTGGGTATTCCAGTAGAACACTAAACAAAGCCTTAGAACAGGCAGGCGCAGTAGGCATAGCGCAGTCACGATGGTCTAATGGATTTGGCGCTAATAAAATATTTAGCGCTGGTACCGATAAAGTTCCCGTGGTAGATCTGTCCTTAGAAGATTATGGAATGCTGTACAGAATGGTAGAAAGCGGAGTGCAACCACAAATTAAAATCGTAGCAGAATCAAAGGAGTTTGGCGAAGTACCAACGTTCAATACCATTGCTACAATACAGGGAACAGAGTTTCCAGATGAGTATGTAATCCTCTCTGCCCATTTTGATTCTTGGGACGGCGCAACCGGCGCAACCGATAATGGAACAGGAACAATTACGATGATGGAAGCCGCGCGTATCCTCAAAAAAGTATATCCAAATCCAAAACGAACCATACTTATTGGGCATTGGGGAAGCGAGGAACAAGGTCTAAATGGTTCTAGAGCCTTTGTAGAAGACAATCCTAAAATTGTTAAAGGCGTACAGGCAGTTTTTAATCAGGATAACGGAACGGGACGTGTTGTTCGACTTTCGGGACAAGGCTTTTTACATGCCTATGATTATCTTGGTAAATGGTTGGAACCTGTTCCGGAAGACATAAAAAAACATATTGAAACGACCTTTCCGGGCAGCCCTGCTGGCGGTGGTTCCGATTATGCTTCTTTTGTAGCAGCAGGAGCTCCTGCGTTTTCCCTTAGCTCACTGAGTTGGAGTTATTGGAACTACACTTGGCATACCAATTTAGACACCTACGATAAAATTGTCTTTGACGATGTGCGTAGCAATGCCATTCTTACGGCAATTATGGCCTATATGGCCTCCGAAGATCCTGAAAAAACATCGCGTGAAAAAGCTACGTTGATTGGAAAAAGTCGCAGAACTGGTGAGCCCCTTGTTTGGCCTACGCCAAGAAGCCCTGAGCGCAAGGGAGGTATAGAAGACTAAACTTTTTCTTTGTAAGCATCATTAATAAAAAGAGTACTATATCAAAATAATTAATTCGACATGGCAAACTATTAATGAATATCTATACAGGTTCCACAGTTTGCTTCCCAAGAAGCTTAGCGGCTAAAAAAAGGGCTTGCAATAACCACAACCAACAAACTTAATAACCAATGAAAATAGCAAAATTACTCCTTATCGCATTGTTGATTTTACCCATGACCGCGCAATCTCAACGTCGTAAAAACAAAACTACTACACCAGTTGTAAAAGTAGAAGATTCCCTTTTTAGCGGACTCAAATGGCGAAACATTGGTCCGTTTAGAGGAGGTAGAAGTGTTGCCTCTTCAGGAGTAGTCGGTCAACCTATGACTTATTATAGTGGAACTGTTGGTGGTGGGGTATGGAAAACGACTGATGATGGCATCACTTGGAAAAATGTATCGGACGGCTTTTTTAAAACCGCCACGGTAGGTTCCATTGCCGTATCCGAAAGCAATCCCAATATTGTCATTGCAGGAATGGGAGAGCATGCAGCACGTGGCGTAATGACCTCGATGGGAGACGGTGTATACAAATCTACAGATGCAGGAAAAACTTGGAAACACATAGGCCTAGACGAAACCAGACATATTTCTGACGTTATTATACATCCAACAAATCCGGATATCATATTCATCGCTGCCCAAGGAGCGCAATATGGTCCTAATGAACAACGCGGCATCTATCGTTCTATGGACGGTGGATCAACATGGGAAAATGTGCTATTTGTAGATAATAACACAGGCGCATCGGACCTATCCATGGATATGAAAAACCCTTTAATTTTATATGCAGCGTTATGGCAACACCGAAGGTATCCTTGGATAATGGAATCTGGTGGACCAACTTCAGGCATTCACAAATCTACAGATGGCGGCACTACTTGGGAACAGTTAAAGGAAGGTTTGCCCAAAGAGATGGGAAAAACAGGAATATCAGTCTCAAGGGCCAATCCGGAACGTGTTTTTGCGGTTGTTGAAGCAGATGGCGAAAAAGGAGGTGTATACCGTTCCGATGATGCCGGCAAAAAATGGACGCAGATAAACAAAGACCGAATAAACATTACACGTTCTTGGTACTACATGGAGATTTTCGCAGATACCCAAAATGAAAATATAGTCTATGTGCTAAACGCCCCTGTGACCAAATCTATTGACGGCGGAAAAAGCTTTACCCCACTTGCTGTACCTCACGGAGACAACCACCATTTGTGGATACACCCGTATGACAACCAGAAAATGATAAACTCCAACGATGGGGGCTCTAACGTTTCAAATAACGGCGGTGCTAGCTGGAGTACGCAAGAAAATCAGAATACCGCGCAATTTTACCGTGTCATTACAGATAATCTAGTGCCTTATAATGTCTACGGTGGTCAGCAAGACAATTCAACTGTTGCCATTGCTTCCCGAACCAACGGAAGAGGAATCGGATGGAAAGACTGGGACGCCACTGCTGGCGGGGAAAGTGCCTTTTTGGCCTTTGATCCGGATAATCCGACCATCATTTATGGTGGAACCTACCAAGGTAATATTGACAAATGGGATGCTGCTACAAAAGAATCTAAATCAATTAAGCAATATCCAGAACTGGGCCTTAGCATAGCCCCAAAGGATTCTAGGTATCGGTACAACTGGAATGCACCCATCATTACTTCGCCACATGACCGGAATACGATTTACCATGGCGGAAACATGGTATTCAAATCTACTGATGAAGGCCAGAGTTGGACGAGTATTAGTCCAGATTTAACCCGAAACGAAAAAGACAAGCATGGTCCCGGCGGCGGACCCTTTACGAACGAAGCTGCTGGAGGGGAAAACTACAATACAATTACTTATTTAACAGAATCCCAACACGAGCAAGGCGTGCTCTGGGCAGGTAGTGACGACGGACTGTTACACATCACCAAAGATGGTGGTCAGAACTGGGTCAATGTTACTCCAGAAGGTATCAAAGATGGTATTATCAATAGTATTGAAGTATCACCACATGATGCGGCAACAGCATATATAGCTATCATGCGCTATAAATCTATGGATTTAGGCTCCTATATTTTTAAAACATCGGACTATGGGACAACTTGGACGAAGATTACTAAAGGGATTACCGGAGCGCATACGTTTACTAGAGTCGTCCGTGAGGACCGTAAGCAAAAAGGATTGCTATATGCAGGTACGGAAACAGGCCTGTTTATTTCATTGGACGATGGGTTAAATTGGCAACCACTTCAACTAAATCTACCTGTGGTTCCCATTAACGATATTACCATTCAGGATAATGACTTGGTCATCGCGACATCGGGTCGTGCATTTTGGATTTTGGATGATGTAGCAGCCATTCAAAATATTGCATCGGCTAAACAATTTGTGACTATTTTTCAACCTAAAGACACGTATTTATATTTTGGCGGCAGTTCCGACAAACCTGTTCCGGGGCTAGGTCAGAATCCTAAAAGCGGTGTTACTTTCGATTATTACCTCGATAGTAAACTGGACTCTACAAAACTTACTTTGGAGGTGTTGCATAACGATGAAGTCATTCGTACCATCAGTAATCAAAAACCAAAGAAGTTTGCCTCTTGGGCTGGAGGTCCATCGAAACCAGAAGTTCTTCCTTCCAAAAAAGGCTACAATAGGTTTACTTGGGATTTTAGAAAGGATGATTTACCCAGTATAAATAAGGTATTTATTTTTGGTGGACATGATGGCAGCACTGTAGGTCCTGGAAAATACACCCTAAGATTGGATACTGAGGAACATAGATCTGAAACCACTGCCACTATATTGCCTAACCCAAAAGTAAATGGCAGTATGGCCGACTATACCGAGCAACAAACGGTACTGAATAGCATTGAAGCATCGGTACGTGAAATACATATCGCTGTAAACGCGATGCGCTCTGCAAAATCACAATTGGAGCAGTACGGAAAACTTTTAAAGGATAATGAAGCGGCTTCCGCGTTATTAAAAAAAGGAGATTCCCTAAAGGAGCGGATTACCACATGGGAAGAAAACCTCATTCAGCCTAAGCAAAAAACCTTTCAGGATGTTATTAATTTCCCTAACAAACTGAATGCGCAATTACTTCATTTACGTGGATATGTGGCCGCTGTAGAACCAAAGGTTACAGCGGGAGCAAAAGAAAGGCTAGAAGACCTTTTGGCCCAATGGCAAGGATATAAACGGGAACATGACCTCATCGTAAACCAAGAAATGAGTGCGTTTAACAGGTTATACAAAGAACTGGATATCCCTGCAATTATCCTTGATGAAAACTAATACGCACGCTAATGACCGATTTTATAAGCGACAAAACCTATAAAGGGATTGATTTTACTGTAAAACGGCTCCCTAGAGCAGAATACGAGCAGTGTATTTTTGATACGTGTAATTTTTCCGATGGATATCTAGACGGACAAAACTTTATGGAATGTACCTTTACGGACTGTAATCTGAGTAATGCAAACATAGCCAACACAACCTTTAAAGAGGTTGGCTTCCAACACAGCAAGATGATGGGTCTTAGGTTTGAAACCTGTAATTCCTTCTTGATGGATTTTACCTTTCTCGATTGTCATTTAAATATGAGTTCGTTTACCGGACTAGAACTCAAAAACCAAAAATTTACGGACTGCAAACTTATTGGGGTAGATTTTACAGATAGTAAACTGCCCCAAGCTGTTTTTGATACTTGTGATTTGGATAAGGCCATATTTTCGAATACCAACCTCAGCAAGGCTGATTTTAGTACAGCATTTAATTTTAGTATTGACTCTGAAACTAATACGCTCCTAAATGCGACATTCTCTACGCAAGGATTACCCAATCTGCTGCGTAAACACAAACTAAACATAAGTCCCTAATGCTGCAACACATTCATCATATTGCTATAATCTGTTCTGATTATACTACCTCTAAAAAATTTTATACCCAATTTTTAGGTTTACAAATCATAAATGAAACCTACAGGGAAGAACGTAACTCATACAAATTAGACTTATCTTTAAATGGCACCTACGTAATCGAGCTTTTCTCATTTCCAAACCCACCCAAAAGAACAAGTAGGCCAGAAGGTTGTGGTTTAAGACACCTTGCATTTGGCGTTGACGACCTAGATAGCATAGTTGCACATTGCAAAAACAATGCAATTGCTGTAGAACCCATTCGTGTAGATGAATTAACCAATAAGAAATTTACTTTCATAGCAGACCCCGATGATTTGCCTATTGAATTTTATCAACAATAGTTTTGTCCTTTAAATACTTGTATAATTTGTATCTTAAGGCATACAAATAGTTACTATGAAGTATTTTTTAGTCCTTTTTCTGACGTCAATCACAGGGCTATCGGCGCAAAACACGATGTCCCTAGAGGAAGGAAAAATATCCCCCAACACCACAATTTCTGAGATAGAATGGATGACCGGACATTGGAAAGGAGAAGCTTTTGGAGGTAGTACCGAAGAAATTTGGAGTCCGCCCGCAGCAGCTTCCATGCTATTCGTTTTTAGATTAATTGTAGAGAACGAGATTGTCTTTTACGAAATAGGCCACATTCGGGAATTGGAGAGTTCTTTAGTGTTTGAACTCAAGCATTTTGGCCCAGACCTAAAAGGATGGGAAGCAAAAGACGAGGTGCAAACCTTTAAATTTATAAAAGCCGAAGAAAACAGAATGTACTTTGAAGGATTTACCTTTGAACGTATCAGCGATCAGGAGATAAATATCTACGGACTCATTGAAAATGAGGATGGCTCTGCTGAAGAAGTGAAGTTCAATTACAAAAGAAACTAAGTGGAAAAGCGAAAGTGTCTGGAATGCGATACAACCATCATGGGCAGAGTAGATAAGAAATTCTGCAACGATTACTGCCGTAATGCGTATAACAACAGGGTAAACAAGGACAGTAAAAATCTCATGCGCAACATCAACAATCGGCTGCGTAAAAACTATCGTGTATTGGATAGTTTTAAACTAAACGATGGAAAGACTAAAACCACACGTACCCGACTGTTGGATAAAGGCTTTGATTTTGACTTTATTACTAACCTCTACACAACAAAAAAGGGAACTACCTATTATTTTGTATATGATTTGGGCTACCTACCCTTGGATAACGATTATTATATGATTGTGAAACGAGAATAACCCCTCTCTCAATCCCAAAAAAGAAAAGAACTCTGACTATCTTATATATAAAAAATGCTTTCCTTTAGGAAAGCATTTTTTATACATTGATTATTGCTTACTTGTTCGAGGACTTATTTATAATTATGCCCACTAAGCTTGAGTGCAGCAACAACGATATCCTTTCGGCTAATTTGACCTACCAAAACATCATTCTTCATTACAGGCAAACGTCTTCTACCATGCTTCACAAAAATACCGGCAGCATCAAAAATGGAAATATCATGCGGAATGGTTTCTACATTTTGGGTCATAAAACGTTCTACACTTTTATCTAATATAGGCTGATTAAAATACCGACTTTCCGATATCTGTTTCATACAATCGGCCTCGGAGATAATACCTACCAAAAAACCATTGCTATCCAACACAGGACCACCAGAAATATGATTTTTAGCAAATTGCTCCATCACCTCCAAAATAGATTGTTCAGGTCGAAAAGTAACCAACTTTCTTGTCATATAATCTTCGACTAAAATGGGAGCGTCAAATTCTTTTTTAACTGTCTTACGTACGCCTTGAAAGCTTTTGATTCCCATGTCTTTTTGTTTAGAGGTTGATTACTAAAGATAGAAAAAAATAACGAATGCTTTAAAATAACTTGATCTAAGCTGAGAAAACGGTAATATTTCATAATTTAGACCACAACCTAACACCTAATGAAAAAAACAACGTCTGTACTAACATTACTACTGATACTACTGGCAGTTTACTGGAGTTTTAAATCACAATTACCCACATACAGCCCAGATAAAGATATGCCAAAAACGGAATTCTCTACAGATAGGGCTTTAACCCATGTAAAGGCGATTTCAAAAGAACCACATGGTGTCGGTTTTGATGGGCACGAAAAGGTAAAAAACTATATTATAGCTGAACTGAACACCTTAGGGCTTGAAACCTCGGTGCAGCAAGGATATACCGCTGGAGATTGGTCAAATTTGAGTAAGGCGGATAATATTCTCGCCAGAATAAAAGGTGCCCAAGAAGGAAAAGCCCTGTTGTTGCTCACACATTATGATAGTAGCCCCCATTCCTCCCTTGGCGCTAGTGATGCCGGTAGTGGCATCGCTACAATATTGGAAGGAACAAGAGCGTTTTTAGCGCAAAACAAACAACCCAAAAACGACATTATCATCCTCATTACAGATGCAGAGGAACTAGGTCTAAATGGAGCAGACCTTTTCGTAAAGAATCATCCTTGGGCAAAGGAAGTGGGTCTTGTGCTTAATTTTGAAGCTAGAGGTAGCGGTGGGCCTGGATATATGCTCATGGAAACTAACCGTGGCAACGGCAATCTTATTAAAGAGTTTATCGCTGCAAGTCCGGATTATCCTGTCGCTAATTCCTTGGCCTACAGCATTTATAAAATGCTACCCAACGATACCGATCTTACCGTTTTTAGGGAAGGTGCAGATATCGAGGGCTTTAACTTCGCCTTTATAGACGATCATTTTGACTACCACACCGTAAGGGATAACTATGAGCGACTGGACAAAAATACACTTGCCCACCAAGGAAGTTACCTCATGCCATTACTTTCTCATTTTAGCGAAGTAGACCTAAGCCAAATGAAAAGTCTAAATGACTACGTATATTTTAACATACCCTTCTTTAAAATGGTTTCCTATCCCTTTGTATGGATATGGCCTATGATGGGCTTGGCCGTTCTTCTTTTTATTGTCTTCCTTATTATCGGTTTTAGAAAAAATGTATTGAATGCCAAAGACATACTAAAAGGATTTCTTCCCTTATTAATCGCCTTAACGCTAAATGGATTGATAGGTTTTTACAGCTGGACCATACTAAAATGGCTCTATCCCAGCTATGCAGATATGCTGCATGGGTTTACCTATAACGGGCATGCGTATATTATGGCCTTTACCCTATTCTCGGTGGGGGTTTGTTTTTATGCCTATCATAAATTTAGGGTGGTAAAAACACCTAATCTACTGGTAGCACCAATTTTTATATGGCTCATCGTATGTGGTTTAGCGGCAATTTACTTACCAGGAGCAGCGTTCTTTATAGTGCCGGTTTTCGGCATCCTTGTTGCCCTATATATCCTTCTTCACCAAAAAAATCCAAATGCCCTGCTTTTAGTTTTCCTTGGAATCCCCGCGCTACTTATCTTCGCTCCTTTCGTTAAAATGTTTCCGGTTGGGCTTGGCTTAAAAATGATGGTGGCTACTACGGTTTTCACAACGCTTACCTTCTTTTTACTACTCCCTGTATTTTCACGTTATAAGAACCAATTGGCGCTTGCCCTATTGAGCTTTTTGTTGTGTATTGGTTTCTTGGTATCCGCTCACATGTCTTCCGGATTCACGCCAGACCGAGCCAGACCTACCAGTTTATTGTACGTGATGGACTTGGATGCCCAAACTGCCAAATGGGCTACCTATGACAAGGCACTTTCCGATTGGACGTCCCAGTATATTGGGGCTAACAAAACCGTACCAGAGAAATTGTTAAAACATACAATCAGCAGTAAATACAGTTCGAAGTTCACATATGTTTCCGAAGCTGATATCAAGAATATTTCGGGGCCAACACTAGAGAAACTACGCGATACGATAATCGGTGATACGAGGTTGTTGGATTTTTGTATCATTCCGCAACGAAATGTGAATCGGCTAGAACTCTTTACAAACGACATTACCATAAAAAAAGCTACTATAAACGGTATCGAATTGTCCGATTATTTTCTTGAAAACCCAAATAGGGGAAAATTGGTGACACACTACATTAGCAATAACGATTATACCGATATCGTTCTAGAAATACCAAAGGATGCCGTTTTAGAATTGACCATGTTTGAGGCCTCCAATGACTTGCTGAACAACGAACAATTTTCAGTACCCAAACGACCCGAAAATAATATCCCTATGCCCTTCATCTTAAACGACGCTATACTAACCACCCAAACCATAACCTTTGAATAAGTCTATTGGTATTATGGGCTGCGGCTGGTTGGGCTTTCCATTAGCAAAAAGCTTTATTCAGGAAGGATACTCGGTCTATGGAACTACTACATCCAAAGAAAAACTGGAGATTCTTGAAAATGAAGGAATACATGCTTTCCAAATTACTTTATCAGATACAGAAATACAAGGTTCGATAACCAAATTTCTAAATAGTTGCGAAACACTCATTGTAAACGTACCACCAAAATTGAGAGGTAAAGGTCCCAAAGTTTCTTATGTGGGGAAGATGCAAGTACTGCTGGAACATATAAAAGATAGCACTATAAAGCAGGTCGTTTTTGTGAGCAGTACATCGGTATATGGGGATACACAATATAGGGTTACAGAAGAAATAATGCCTGTTCCTACCTCGGAATCTGGAAAGCAACTTATAGAAAGTGAACAACTGTTTAAGCATCAAACTAAAATCGACCCTACGATTGTTAGGTTTGGAGGACTTATAGGCCCCAATCGCAATCCAGTTACCATGCTGGTCAAAAAAAAATTCCTTATTGATGGTACTGCGCCAGTGAACTTAATTCACTTAAACGATTGTATCAAAATATTGGTAGCAATCGTAAAAGAAGATCAATGGGGAGAAACGTTTAACGCCGTACACCCAAATCATCCTGAAAAACAGCACTATTATGGAGCAAAGGCAAAATCTGAAGGCCTAGAACTCCCCTTCTACGAGACTTCTAATCATAAAACTTATAAAACAATCGATTCTTATAAGTCATTTCTTATTAAAATGCATACCAATTTCACACCGCTGTAAGATTAATTGACAACATTTTTAGTCATTTTCACAACAGAAATCCTATTTTCATGTTAATATATTACTGATTTTAAGGTAGTTACAGATGAAATGCATAACTTTAAGTAAACCTTATAAATTGATATGTTATGGAAAAGTCAAAATTGAAAGGAAAGATCTTACTAGAATTAGATAAGCTAATCTCTCAAAGTTGCAAGAGTTCCCAAAGCATTAATAAATATGAACAGCTGCATATCGCCCTCCTAAAAAAATACTATAATGCAGCTAACGTGAACATTGATTACCACAGGCATCGCATTAAGATGGATATTGTTACGGACGACTCGTTTTACGATCCTAAAAAAGTAAATACCCATTTACCATTATTATATGCGAATCTGCTATTTGACAATCTAAAGAGCTTCTTAAGCTCCTGCGTGGACAAGGACGAAAAGAGCATTGGTTTTTATTCTCAATTATTAACCAAATTCACAGGCAAAAAACTTACCTCTAGTTTGGTCTGATACTATTATCTGTGAAAGGCGCCGATCTGGTGCCTTTTTCTTTTTTAGCACATTTAAACCTTTCCTTAACAAGTTCTTACAGATTATTTTAATAGTTTAGCCCACTTAAATAAATAATCAAAATGAAAAAAGTATTTCTTTTGTTTCTATTGCTAGTTGGAATTGGCTCCAATGCGCAAACAAAAACCGAGCTTGAAAAGCACTATGAAGCATTCTACGAACAAATGCGCTTACAGGGCGATGTAGATGGTCTTATTAACGCACTTACTCATTTAAACGTACTTGCGCCCTCAGTAGCAAGGCAGGATACCCTTGCCTATATATACGCTAATGAGAACAAACACATGCAGGCCTTGAATACCATAGGTATTGAAAAAGTAACTACGGATTCTGACCTTGCGGTACAGGTGAAGGCGATTTCCTTAAAAGCCCTGAACCAGCCTAAAAGAGCTCTGGAACACTTTGAGGTATTGAATGCTAGAATGCCAAATCCGTACTTGGCCTATGAATTGGCAGATCTGAAAATTCAACTAAGCGACTTCACTGGAGCTGCTGCTCATATCGAATATGGAATTGCCAACGCCAAAGAAGATATGAAATATGCTTTTTATGAGCGCCAGCAACCTTATGAAGTGATACTAAAAGCGGCATTTTTACACTTAAAGGCTTTGGTGCAATTCAACAAGGACCAAACTAATATAGACGCAGCGATAGTGTTTATTGATGAAGCTTTGGCCATTGATCCCGACTTTAATCTTGCGAGTCTAAGCAGACAAGCTTTGGAATCTAAAAAAATAACTCTGGCAGCGCCTAAGGAATAATATCCCTTTTACGCTATAATGCAGTTTTTCAAACGAAAAACCTACTTTAAATTTTGAAGGATGTGTATCAAAATTTAAAGTAGGTTTTTTTATTTACTATTTAGAAATGCTATACCGTTACTTTTTCAAAGCTTGTAACAGCAAGTCATTGAACCATACTACATTTCTATTAAAACTTAAAAAGACGCTACGCTATATGGGTTAAAAAGCTCATCCCTTTCCCTTATCAAAGTTCGGTTTACAATACCCTTTAGAGTACATTAAAAGACTAATTTGATTCACTTAAAATAAGCTCTTCAAGCAGGGTGTTGTTGACCTCTACGTTAAACTGGTTGCGAAGACTATTATACGCTGTTATCATTTGCTCCATAGAAACTTTAGGGTCTTGACGGTATTCCAAGTCTCCTTTCGTCTTTAGTATAAAGGTTTTTAAGACTTTCTGTCTGCCCTTTACCTGCGGAATATCAAATTGAGCAGGATACTTGGAAACTTCCAAGGCTTTCTGATTTTCAACCAAATCCTCTATAATCAAAACTAGGTCTTCCCTGTAGGTGGCGTCAT
>JBLICT010000004.1:0-42540 GCA_047632415.1 Maribacter sp.
ATACCAATTCCAACTGCCAACAAATATAAAAGAGTAATTATTGTCTGTATTTCCTTTATTATTAATTCGTAAGTATCTTTTATTAAACCTTCTTTCATTTTTGATGACTTTTATCGTTTAAATTGCGACTAACAAAGGGATAGCATCATGGATGTTATCCCACCTATAAAACTTAAAAATAGCCATTCTCATAGAAAAGAGAGCAATAGGAACACCTTAGAAATTCGGAGGACTTGTTATTTTTGGTTCCAAGAGCAGTAGGGCTACCTCTTAGGATCACTCCAAAAATAGTATCTTGCTACTCAGGAAACACCCACCGGATGCCTAACAACAATACCTCCAAATCTTGGATTACCATTCTCATAGAGCTGGTAGATGTTTTTTTTAAGAGCTCCCGAGCACAAAACAGACCCAGAACCTGGCACCAACACGTGGTGCCCTATGAGGAAGATTGGGCGGTACGCCGTGAGGGGAACAAACGCATCACCTCCAAACACCGGAAACAGTCCACCGCCATTAACAAAGCCAAAACGATCGCCAGAAAACACCAGGCAGATGTGATTATCCACAGAGCAGACGGCACCATCCGCGACCGCATTGGTTATGACTAAGACCCTCGTATAAATCATAAAGGGATACGCTATGCTATGGGTTATGTTGTTCATGGTAGGATAAGCACGCGGATGCCTTTAAAACAGCGCTTCTTTGGCTTTGAACCCAGGGCGCTTTCTTTAAGGGCAGCTTCCGAACACTATTATCCCAAATCTAGTACCCCTCCTGCTAGAGCAATACAATCTTTACCAAAACGATTTTTCATTAGCTTCTTTAAAGCCAATACATAGACAGCTTGCGCGTGAACGCCAGTCAACCCAAGTCTGATCTGTTTATGATACGCTTCAATGAGCTGTTCATCATTGAGCGCTTTTAAGCGGTCATAGTATGTTAAAAATAGTTCTTGATCTCCTTCCCTAGAAGTAAATACATGTTTCATAGTGCATCGGTTTTAAAGGTATGCATCAGAAGACAATACGGAACAGTGGCTATTCATTTATTTTGACTGAACTGTCCGTATGCTGAACCACCGCGGCTTTTGTGCTCGGTTGGTACGCGAAATTGCGTTCCTGATACCATCCTAAAATTAAGGAATTATAATAACTTTACAAGTAGCATACTATAATTAAAGGCGTACAATTCTGATGCTTTAAGCAACTTGCCAAATAGGGTATTTACATTAAGTAACAATTAGAATTATGAGCAAAAAAACACTTTATGTAGCTATGGATAATGCGCTGGTAGATTTCCTGGTAGCGATTAAAAAACTGGATACCGAAACCTTAATCAAATATGAAGGTAGGTTGGATGAGGTCCCAGGAATTTTTGATTTCTGCCTAGATTTCAATCGTAGAAGTATGCGAAATCAATCTTTTGTTTGAACGTTTAATTTACGATACCAAAAGCTAGTTTTGGATTTTCGATAAATAGTAAATCTATCTGTTTTTTGGTAAATCCAAGCTCATAAAGCTTTTTTAGTAATACTTCCGAAATAGTCCGGTATGGCCTATCGTTACCATTTTCAAAAGGACGCAAAGACACTTCCCCGTTATCGTTCACAACGGCCCACCCGTCATCATGGGATAGCAAAAGTTTGGAGAGTAACCCATGTTCCCGAAGTGTTACGATCATTGCAACATATTCGTCGATTCTGGTTTTACTTACCCCATCCAGACTGATCCATATTCCCTTTTTGGCCATACGTATACGTTCTTCGTCTTCTCCGTTCTGAGCATGGACCCAAATAAGTTTATTCAAATCAAAATTGTTCTCCTCGGCCAAACGAGATTGGGATTCGATACTGGCGCCATCTCCGGTATGGACGGCAACGGCCATCCCCGTTTTTTTACTTAACACTAGCCCGGCCCTGAATATTTTTTGCTCCACTTCATCCAGTATTCCCGTTCCTACCCCTAATTTTATAAAACCTGGCCTAATTCCCGTATCTGATATTCCTTCTTCCCATTCTTTTTGCCAAAGGGCCGCCAGAGAATTTACGGTTTCACCATAGACACTTTCCGGAAGGTATTTTTTGTCCACCGCCGCATAGTACCCTGTATTCGTGACGATATGGAGGCCCGACAGTTCGGAAAGCTTTTGTAGAAGCCTTACATCTTTGCCTATGTAGCTAGGCGTACATTCGAAAAGAGTCTTATAACCCAATGTCCTAAGGTATTTTAGATAGGGTAATATTGTTTTTATGGCCTTTTTCTGGTCTGCAAAAGCTTGGTTTGGGTAATCTGTGCCATCAAAATTTGTTACAATATGCTCATGTACAAGGGTTTTTCCCATTTTACCAACAGCAAGTTTCCCTTTTACCGTTAGGATATACTTGGCCTCCTGTCCTTGAGCACAAAGACAAAACATCAACAAAACCGTATAGAGACCCATTCTAAAGTTCATACTTTATTTTAACGTTCAGTAGCGGTACGCTTATTTTAAAATAGATGCTCCATAAAAATCGATAAACGATTTTCTCCAAGTTTCGGGGAAAGGGTGTTTTTTTAACTTTTCCGTATCATAAGCCATTAAAAGTGACTTGGAGATGGCCACGATACGTTCATGCTTTTTGCTATAGATTTTACCTTCGCAGAGTACCCGGTCTTCCATTAATTCTATAATATCCAAACGAACACACACCCGATCCGGAAATGTTACGGGAAAGATGTATTTGCAATCTTGCCAGGCCAGAATAGGGACTATTTTTTTTAACCCCAATGTTCCCCCATTCATTTTTTGAAACATCTCAATACGTGCAGATTCCATCCAACGCAGGTAAACGGTATTGTTCACATGTTGCGCGGCATCCATGTCACCCCATTGTACAGGAAGCTCAAGGGTGGTATAACTATTAGGAATATCTTCTTTCATGGCTATAAATATAAGGATAAAAGTATCCCTACAATATACCAGTCCCAGGAAGCAAAATCGCGTAAATAGCTTAGGTGAACGATACATGTGCATAGTGCGGAAAATAAGTGGTGTTGCAGTTGGTTGAACATTAAAGGGGAAATGATTAACTTTTCAACATTAGTATAGGATCAGCCATGATAAAAAGAAGAACACGTACTGCACTGTTAATTACCTTCTTTCTTGGATTTTCGTATCCCGCAATCGCGCAGCAGGTCAGGTGGTAAAATTTACGAAGAAGGGCAAGTTTGTGGAAACCTTTAAAGATATCCCAGAAGGTAGTCTCGTCTGTAACATCTCCTATAAAACGGAGCATTTCTTCTTGAATGCTTTGAGTGCAATTGGTCAACAAAAATCGGCCCCTATCTATGTGCATACAGGCGAAAAGCTCATCTCGACTATTATTCCTGGAGATTTGGATATTCCGGTGTGAACCAATATCCATTAGGTCTGGCCCCATTTTGTCGAAACTGAAAATGGATCAAAGCAGCTATATTTGCTTGTTCATGGATGGAATAAAGGCAAATACGCGGTCTTAAGGCTGGAGAAATAAGTACTCCTTACATTTCCTTTATTTAAACGTTGTCAGTTTTACGCTACTCTTTTTATTGGGCCATGGCGTCCAGAAGTATAGCTAAAAGGTCCTTTTCCCTTCGATATAATTCTTGAAATATTTTCTATTTTAGAAATAAACAAATTCAACTAGAAAAGAAAACAAGGCATACAATTTGGATAGCCATTACGTTGGCACGTTGATAAATGGACGGAGAAAGCCGGTTGTTTCGATTTCTGGCGGAAGAAGGGCAGAGACCCATAGCACCATCGGGATTGGTCAAGAAAATCGATGTTGACGGTACTAAATTCTCCAAAACCATCAAATCGTTTTGCAAGTGGGCTATTCACTGGATTGAATAACATGGTCTATTTAATATTCCTTATCCTAAGAAATTCTTAATGTTCATGTTTGGTATTGTGGTAGTGTTCTTTGAGCAAGTCCCTGCCAAAATCACCATCAAAATCACGCCATACCGTATGAATGTGGTTTGCATTATTTTGGCTATTGTCAAATTCAATCATGAAGGTTTTTCCCTGTATGCGATAGTAGTGTGCTTTTCCAAGGGCTGTGCCACCCGCCCATGCAAATCTCATCTCATCCATTTCTTCTTTTCGGATGTTACTTATTTTCTTCATCGCCTGGTCGGCAGGGATCGTGGAAACATATTCGTAAATAATGTCCATGACAAGTTTTTTTTGGGTGGCCGTTAGATTGCTCACCAATATGCCTACAAGGGTTGGTTTCTCCGCTACTGCCTTGTTGAAGCTAACCACATCGTTATACGTTTTTTCATTAAAGATGGCAATTTTTTGCTGATCGCTGCTCAGCATGTTGATCAGTTGCAACCCCATGTCTTCTTCATTTACCAAGGGGCTAAACCCTTTTCGTTCCCCTTCCATAATCCTTCCTGGATTTGAACCGAAGAATCTAGGCGCATAAGAAACATGATCCGCTACGGTAGTAAAATGTAAGGAAACATGATGCCCTTCAAAAGTCCACATCCAAACGTCTTCCTGTGCTGGATCACCATAAATGGAAACGTAATACCGTTCTGGGTCGCGGTAAACCGGGTCACCGGAACTAGCCGCTAGTACGTTTTCCAAGCCAATGATGTCCGTCGTCTGCTTGTAGCCGGTATCACTCAGGGATGTCTGAAGCAGCTTATGGACCAATGCTTTTTGATCCAGACTTAACTCTTTTAACGGCAGACCTTGTCGCTCAAAAGAACTCCAAGGCAGAAAGTGCCATTTGTCTCTGGTATCTGCCTTAAAATCAAGGACAATTTTTGCTTTTTGGGGTGCTGTCAACGAACGAATAAATTGGTTAACGAGGGTTACATCTTGTGAGAATCCTAAAAAGGGAAAAACCGCAATAAGAAATACAAGGATATTTTTTTTCATATGTAAAATCATAGTTCGACTTTTTTTATTAGGCTCAGGTTAATACGTTATCTTAAAAATACTACCACCAAAATCATCACAGACATATAGGGCACCATCGGGTCCCTGAGCCAGTCCGCAAGGCCTATGTTGTAAGGTGCCGCCCCCTTGGTTGGCTAGGTCAAATCCGGCAAAGTTATCCAGAAAAATTTCCCAATCGCCACTGGGTTTCCCTTCTTTAAAAGGAACAAAGACAATAAAAAAACCCTTTTTTAAAGTTGGGGATTGATTGTGAAAGGCAATGAAGGCGCCATTCTTATATTTTTCCGGGAACATGTCTCCCGTATAGAAAAGGACATCGTTAGGGCCCAAATGCGCTGGAAACCCCACTAAAGGTTCAACGAATTTTTCATCACTTCCCTTATCCCCATCTCCGCCATATTCAGGGGCGAGCACTCTTTTGTTCTTATTTTGATCATAATAGGTGGAAGGCCAACCGGCATTGTCGCCCTCCTTGAGTTCATATAAGGTCTCCGCGGGTAGATCGCCGTCTTGTTCTTGGGTATAGAGGTCAGGGTAAAAACTGTGCAGTCCACCACGGCCATGATCGGTGGCAAACAGTGAGTTTGTTTTAAAATTCCAGGTGATACCCACCGCATTTTTGACCCCGGTGGCATACCGTCTGCCATCTGCAAAGGTCTGGTCCAATTGATCGGCCTTGAATTTCCAAATGCCCCCGGCGGAATCCAAGAGGGTACAGGGGATCATGCCGGTCTTTGTTTCTTGGTCCCTACAGGCATCGTTCCAAGAACCGATGGTCACATACAGATTGGCCTGATCGTCTATGGCAAAAGGTTTGGCGTTGTCCATGCCCATATCAACAAGGCCATCCACTATTTTTTCAGGGGCGTCCATATCCATGACCTCATGGGCATCGTTTAATTTATATCGAAACACGCCAGAATTGGAGGAGGCATAAAGGTAGTCGTCCTTGACCAGGATACCCGTGCCAGGAACATCCGCAAACGACTCTTGTTTATCTATGGTACCGTCTTTATCGGTATCCTTGAGCAGTACAATGGCCTTGCCGTCTTTTAGTACGGACCTATTGGCGTAGATGTCACCGTTTTGGGAAACAGTCAAATGCCGAACCGCCCCTAAATCTTTCCCAATTTCGGCAACTGAAAATCCTTCGGGAGCTTTTAGTATGGTCTCATTCTGGACTGTTTTTACGGGCTGTTTTTTGTCGGTTTTACATTCTACGAAGAAAATGGCCAGGGCCACTGCGGTACCTGTCAGTACTATGTTTCGGGTAGTCCATGTTGGTTTCATGTGGAGGTTTTTAGAAAGTTATTCGCTTTAAAAGTACTATTTCAAACGCATTTGACCTGTAAAATAGCAAAATAGTCCCGGCAAGTTATCGTATTGTACCATAGATGGTTATGTTATTTTAAATAGAGTTAAGGTATGAAAAAAAGGGTCCAAGCACTATATCTTCTTTCCTTTTTCTTTATCAACTTCTTCATGAGATTTCCATAAGAAGTTCTTTAATAGTTCACCTGCTTCAATATTAAGTGCAATAGCGAGGTCTTTAGGATTGTGAAATTGTTTCCAATCTCTTTCATTTCTGAAGTTAATCAGGGCTTCGGTTATTTCTTTTATGTCACTCGAAGTGACATCGCATTTTTCCTACTATTTTGGTTGGCTTGCATACGTTTGTCAGTTCGAGTGGCGTCCTGAAAGAGACGGTGCCTGTCCGCCAAAATGGAGGATATCGAGAACCATTTGTAACCCGTTTGCTTCTCGATACTAATTTCCTCGTGCTTCGAAAATTCACTCGAAGTGACATCGCATTTTTCCTACTATTTTGGTTGGCTTTAATACGTTTGTCAGTTCGAGTGCTTTTTTCCGTAGTGCAACAAGGAAAAAAGTGTATCGAGAACCTTTGGCACACACCTGCTTATCGATACTACTATTCCCCTACCTCGAAAATTTACCCGAAGTGACATTCAGCTTTAGCGTTTACTAGAAAAACCTTAACTGTTCAATACCGCCAACACCCGTTCTGGGGTAAAGGGCAGGTGCCGTAAGCGTTTGCCCGTTAAGCGTAAAAAGGCGTTCGCAATGGCCCCGGCCACCATGGGGGTAGCGGTTTCGCCCACACCTTCTGGATGCTCCGTAGCCGAGATAATTACTGTTTCTATACTATCGGGTACCTCTTGCATGCGTAGGAGTTGGTAGTCGTCATAATTGCGTTGTTGTACCTGGCCGTCTACTAGGGTAATCTGTTCTTTGAGGACGGAGCTTATGCCCATGATGATACCGCCTTCCATTTGGGCTTTTACATTGTCCGGTTGTATGACGACCCCGGCATCTAAGGCAATCCAAAAACGGTGCACCTTGATGGTACCCGTGCTGCGGTCTACCGAGATCTCACACACGCCCGTACCCAAGGAACCGTGCTCCACAAAGGCAACACCCTTTGCGCGGCCTTCCGTCAATGGTGCGTCCCAATCCGAGATTTCGGCCGCTTTGTCCAGCGTCGCCAAGGCCCTAGGGGCCTTGACCATCAGTTTTCTTCGTAGGGCAATAGGGTCTAGCCCTTGGTCATGGGCCACCTCGTCCAACATGGCCTCAATGGCAAATTTATTGGGGCCATGCCCCACCGAACGCCAGTGCTTTAAGCGCACGCCATGTGAGGCCTCGCGCCATTCTACCCATTGGTTGGGAATCGCATAATGGTCGTTACGTGCCCCACTGGCCACCAAATTGCCACCATCGCCCACCACGCAATGCGAGAATCCGGTGAGGGTACCCTGGGCATCGGTACTTACTTTTAGTCGTTGCAGGGTCAAGGGCCTATAGGCGCCATAGGTAACATCATCTTCGCGGGTCCATACCAATTTTACGGGTTGGGGTGCCATCGCCTGCGCCAAGCTGCCACATTCCAGTACAAAATCGTTCATACTACGCCGTCCAAAGCCGCCGCCCAAATACTGGAGGTTTACCTTGACCGCCTCATGGGGTATGCCCAATAGATTGGGAATGCCCAATTTGGTATCTGGACCTTGCTGGCTACCCACCCAAACTTCGGCACTCTGCCCATCTTGGGCCACCTGCACTATGGCATTGAGGGGTTCCATTTGGCCATGGTACACATAGTCGTTCTTAAAATCTGCCTCGTAGGTTTTAGCCGCCGTGCGCCATGCACGGTCCACATCACCCAATTCGTTAACGGTCTTTCCCTTTTGGGGGGCACTGGCCATCTTAGCATAGGTAGGGTAGATCTCCTGTGAGTTGAATCCCTTTGCCTGGGCATCGCTCCATTGGATGGCAAGGGCCTTTTTGGCGCTCAAGGCGGCCTCCAAGGTGTTGGCCACCACGCCAATGGCATAGTCAAAGGGGACCACTTTAAGCACCCCTTCCATGGCTAGGATGTCTTCTTCATTGGTCAAGGTGGGCGTTGCCCCGTGCAGGGCGCCCCGTTCCAAAACACCATAGACCATATTGGGCAAACGAAGGTCTATGGCAAAGAGGGCACTGCCGTCCACTTTTTCGGGGATTTCCGTTCGGGGAATCTGGCTGCCGATCAACCGAAAATCTTTGGGATCTTTTAATCCAGATTCGCTGAAATCGGGCAGGGTTTCAGGCATGGTCAAATAAGGCACCAAGGCACCATAGCCTATTTTTTGGTCGCTTTTTTCATGGATGACCTCACTTGGGCCTGTGGTCAATTCAGCAAGGGGCACCTGCCAATGGGCCGCTGCGGAATGCAACAGCACATAACGGGCCTGTGCCCCCGCTTTTCGCATGACGGAATAATAGCTATTGGTGGTACGGCTACCCACGGTGAACATGAGCTTGGTGCCGGGTTGCCAGCCTGGGGAGCCATAGATATCGGCCTCCTGGGGAGAAAATTGCACGTTCACTGTAGACCAGTCCGCATCCATCTCTTCGGCAAAGACCAAGGGCAGGGAAGTCATAGATCCCTGGCCCATTTCGGCTGCGGGATTGTATAGGGTGATTTGGCCGTCTTCGGTGATGCGCACCCAAGCGGTGACGTCATGTTTTGTCAATTGGCGCTCAACCCCTTTGGCGTCCGTACAGGACAGTATATTGGGCAAAAGGCCGGAAGCTGTAATAAAAAGGGCCACGCCCCCTGAGGATTTTAAGAACTGCCTGCGGCCCATGGGGGACATCGTTTTGGTGCTTGTGTTTTTCATGGCCTTAGGAGGTTTTGGAGGTTTGTTCTTTGGCCATTTCAATGGCCTTTAGGATACGTAAATACGTACCGCAGCGGCACAGCACGCCGTTCATATAGCTTTTGATCTCGTCCCGTGAGGGATTCGGGTTGCTTTCTAGCAGCGCAGCCGCTTGCATGATCTGACCGGACTGGCAGTAGCCACATTGGGGGGCCTGTGCGGTGATCCATGCCTGTTGCACCGGATGGTCGCCTTCTTCCGAAAGCCCTTCAATGGTCTTGATCTGTTGCCCCTTGGCCATCGTATCTACCTGAAGGATGCAGGCCCTTACAGGATTGCCATCAACATGGATGGTACAAGTGCCGCACTGTGCTATACCACAGCCGTATTTGGTGCCGGTGAGGCCCAGATGTTCCCGTAGCACCCAGAGCAAAGAGGTGCCCGGGGCCACATCAACCTCATGCGAGGTTCCGTTGATGTTAAGTGAATACGTAGCCATAATCGTCTAGTTTCCGTGAAGTTAGCAAAAAAGAAGAAACGATGCCCTAATGTCAGCCTCCAAAGAAGAGGTTACAGCGATCATATTTTATCTAAAGTGGCCCCCTTAATGATGAGGCACTATCGAAAGAAGGAGCAAAGCTCAAGAGATTTGAGCGATACTAACTATTTTTTTAATTGGTAAGAAACAGGCTGAGTTCAACCCATTCTACGTATTGATGTTTTAGACTAGTATATTTCTATACACGGAATGCAACCCAAGTAACACAAGTCGGTAAAAAGAGATTAAATATTTCGTAATAGTATTATAAGGTGATAATCAATTGAACTTAATGCTTTTGAATTAAATTATAGTAACTTGAACACTACTAAAATTTTAGTCAAAATTTCAAATGAATTTAGAAAGCGAGGATTTTTCAGAATATATATCTAGTCTTAGAAAATCTCCATTTTTTAAGGATTCTAGTACTGATTCTATGCAAAAGCTTTTGCTTTTAATGACTTTAGAAAAATGGACTTCCAAAAATTTTAAAAGTAGTGTAGAAGTTTCCACGACGTTCCATTTTATTGTTTCAGGAAGGCTTAAGGTTTTCAAATCAAATCCAGATACTGGCAGGGAACATACTGTTTTTGTGCTATCTGGCGGGGATGTCTTTGATGTACTTTCTTTATTAGACTCCAAGCCACATGATGTCTACTGGGAGGCATTAGATAAATTGGTTGTTTTGAAAATACCTATGGAGCGAATGAGGCAATGGATCAAAGAATATCCAGAAATACATATGTCCATACTATACTATCTTGGTCATAGAATGAAACAGCTTATGGATGTAGCTACGGATGTAACCCTTCATAGCACTTTGGTAAGATTAGCGGGTCTGTTACTTAAAAATATTAATGGGGAAACCCGCCAATTAGAGTTAATCAATAACCTTCCAAATGATGAAATTGCGGGCTTAATTGGCACTACAAGAGCTGTGGTAAGCAGACATATTCAAGAATTGAAACGCTGTGGAGCAATATCGATAAGTCGCAGACAAATTAATGTCAAAAATTTAGAATTATTACTCCATATTGCAGAAGAAAAATTCATACCATAAATTGGTTGATTTATTAAGTTAGCTGTTTGCTTTTTGAACCTTTCTCAATTATTTTCGTCTAATGCTACCTAAGTAGCTGTACCAAAAGTCTTAAGGAAATATATTACCTATCTGTAACCGCGGGATATCGATTGTTCGATACGATACCTTTAATGATTACAGAAGGCATATTATGATACTGAGCAAAAAAGTAAGTTACTTTTGGTTCCCCCTGCTTAATAGACTGTTTACGGCCAAAAAAAAGATGCCAAATACGTTGGTGCAACTCTCCTTTAAATTAAAATACCCGCTTGCGAAAGTTATAATCTGGAAACAAATAGATGTGTTCAAATGGCATGTTAATTTTGAGACAAAAGGGAAAGGGTATTTAAGTTTATACACTAGTGAGGGTGCTTGGCTTGAAACTGCATGTTCAGTAACAATGAAAGATGTTCCAAAAAAGGTTCAAGATAGTTTTGGCTCTAGATATGGCAGAAAAGGGTTAAAACATATTTATCGCATAAAAACTCCAAATCAAGTCATATTTGAAATACTTTGGAGTAATGGTATCTACGATGTAAAACTTCTGTATAGCGAAACAGGAACAATAGTCGGAAAGTTAATTTGTTAGCTGTGTAATCAAACAGCGCGAGATATTATGAGCAGAAATAATTTATTTACGGTAAACTGCCGGAATTTTAATGTTATTCAAGAGCTACCGAACTCATGGTCGCAAAAAGATTTTAAGAAACTTCTTAGCCTATTGGAATATAGGTGTGACCAAGAAACTTCACAGAGAGGATTAAAAGAAACCGTCTTAGCTTGTCTTAGTAGGTATGCTACTGAGGAAGCCGCCAAAATTATTCTAGATTATGTTTTTTCTGACCGATTGACAAAAGGCCAAATCTTGAGTATTTCCAAAGATATGTTAGCGGAAAGGAGTTGGGAGGAGCACCCCAACATGGCTATTCATAAAGAATTATTTAAGGTAAATCAGTTGTTGTATTTGGCTTTTAGTGGGCAGTTCCCACATCCAGAAGCTGTTCATTTTCAGGTTAACATAAAGGCTAATAAACATAATTGGCTATCTGTTTTTGATGATTACCCCGAAGCAGCCCTTATCAGACTTCTGGTAGCTGCAATGCCAGAGGATAATCTAATTTTAAGATTGTTCGAGGAACAGATTGCTGGTACTGAGTTCAAAGATGCCAAAGATATTATATGGCAGCTGAGAACTGAAAAGAGTAGTGCCAGTGAACTGATTTTTGATGTTGTCTCGTCACCCTATTGGTTTCAAGACATCGAGTTTATGGGTTCCTTTGAAGCGGAAACCCATCCTGATTTAAAAAGGGTTTAGAAATACCCATGCTAAGTATAGTTTCAAACACACCTAATTCCTTTCTTTATTTTCCTGAGATTCTTTTTTAGCAATTCTGATTTCTTTCACCTGCGGATTCGCTATACGTTTTTCGGTCAACGTTATCCAAAAGGGTCTAATCACTAACGTAAGTGAAATTAAGCTAATCGTAAAATTATAAGCATAGGTATCTATAATTTCCATAGCATAGGCAGACGAACTGACTAGGAAACTGAGCTACCCAATTTGAGCTCGTAGGGCACCTCCTAAAATTGATGCTTTCCATGGGCTTGAAAATAATCTAAGTATCATAAATTAATTAGATGCTTAGTCACGTAAACAGCTACCCAGGTAGCTGACTGACATGTATTACTTCTACTACTTTTACTACCATTAACAGTATCGTGTGCGAAATATATTTACAACTATTTTATAAACGTAAGTTCAGCCAAAGAAAATAGTTGCATCGCCTTAATACAGAATAAATAAAGCCATAACTCGTTTTGGCGACAGGACCTATCATCTGACTGTAACACATAAAAAATAAATTTTGAATCTGACCATTTTGTAGCGGTCATAATAGTAAAAAATTAATAGAATGAAGAAGAAAATAGATGGTAAAGCACTAGTGTATTGTGAAGGTGCTTTTAATACAGCAAACGGAAAAACAGCCCATGGTCTTGTACGTTTTACAGAACGTTATGAAGTCGTAGGTGTACTAGATAGTGCATACGAAGGTAAAGATGCTGGTAAAGTATTAGATGGCAAAAATAATGGCATTCCTATTTTCAAAGGCATAGAGGCAGCTATTAAAGAACTCAAGAGAACGGGATCAATGCCGCAATCTCTAGTCATCGGTCTTGCCCCGGATGGCGGTAGACTACCCGAAATTGCAAAAGACACCATCAAAAAAGCATTGACTTTAGGTTGGAATGTGGATAGCGGTTTACATGACTTCCTTACCAACGATAAAGAATTGGTTGCGCTAGCGAAAGAGAAGAATTGTCGTATACGTGATGTACGTAAAACACCAGATAGGGATGTGTTACATTTTTTTACAGGGGATATTGAAAAAGTTGACTGCTTAAAGTTAGCTGTTTTAGGCACGGATTCCGCCATAGGAAAGCGTACAACGGCCCAAATAATTGTAAAGGCCTTGGATAATGAAAGTAGAAGTGCTGTAATGATTGGTACCGGACAAACGGCATGGATGCAGGGAGCAAAGTATAGTATGATAATGGATAGCTGTATCAATGATTTCGTGTCGGGTGAAATTGAGCATGCCGTAGTAAACGCATTTGAAAATGAAGACCCAGATGTTATTGTAATTGAAGGCCAAGGAAGTTTAATGAATCCTGCCTATCCTGGAGGTTTCGAAATTTTAGCAGCAGGTCGTCCAGACTATATTATTTTACAACATGCTCCAAAACGATTAGAATATGATGGTTTCCCCGGATATAAAATACACTCGTTAAAAAAGCAAATTCAGGCTATTGAAATGATTTCGGGTAAAGAAGTACTAGCTATTACGGTAAACCATGAAGGAATGACCTCTGATGAAATTGAACCTGCTTGCCAAAAAATTACAGCGCAAACGGGATTGCCCGCTTTTGATGTTTTGGCCCATGGGGCAGATGAATTGATTGATATTATTGAAAAAGAAATAAAAAAGAAACGCGCAGAATAATGAAAATACAATGTAAGGTTCAGGTCCTAAAATTTTCGACCATTAACGAACTCCCAAGTACTTGGACAGTGAGTAATTATAAAGACTTACTAAAAGAAATGGATTTTGACGGCATAGAAACAATAGCTGAAAATGAGCTAAAAGATATTTGCTATATGGCTCTTACGGATTATGAGCCGGAGGAGGCAGCGGAAATGGTTTTGACTTATATATTCAAAGACCGATTGAAATTTAAACAAATACAAAACCTCTCCCATGAAATGTTGGATGAAAAACTATGGGAGGAGTATGCGGATTTATCTATGCACGAAGATTTTTTTAACGTAGGACAGCTATTGTATCAAGTGTTTGACGGAAAATTTCCACATCCTGAAGCAGTTCGGTTTCAAGTGAAGGTAAGTGTAAAAAAGGAGGCCGAATTAGCTATTTTTGAAGACAATGCTGAAACACCATTAATTCGGTTATTGGTTAAGGGAATGCCAGAAAAAACCTTGATTAATCGTTTGTTCGATAAACAATTGGAAGGTGATGCCTTCACAGAAGCAAAAGACATTATTTGGCAACTGAAAAAAGAGAAAGGCGAGGGTGCCTCATTTATTTTTGATGTTATCAGTTCAGAATATTGGTTCCATGATTTTAAATATGTGGAAGATTTTGATGCAGATACCCATGCGGATGACTAACGCTTAGATAATAGCTAATATTACCATGGACAATCTAATTATTTATATAGGTTTTATAATTACCGCCTATTCTGTTATTGCCAATGATGTAATACAAACTTTAGGGACCTTTTTAGCTTCAAACTTTAAACGAAAATGGTGGGTTTTATGGGCTTTTGCAGCAAGTATTTTGACTATTACATTGTGGTATGGTTGGTACATAAATAGTGGCGATGTATCGTATGGAAGGTTAAGCCAAATTCCATTGCCTGAAACAATGAAATGGTGGTATTTATTGGCGCCACTTTCTTTATTGATTATTACCCGTTTGGGTATTCCTGTGAGTACTACGTTTATGATATTAAGTCTTTTTTCTGCAGGACAGGTCATTGAAAAAATGATATTAAAGTCTGTTTTTGGTTATGCGCTTGCTTTTATTTCTTCCATACTCATTTACCTATTAATCGCTAAAAAATTTGAAACTAGCTCGTCATTGCGGTTGGTTAATATGAAAAAACAGAAAAATTATTGGCTGATAGCTCAATGGTTTTCCACTGGGTTTTTATGGTCTCAATGGCTCATTCAGGATTTCGCCAATATATATGTGTTCTTGCCAAGACAGCTTAATTGGCAAGAGTTAATGATGTCTTTGGGCGTGATTTTAATTATCATGGCCTATATTTTTAGTAAACGGGGAGGAAAAATACAAGGTATTGTAAAACAAAAATCGAATACAGCCCATATTCGTTCTGCGACTATTATAGATTTATGTTACGGAATTCTTTTATATGTGTTGGGAACCATAAGTTCTATTCCTATGAGCACCACTTGGACCTTCATTGGTATTTTAGCAGGACGTGAAATTGCTATCAATTATCTATTGAAAAAAGATAAAATGGAATACACCTATAAAGCGATTCTAAAAGATTTTGGAAAGGTTAATATTGGCCTTATCGTAAGTATACTTATTGCCTACCTGGTACAGCTGTTTAAATAAAATACGTACTTGGTTTACTTGCCATAAAAACCAAAACCGGAATCAAGGGCTTACCCTTGCTACTTATCAGGTTATTGAGACTATTGGGTTTAAATTAAACAAAAGTTCATTAAGTGATGAAAACCTTGTCCACAACTAAAAAATATGAAATGTTCACGACAACAAGTTTTCCTTTATTTAAACTTTTATCAGAGTAAAATTAGCAATAATTTCACCATTAGGTTTAGGCCTAAGTTTTTTTAAACTACGAACACTTTAACCCCTTTTTTATTTAATGAAATTTATTTTGAAACCTATTCGAACGATTACTTGTATTTCACTATTCTTCTTAGGTTATTCTCTGCAGGCGCAACTGGTCAATATCGAATCTAAACGCATGCATACGGACTCCATTAGGTTTGTTTTAAATAGTGACCTACTTTTTAATTATACGGATAATAATGGAGCATATATTTTTCAAATCGGTTCTAATTTGAGTGCACAGGTCAAATCAAAGAATCTTAAGAGTATTTACTTTTTAATTGGTAATATTAATCTGATAAGATCTAAAAGTGAAGATTTTCAGAACTCATATTTTATGCATGCAAGATTTAACCAGAAGTTGTCCAAATTAGTCCGGTTAGAGGCATTCTTACAGAACCAGAACAATAAGCAACTTACAATAACAAGGAGAAATTTACTGGGAATTGGATTGCGATTTAAACTTCTCTCTACAACTACAACACAAGCCTATTTTGGTAATTCATACATGTACGAAATTGAGGTAATCGAGTCAACCATGCAAAAATTCTATAATCATAGGAATAGTAGTTACGTCTCATTGAACCATTCCTTCAAAAAATTAAATCTTGACATCACAGGGACCTTATACTTTCAACCTTTATATAATAATATTGGGAATCATAGAATTTTAAGTCAGTTTAAAGCGGAGGTTCCACTTACGAAAAAAATCAGTTTTTCTGCACTTTATAATTATTCTATGATTAACTTCAATTCAGGCCTAGAGGACGATCGCTCTTCAAATATAAATTTTGGTTTTACACTAAAAATATAATAGCTATTTAGGTTAGCAAGCAAGGTCTTAAAACACGATACATCTACTTTAAACTTTATTTGAACACTTTAAGATTAGGTATTCATTACTCCAACAACGTTTAGGTTCTATATTTGAAAGTAGGTATAGATTCCTGCTGAAAATAGACCTAGAAGAAGCGTAACCACCGAACCCTTAATCATATTTTGCGTATGTTTAATAGCACACCCTAAAAAATAAAGACCCTTTGTTATTTCGTTAAATACCGAATTTTTACTTTCTGTTATGGTTTTATACCCTGACTGGAATTCATCTAAAGACCTGTCGGCAAAATTTCCGACGTACAAACTACCTTTATATCCACTTTGTTTAAATTGTTTGCCAAAATACTTATGAGGTATCATACCGAAGAGAGCAAATATCATGGAGGCAATGCAGAAATAAATCAGTATCGAAAAGAATACTCCGATAATTTCCTTTTCCCATTAGGGGCCAAATGTAATGCTCCTAAAAATGAAATTAATATTCAATGACTGTTAAAATAATTGCGGCCTTGTTATCTACCATGTTCAACAAATCGTAGTGATTTCTAGACAGTGTCTTGAAAAAGGTATCCTTGCTTTTAGCACCCACGATATTTAATTTATTATTTTTTGTAATGCTATTTTCAATACTGCGTAACGTCAGCCAACATCAATAATAAGTGCGCCTTTGGCATCTTGTACGGTAGCCGTGTTAAATACACCTACACCGTTGGCAACGATATTCTTTCTTCGGCTTAGGAGTTCCTGCGATTTAATTATTTTTAATTTTTTTATTTCTTATGGTTAGGCTTAATATTGATTAGAGCCATTTTACTGTTTATTAAATAATCAAATAAGTATTTAGGAAAAAGTATCTTTCACAAGAGCATTTTACCGATAATTTTGCCTGAGGTGTCAAATAGGAGTTGAAGCGTATTTAACCCGTTACGTAAATTCATTTCGTAAATAGTTCTATCTGGGGTTTGAACGTAATAAATTTGTTGAAGCGGATCACTGTTATTCGTTTCTTCTAGCGTACGTTGTAATTGTCTCGGAATCTTATCCGAAGAAAGTAGCGTGACTGTCTCTAGCCAATTGCCCTCAATGGTAAACAAGGCCGTACATCTTTTCTTTCTCAAAATAAAATTCACATGCCACTTGAAAACATCCATCTGTTGCCATACTATGTGCGTTGCTTTAGGGAATTTTGAATTGAAAGAACGTAAAACCATAGCATTTGCTACCGGTTTCCTGCTTCTGAACAAACGCATAACTGACAATGACATATAAGAATTATTTTTTTTAAGATTAGTGTCGGACCTAGTACCGCCGCAGCTACCCTTATTTTCCTTTAAAGCTTTTAACCACGAACAACCTCGATTTTTACTCTTGTTTGCGGTTGAAAAGGGAATAGATTTTTTAGGTGTCCCAACAGGATTTACACGACTTAACCTTTTAAATTTACTCGTTTACGAAAGAGAGAACTACTACCTAGGTAGCAGTTCTCATTATTTTTTAAATTAAGCTAAAAACTTGTTTTTGATACCTAAGGAGCTGGTTGGTTAGGGGTAGATTGGAAGAAATGCGTTCCTAGGGGAGTGACACATACAGGAGCTTATGATTCTTAATACGTCGTTTTTTACGGCCCACCGATGAGGGGCTTACATTCAAATTAGTGTCTTTTTATATGACATTCATTTCTTCTTGATAGTTCCCTACCATATTTCCTATATGGACAAAGTTGCTCTTTTGGTGGACCAAGGTCTTTTAATATTCCAGTTGTTCTTGGCAAGAATCGAACATCAATCACTGCTCCTTAGTTTAACTAGGGGTTCCGTTTATAAGCTGATCATACTGTTAACGATTTACGAAATTTCATAATGATTTTTAATTGATATTATAAAAATCAAAAAACTAAGAATCTAAATCATTAGAAAATAGGTTGTTTGTATTTTTATTTTTATACTTTTAAAAAACGCTATTGGAATAGTAAGGTATTATTCAGTCTTTAAAGATGATGACATCAATTAAAATAGTCGGTAAACATTTTTATAGATATTCTTAAATTTTATTCCAATTAATTTCGAAGAACACATAGTCTTCATTAGCGGAAGTAAAGTCTTTTAAACACAAAGTTATACCCTTTTTTGAACCTTGTTCTTATAGTCTAAAGCTTGATTTAAATTGTTTGTTGTGTCAACCGAATCAAAATACGAAAACGAAAAAATTCTCATTGAAGAGCTAAAGAAAGGCTCCGAAGAGGCCTATGGTTTTTTTTTCAAAAGCTACTACCAAGACCTTTGCAACTATATTACAGCTGTTTCTGGGGATTCTAAGGTTGCCGAAGAGGTAGCACAACGGGCTTTTGTAAAGTTTTGGGACAAAAAAGAAATAATCCACATTAAAGAAGACAGCCTTAAAAGATACCTTTTTGTAATTGCGCTCAATCTTTTTATAGATACACAAAGAAAAAAAAAGAAAGAATTAGCATTCTTAGAAAGCCTTAAGCGGGAGGCACATTTGGAAATTTTAGAGACAGACTCCTCTCTTTTTGATGAAAGATTGAAACAGATGGAAGCAGAAATTGAAAATTTACCGGAGCGTTGTAAGAAAGTATTTATAATGGGAAAAAAGGATGGCCTTAGGTATAAAGAAATTTCAGAAGAGCTGCATATTTCAATTAAGACTGTTGAAGCACATATGTCCAAAGCCTTAAAAAGACTTAGAACACAGTTATCCCTATTCTTATAATTGGGCATGAATTATTTCTTAGGTTGTGTGTTATTATAAGGTATACTGTCAATTTCCTTAGTATTTCAAAGTAATTTATTAAAAAATTGAATTAGCAGTAAGGGTTTTTAATAAAATCTACGTCTTTTAACTAAAGAGACTTAATTTTTTTAGATGACCAAGCTTGACATTAGAAGAATAATTACAAAATATCTTAACCAAGAGGCAACCACAGAAGAAGTTTCAATTCTTTATGAATGGGTGAAGAAGGAAGGAAACCAAGAGGTATTTAAAATAATAGTTCAAGCTGATTTTTTAATTAATTACCAAAGTAAATCTTTGGATTCTAGAGCGGCTTTCATACAATTTTTGAAAAGTATTAGAGATAAGAAGACAGTAAGGTCAATACCATTTTACGCTAATAAACAAGTATGGGGGTATGCTGCGGCACTATTGGTTTTAATTACGTCTTCTATCTACTTTATTACTAACAGGAATGCAACAGCTACCCTTCAGCCAACCTTTGATTCAAATCAAATAACCCTTCAATTAGATACGGGTGAGATTATTAATCTGGAGCACGATAATGATACTATTTTAAAAAGTAAAAATGGTATCGCTAACATTTATCTTAACCATGGTACAATACGTCATGACAGGGAAAAGACTAGCGGAGTTAAATCCGATAATAATGTATTAAGAGTTCCTAACGGTAAAATTTTATCGGTCATATTAGAAGATGGATCTGTTATTAAGTTGAATTCTGGATCAGAATTAAGATACCCTTCCAGTTTTGAAGGTAAAAATAAAAGGGAAGTCTTTTTAAAAGGAGAGGCATTTTTTGAAATAGCCAAGAATACAAGTAAGCCTTTTGTGGTAAAAACTGATGAAATGTATACGCAGGTGTTTGGGACCGTGTTTAACATATCCAACTACGATGAGAATACTATATCTGAAGTGGTATTAGTAGAAGGTTCTATTGGTGTTGGTGATGATAAAGGGTCTAACGGGGAACTTCTTACCATGTTAAAACCATCTCAAAAACTCACGAATTCCAAAATTTTAAATCAATCCTTTATCATTGAAGATGTGGATGTAACTCCATATATAGCATGGACCAAGGGTATTGTATATTTTGAAAATGAAAAAATGTCAGAAATTATAAAAAAATTGGAACGGCAATTCAATGTTGAAATTGTTAATGAAAGTGATATTCTGGGTGAATTAAGGTTCACTGGTATGTTTGATAAGGAGGGTATTGATTTAGTGTTAAAAACAATACAGACCCACACATATTTTAATTACACCAAAAACGGAAGAACGATAACAATTAAAAAATAACAACGCCTATGACTAAAATCAATTGCTAACAAAATAGAAATCAATTACTAACTAGACCAAATTAATTATGAAAAAACAGAAAATCATATGTGCTAAAGCTCTAAAGTTTCCAAAGAGCTTAATGTTATTCCTATGTATGTTGCTATTTTTTAGCTATGCTAATGCAAGTAACTGTGCACAGGAAAACATTGTAACCATTAGTCTTAAAACTAAGAATCTTGGTTACATATTTGAAACAATAACAAATACCACAGGGCATAAATTTTTTTACGAAGCATCTGAGGTAGATTTAAATCGTAAAGTAATAATCACAAAAAGTAATCTTTGTGTTGAAGATCTTTTGAAGGAGGTATTCGATGGTACAGATTTGGATTATGAAATACTTTCTAGCCAGATTGTTATAACCAGAAAGGAAGCCATCAAATTAGGGAACTCCGCTCCTGCCATAAAGATAGAGCTCCCTAATTTACAGACAAGTCTTAAAGGAATGGTTACTGACATGAACGGCTTACCCTTGCCAGGAGCAACTATTGTGGCAAAAGGTACAACAGTTGGAGCAACAACTGACTTTGATGGAAATTTCGAAATTGTAATGCCAACAGGTGTTTCCAAAATTCGAGTTTCTTATTTGGGATTCAAATCTAAGGAAGTTGAAGTTTCAGGTCAAACCTCGATTACTGTAAGTCTTGAGGAAGATGCGGCAGCTTTAGAAGAGGTGGTAGTAGTTGGTTATGGAACCTTATCTAAAAAAAGAGTAACGGGTTCTGTAGTTTCTATTACTCCAGAAACGATTACTGAGGTACCATCATTAAGTCCAGAGGCTGCTATCATTGGCCAAGTTGCTGGGGTTCAAGTTCAAGAAACTTCTGGTGAGCCAGGCGCAAGCCCAAACATTCGGGTGAGGGGTTCAGGCTCGATTTCCGCTGGGAATGATCCATTATTTGTTATTGATGGAATTCCAATATCTAGAAATCTTACATCAGTGGGCGTTAACGGAGGCGTGGCCCGGAGAAGAGCAGCTTTTCAGCCACCACCAGTTAATCCACTTGCAACTTTAAATCCAAATGATATTGAGTCTATCCAAGTGTTAAAAGATGCTTCTGCTGCTGCAATATACGGTTCTAGAGGAGGAAATGGTGTGTTGTTGATTACTACAAAAAAGGGATCAGCGACTGACGAGGGTAAATTTTCATTTGACTCATTTATTAGTATGCAAGATGTCGCTAATAAAATTGATCTAATGAATGCTCCGGAACTAATAGATTTTACGCGAGATGCGCGGAATAATAATTACCTATCCTCGGTGCCAGGAGCGTCTATTGACGATCCTATTGGACCAGGCGATAGAGGTAATGCCAACTATGAAATGCCTGAATCCTTCATTGATTGGGACGGTACTGATACGGATTGGCAAGACACCATGTTTAAGACCGGTATCGTAAACAATTATAATTTTTCATATGCGTCGCCACTTAAGAACAACACAAGTTTCTTTACATCTGTTGGGTATTATAAGCAAACCGGTGTAGTCGAAAAAGCAAAATTTGAGCGTTACAATATGATGTTAAACTTAAATTCTCAGCTAACGGATAAACTAAACTTAGATCTTAGAGTTGCCCCCACAATTACCGAAAATCAAAGGGTACCAGCATCTGCTCCATATTTTGCGAGACCACCGGGTGTTATTTATTCAGGTCTGGTGCATTCGCCAACCGTAGCTCCTTTGAATCCTGATGGCACTATAAACCAACGGAATAATCAATCCTTTTTGGGTGGTGCAACCACAACAGCTAGTAATCCACTAGCCATTATTGAAGGTGTAGATGATGAAATCTTTCAGTTTCAAACCAGAGCATCCCTAGGTTTATCTTATGATATTTTACCTGAGCTAACCTTTAAAACTTTTGGGGGTACCTATATTAACTTGTATAATCAGGATTTGTATAGAGGGAATTCATTATTGTATAGAAATGCCGCTGAAGGTGAGTCCTTTGCACAAGCAACTTCTAGTACTGAGGTTAATTGGGTGTGGGAGAATACCTTGAATTGGGAAAAGGAATTTAATGATCATTTTGTAAATGCTGTTTTAGGATATACAGCCCAGAAGGACAATATTGCAATAAAGCAAGTTTTGGCAGACAACTTTCCAGATGATTTGGTAAAGACAATAAGTGGAGGTCAAGTATTTGCTGGTAATTCAGTACAAGAACAATGGACTTTAGCTTCAGCTTTATTTAGATTGAATTACGCATTTAAGGATAAATATCTTTTTACTGGAACTATTCGTTCTGATCGTTCTTCACGGTTTGGAGCCGATAATCAAACGGGATACTTTCCATCAGTTTCCGCAGGATGGCGTATAAATGAAGAGAGCTTTTTTCAATCGGTTGAGGCTATTTCAGAATTGAAACTTAGAGTTAGTTGGGGTGAAACAGGAAACTTTGAAATCCCTAATTATGGAGCAATAGGCCTACTTTCCCCTGATAACTACAATATCGCAGGAAACGAAATAAATGGTTTGATACAAAGTACCATTCCCAACCCAGAATTAACGTGGGAAAAATCGCAACAAACAAATATAGGTCTGGAGCTAGGTCTTTACAAAAACAGGGTCTTTTTATTGGCTGATTATTATACCACTAAAACGTCTGATCTGTTATTGAATGTAAGTATATCTTCAGTTTCAGGTTTTCAGACAACGTTACAGAATTTGGGAGAAGTAGAGAATAGTGGATTTGAATTGGCGCTAAGTACTAAGAATTTTGTTGGAGAGTTTTCATGGGACACCAACTTAAATTTCTCTACCAATAAAAATGAAGTACTATCTCTTAATGAAAGCAATGAACCTATATTTTCGGCAGGTAGTGCTGGTGTTAGACATGTAACCAGAGTTGGAGACCCCATAGGTAGCTATTATGGTTATGTGGTAGATGGGATATATCAAAATCAAGCTGAGATTGATAACTCGCCTGTAGATACACAAGCTCCAAATGCAGCCCCAGGGGACTTTAGATTCAAGGATATTGATGGCGATGGTGAAATAACTCCAGATGATAGAACTGTTACAGGAAGTTATTTTCCTGATTTTACATGGGGTATTAATAACAGGTTTAGTTATAAAAACATTGATTTTAGCTTTTTGATTCAAGGTGTTGAAGGAAACGAGATTTTAAATCTTACATCACGCCACATGAAAAATGGAGAGGCAAATTTCAATGCTTATAGCATACTAAATGAAAGATGGCGTTCAGCCGCTGATCCCGGAAATGGAATAGTGCCAAGAGCTGATAGGCAGACCGGTAATCATGGTAACAACAACAGACCCTCTTCTTATCAAGTAGAAGACGGATCCTATATTCGTTTAAGAAATGTTACGTTAGGATACTCAGTGCCGACTAAGAAATTATTTGGTGATAGTGGTATCGATAGACTAAGATTTTATATTACTGGAACTAACCTTGTTACATTCACGGATTATTTAGGATATAATCCAGAGGTGAGTAACATATCCAATAATAGCTTGACTCCTGGAGAAGATTATGGTGCATATCCACTAACAAGATCTTTTACCATGGGTATAAATCTAACTTTTTAATTTAAAACTGTAAAAGATGAAAAAAATAATCATAGTATTCTTAATGATATGCGTAACATCAGCATGCAGTGAGGATTTTACGGACTTAGCGCCAATCTCCAATAGGAATGAGGCTGATTTTTATAATACTGCAGATGATTTTTTAGCTGCTATAAATGCAAGTTATGCAGGACTGCAGGATGCAGGTGTGTATAATAGAGCCTATTGGTCTTTATTTGAAATGCGTTCAGATAACACGGACCAAGGCCCTGATGCAACAGGTTTGGCGAGACAGTATACCGAGATTAATCAATTTACCGAAGACCCTTTAAACGAACAGGTGGATGCTGCCTGGAGCGGATCATATAGGGTAATTGCAAACTGTAATGTTATTCTTGAAAGGATAGACAATGTAGTTGAAATTGAGGAAGGTGTCAAAAATAGTATCATAGGCGAGGCAATTTTTCTTAGGTCCTTAATGTACTATCATTTGGCAGTTGGCTTTGGTAATATTCCATTACAGTTAACTCCATTTGTTCCTGGTGATGATCTTACGCAAGTAGATGCGACTACTGTTTATAATCAATTGGCATTGGATTTAGCGGTCGCTGAAGGTAATCTTCCTGTTTCTTATTCGTCAGATAATGTAGGCAGGGCAACAAAAGGTGCCGCCGCTATATTGTTGGCAAAAGTTCAGTTGACCCTTGGGAATACTGCTGAGGCTGAAACTACTTTACGACGAGTTATCAATAATTATAACTATGAATTAGCAACAAATTATGCCGATTTATGGGGTACAGGTAATGAGAACAATGTAGAGTCTATATTTGAGGTGCAGTTTATTAGTGGTGGTATAGGTCAAGGAAGTCTATTAACAAACGAGTTCTCCCCAAGTGGTGATTTGCAGACTGGACAGGGGTTTGGAAGAAATAGGCCAACTGACTTACTAGTAAGCGCTTTTGAGGAAGGGGACTTACGTTTTGAACCTTCTTTAGGTACTTCTTGGATTGATGTCGATGGAGTGGAGATACCACAGAATTATGTAAGGAAATATGAAAGCAATCCACCGCAAGAAAATGATTCAGATAACAATTTTGTGGTTTTTAGATATGCAGATGTGCTGTTAATGCTTGCGGAAGCTCTAGGAGAATCACCGGAAAGTTATGACTTGATAAACGAAGTTAGGACTAGGGCTGGGCTGGATGATATAGATGCTGCCACGCCAGGTTCTTTCCAAGACAAATTGCTTAAAGAACGGCAGGTGGAACTTGCGTTTGAAAATCATCGTTGGCCAGACCTTAAAAGGTTTGGGGTTGTAACCGATAAATTAATAGAAGCTGAGTCGGATGTTATCAATGCTGGGGATATAAGAAATTTATTCTTTATACCGCAACGGGAAATAGACATCAATCCAAACTTTATTCAAAATTAATTACCATCAATAGCAATGAAATAGTTTATTTATTTGAGTTTGTTTGAGTGAACCCATACTATGAATTTCCTTATTATAGTCTAATGGGTTCTTCTCAAATAATAGTGCTCGATTAACTGTCCTTGAAACGCTTTGAAAAGATTCTATACCAATAACTGAGAAATTTTAATTTAATAGAATAACATTATGAAGAAATTTACATTAATTATATGCTTGTGCTTAGCATTTACAATGGGTCAAGCACAAGAAAAAAAAGTATTGAATATACTAGCTATTGGCGCTCATCCAGATGACTGCGATTCAAAATTTGGAGGAACTGCTGCGCTTTTTGCTAAGATGGGTCACAATGTCAAATTTTTGGCCCTTACCAACGGTGATGCAGGTCACCAAAGTATGGGAGGTGGTCCATTAGCCAAAAGACGTAGGCTAGAGGCCAAGGATGCGGCAAAAGCCTTGGGTATAGCCGAGTATGAGGTTTTGGATAATCATGATGGTGAATTGTTCCCAACATTAACTGTAAGATTAGAAGTTATAAGAAGAATTCGTAATTGGGATGCGGATATTGTGCTAGGCCTTAGGCCAAATGACTATCATCCAGATCATCGGAATGCAGGTTCGGTTGTACAAGATGCTGCTTATATGAATATTGTGCCCAATGTTGCTCCAGATACCCCACCATTAAAAAAGAACCCGGTTTTTCTTTATATGAGTGATCGTTTTAAAAAACCTTATCCGTTTCAGAAAGATATTGCTGTAATAGTGGATGATATTATCGATACTAAAGTGAAGGGCTTGGCTGCGCACGATTCACAAATGTTTGAGTGGCTACCTTGGACCAATGGAACTGATTTGTCTACAATTCCATCAGGAGAAACTGAGCGTTTGGCATGGTTAAAAGCTAGATGGATGAACAGAAAACCAGATGCATCCACTTTGGAAGCCGTAAAGAAATGGTATCCTAATGTAGATATTTCGACCGTTAAGCAAGTTGAATTTTTTGAAATTTGTGAATATGGGAAACAGCCAACAGACCAGGAAATCAAAGAAATGTTCCCGATGTTGGGTGGTAAGTAACTAGCGGGTCGCCAACCTTTCTCAATATCATTCATAATTAAAATAACCAACTATACTTATAATGCTAAAAAGTAAACCTACCGCGAAAAGGTATTATCATATCATTGGATTGGTAATGCTCGTATTTTTCGTGATATCGTTCATTACTAATATACTAAACTCGATTATTGTAGATGTCAAGGATAGTTTTGATCTAAGTCTTACTTCTACCGGGTTTTTACCTTTCACGTTCTTTATTGCTTATGGAATTATGTCTATACCGGCTGGGTTCCTATCCGAAAAGTATAGTGAAAAAGCATTACTCTCCGTATCATTCTTTGTAATGACTTTGGCTTCTTTGGGTTTTGCTCTATTTCCTAGTTATGGAACTTTTAGTATAACACTGTTCACTTTAGGTTGTTGTATGGCCGTTTTGCAGGTAATCATTAATCCAATGCTACGAGTAGCAGGGGGCGAGGAACATTTTGCTTTCAATTCTGTACTGGCGCAATTAGTTTTTGGTGCGGCATCCTTTTTAAGTCCATACCTCTACAAATATTTGGTAAATACAGAAAATGAATCAAGTGGTACGTTAGGGGATGTCCTAAGGGGATATGTGCCAGAAAATCTGCCATGGGCATCACTGTATATCGTGTTTGCTGCAATAGCACTTTTTCTATTTTTTTACGTCTATTTTACCAAGTATCCAAAGTTTGAAAAAACTGAGGATGAAAAAGCAGGAGATAGTAGTTCATATTGGGATCTCTTGAAGAACAAATGGACCTTGTTATATTTTCTGGGAATCTTTTGCTATGTAGGAACCGAGCAAGGAGTTGGTAATTGGATTTCTCAATTCTTGTCTCAATATCACGGTTTAGATCCACAAACGGTAGGCGCAGATACTGTGTCTTATTTTTGGGCAATGTTGACGGTAGGATGCCTTCTAGGACTGGTGCTGATAAAGTTTATGGATAGCCGTAGATTACTCATTTGGGCAACTGCAATTACCATACTCAGTCTTATACTTGCATTAACAGGCTCCTCAAAAGTGGCACTGATAGGATTTCCAATGGTTGGATTTTTTATCTCTGTGATGTATTCGATTATTTTTTCATTGGCGCTTAACTCAGTCAAAGAGCACCACGGCTCATTATCCGGTATTTTATGCACTGGAATTGCTGGGGGGGCTATAATACCATTTATCGTTGGAGGTCTAGGCGAGATGATGACTCTTAAAGCTGGAATGTTTTTTCTTATTATACCCTTGATTTTTATACTAACCATAGGTTTTTGGGCCAAACCATTGGTCACTAATAAGACTTTTAGTTTATCGAAAGACCTATGAATCTAGGGAAACAGCAGGTTATAGGTGTTGATATTGGCGGTACTAATATCAAAACTGGGCGGATATTTGGCAACGAGATACTTCAAAGTCATTTGGTTGGAGTAGAACGTGACAATTCCGAAAAAGCCATAATGGCAAAACTTTTTCAAAGCATAGATGAAATAATGACGGATTCGGTTGAAGCTATAGGAATAGGAGTTCCGGCCGTAGTTAATATAGGAACAGGTGTTGTTTATGATGTGCAGAATATTCCTGCCTGGAAAAATGTTCCGCTAAAAGATATTGTAGAGCAGAACTATCAGGTTCCGGTATACATAAATAATGATGCCAATTGTTTTGCATTGGGTGAAAAGCACTTTGGTAAGGCAAAAGATTACGCTAATTGTGTGGCCCTTTCCTTAGGTACCGGACTCGGTATGGGTATTATCATAGATCATAAGTTGTATAACGGTGTTTTGTGCGGAGCTGGGGAAGTAGGTATGCTTCCTTATAAAGATAGTATTATGGAGCATTATGCTGGCAGCTTTTTTTTTGATGAAAAATATGGACAATCCGCAAAGAGTCTATTTAAAAAAGCGCTTGAAGATGATTTAATTGCCTTAAAAGCATTTAACGAATATGGCTTTCATTTAGGGCAGGCCATTAAATCCATTTTATATTTATATGCACCAGAAGCAATTATTCTTGGAGGCTCCATAAGTAAGGCATATCCTTTCTATAAAGAAGCTATAAAAGAATCACTTGATTCGTTTGCTTATCAAAAACAAATAGAACATTTAAAAATAGAAAAATCTGATTTGGCAGATTCCCCGATACTGGGGGCTGCTGCACTTTGTTTCTAAAGAATTTTTATAAAAATGAGAAGAATTATAACAATACTTATCGCATGTTTTTTAGTAACATCATGTGAAACTAAAGAATCTGGTAAACAAGTAAAAATTACCATTGAAAATAATACGTTAGGAGCGCCAGTTACACTTGGGATACCATTTCCAAAGGGAGAACTCTATTCTCCAGACCATATACGGTTACTAACTTCTGAAGGAATTGAGATTCCTTGTCAGACAACTGAGGTGGCAAACTGGGGACCATTAGACGATAGTATAAAATGGGTATGGGTTTTCTTCTTTTCGGAAGAGGGATCGGATTATGTGTTAGAATATGGTGATTCAATTGTGCCAATACGTTCTGAAGAAAAAATTGTCTCATCTAATAATATGCGACCTAAAGGAGGCATAGATGTTAATACTGGGCCGCTTTCCTTCGCTATTCATAAAATGGGTAATGGTTTTTTAGATGAAGTTTATTTAGATTCTAATAACGATGGTAAATTTGATGATAAAGAGCTTATTGGCTCTTCCCCAGAGGAAAATAGAGGTTCTTTCTTAGATCTTTTGGATGATGCAGGAATTGATGCTTCAAAAGCGGTTATCAATACAATTTTTAGGGAAAAAGGGTCTGGGCCAATGCATAATATTTTTAGAGTAGAAGGAACTTATACTTACAACAGACTTGATAATAATATTTCGCCATTTACGATATGGCTACATGCATACGCAGGTAAAAGCTACATAAAAGTATTGCACACATTGACTTATACTGGGGTTCCCGATAAACATAAAGTGCAGAAAGGTGAACATTATTCGATAGCAACCCAGAATAAAGACATTATTGATGAAGATGTTGCTGAAGACATAGGCTGGACACAACCAAACGACCAAATAGCAGCTAGTGGAATTCAACTTAAGTACCATCTCGACGAAAACGTAAACGTATCTATTCCAGTAAATGAAGGAAACTGGGAAGATGACCAAGCTAAAACTATTTTGCAAGAAGTTTCTTTAAACGAGAAACAAGCCGTTAAACTTTTACAAAAAGGCCCTGCAAGAAGGAAAAGTACAAGCTTAAGAAGTGCTTACCGAAACGGATTTAAAAAAGAAGATAACAAGGAGTCAAATAGTGAATTGGTATTCGAAGCTACCGTTTCTAAAGGTGAGACTAATGTGGCGAAATCTGAAAGAGCAAAAGGATGGGTAAATATTACCGACGGGAAAAGAGGTGTTGGAGTTGGAATAAAGAATTTTTTAAAGGAATATCCAAAAGGTATTGAAATTGATCCAATATCTAGAATACTTACAGGCAGTATATGGCCATTGGAAAATGGTCCTATGAGCTTTGAAAGGCACAATACCGAACAAGATGGCGGAATGCTTGCAAATTTTGCTCAAGGAATTACCAAGACCACGGAATTCATATATTATTTTCATGACAATATGGATACTGAAGAAGTGGGTCAGAAAATGGACTATATTCTTGATAGTCCCGTAGCCCATGCTGCGCCTGAATGGTATACTGGTTCTAAAGTTTATGGTAATATGGCGCCTGCGTCAACCAAATATCCAGAGTTTGAGAATGCTTTACAGTATAGGTATCAATGGTGGGGCTATAATCAAAAGCATGAACCTTGGTATGGTATGTTTAATTATGGGGATGGCAAGAGTTATTTTTTTAATGATCGTTGGGTACAGTGGACCAATAATGAACCCACGGTTGATTTTATGCTTTGGACGAATTTCATGCGTACTGGAGATCCAAAATATTTTAATATGGCCCAAGCAATGAGTAGACATACAATGGATGTGGATAACATTCATTGGCCTAAAAAGAGAACGTATTATGGTGCGAATAATAATACCATCGATTTTTGGAATTATGAGGACGAACCAGAATCAACCCCTTATTTAGGTATTGGGAGAAGGCACGCAAACGAACATTGGTATGCCTTATTAAGTGCGCATGTTTGGATTCAGGGTTGGATTGCATCTTATTATCTTTCTGCTGACCATAGGGCTTTGGAAGTTGCCAAAATGACGGGAGACACATACCTAAACAGAATATGGGGAGAACATGATTTAAGAGGGCGTAGATTGTACTTATCCGTTCTTAATCTTGTAGAACTTTATGATGCAACCAAATTAAAAAAATATAAGGATGAGTTGGATGATAGAGTAAATTTAATGTTAGAGTTCCAAGAAAGACAAGGCGGTAATCTATTATTAGATAGATATGGCTATAGTCAACCCTATGTGGCTCAAGGTCTCTACAAATATCAACAAATATTCAATGATGAGAAGGTCAGAAAAGCGCTATTAAATCATGCCAGATGGGTTAGGGATGTGCCGCCATTAAATCACGAAATGGAATCTTATTTAGCCACTATTTATCCCTTACTTCTTGGATATGAATTCAGTGGCGAAAAAGGATATTTAGAAGAAGCCTTGGCAAGGGCAGAGGTTTTAAAGGTTGGTGAATTACAAAAATCATCAGAAGAATATACTGATTCAAAAAAATATGCTGAAGATCTTTTGAAAATCTCAAACCTTCCTGACAGCAAAGGACGTTTTACCAATTGGCAGACGAATCAAGGTCTTCGCGTATTTGGATGGACTCATGCGTATAACATACCTTACTTATTGTATTGGATGGACCAAGAGAATATTGAATAAACCACCTAGTAGATATGGCAGATTACCCTCTGGTTCGTTTTCTATTTACTAACTTAGTTTTAATAACACAACTAGCCGTAAAAGAACACGTTACAGGTAATAATATTAAATTTATTTAATCTTCCATAAAATATGATTGAGCTTATTGAAAAAATAAAGTCATTTGAAATTGATGTCAATTTTGATACCTTGGGTAAATTTATCAAGGCAATACATATAGATAGTATCAATTACGAAGCATATATCAATGAGCCAGAAAATATTGGTGATTATGGAAGAAACATATTAACGGTTGATCCATTCGAATGTATACTGATAAATTGGCCAGCTGGCGTAGAAAGCGCTGTACACCATCATAAAGGTTTGTTTGGATACGTTTGGGTTCTTGAAGGAGAATTGGATAATGTCTCCTATAAGTTTGATAATAATAAACTCTTAGAATACTCAATTGAAAGATACGGGAGGGATGGTTTGACTCCTGAGCCTGATGGTATCATCCATAAACTTCGCAATAACTCTAAAACAAAAAGGACAATCACATTACATTTCTACTATCCAGCGATTCATAGTTTTGAAGGAATGAAAATTTTTAACCTAGAAAATGGTCAAGTGGGTATTTTAAGTAAACAAGCAAAAACAGCAAATTGGAGCTTAAATGCCGGGCATTTTAAAGAGATTCTGGAGAATGCATTTGAGTTTGTTTCATTAAAAAAAAGGTAAATACAGTACATAATAAAAGTCCTGTTTGATAAAATTAAATATGTTACTAATCGAATGTGAACAGTATTAAGCCTAGTTTACCCAAAACGTTGTAGCGCACGAAACGATTCCCAACCTCTCTTTAAAGGAATACTATCTCAATAGCGATAATCAAAAATGCACAATGATTATAAAAATTAGCGTACTAGTAATTTATGTCTCCATTCTATTTTTAATCGGAATACTAGCCTCGCGGAGGGTCAAAAGTATGAGTGATTACTATTTAGGTGGAAAAAAAATGGGCTTTTGGGCAGTAGCTTTTTCTGCTAGAGCAACTGGGGAATCCGGATGGCTTTTAATAGGTTTAACAGGAATGGGAGCCATGGTAGGCTATTCTGGATATTGGGTTGTTGTTGGAGAATTACTAGGAGTTTTTATTTCCTGGCAATTTATGGCTAAGCGATTTAAAAGACGGTCTGACGAATATGAAGCAATCACTATACCTGACTACCTTCAAAGTCATTTTAAATCATCGACAAACAGTCTTCGAATCATCTCTGCTTCTGCGCTAGTAGTTTTCGTTGTTATATATGTTGCATCTCAAATGGATGTTACCGGGATTGCGTTCGAATCCATGCTTAATATTGACTATCGAATTGGCGCCCTTATAGGTTTCGCTATTGTTCTGGTCTATATTTTTATTGGTGGATTCGTAGCTGCGGTTTGGTCAGATATGTTCCAAGGGGTTCTAATGTTTTTCGGGTTGGTTTTACTACCTATTGTTGTGTGGTTTTCTATGGACCATGGAGCTGGAATTACTGAGGGGTTAAACGCCATTGACCCCACTCTAACACAAATAATGGGGAGAAGTAATGACGGGTTGATGAACTTATTTACAATTATAGGTTTCTCAATGATTGGATTGGGTTTCTTAGGGTCACCACAAGTTTATGTTCGTTTTATGTCAATTAAAAGCGAAACTGAGATTGATAAAGGGAAGTGGGTTGCACTGCTTTTTACGCTCCTAACGGGTGCAGCAGCAGTAACGATTGGTATTCTTGCTCGAATTTATTTCACAACGGAAGGGCAGGACCCTGAAGCAGTGTTAGGAACTGGTGGAGAAAATGTTTTAAGTATGTTAACCCATGAGTTTTTACCAACAATTCTAGTTGCAATCTTCATTGCAATTGTGCTTTCAGCGATTATGTCAACAATTGATTCTTTACTCATTCTTGCCTCTAGTGCTATTACGCGTGATTTCTACCAGAAAATATTCAGACCTGATTTAAAAGATGAGGACTTAACGAAATTTTCTAGAATCGTTACTGTTATTATGGCACTAGTTGCACTAGGGATAGCTATTTTATTATACAATCTCTATCCTGATAGGCAGATTTTCTGGATTATTGTATTTGGATGGTCTGGAATTGCCGCAACCTTCTGTCCTGTAATCATTCTATCTCTTTTCTGGAAGGGCTATTCTGAAAAAGGAGCTATTTCTTCTATGATTACTGGGTTCACGTCAGTGATATTATTCAAATTTGTATTTGCAAATATGGAAGGAATAGACGCTTATCTTAAAGAATTAGATGTGCTAGCCCCTTCTTTTGCATTAGCAATGATAGTAGGGTATATCGTATCAAAAATATTCCCTCCCAAGAATAGTAAAAGTGGAGAAAGCATCCACTAAAAAAGACGCACAACACAAGCTTTTAATTAAACCTTGTGTTGTGCGTCTTTTACCAAAATTGCGAAAACCAAACGATACAAAATAAATTAATCGGAGTATTTTTATTAACGCTGATTTTGAAATTACAAATAAAAATCAGGATTTAAACCTATATTCTGAGCTACAGAACTGATGTTAAACTATTTTGAATTTGACTTTTTTTGTCTTCTGGACTATATTTAAGCGCAAGTTTGAAAGCGTTTCGAGCTTCTTTTTTCCTTTCAAGAGCTTTTAATGCATTTCCTCTATTAAAATGTGCGCGCCAATATGTTGCGTTTTTCTTTATCGACTGTCCAAACACATACACCGCCTTATCGTAATTCTTTTCTATTAGAAGTCTCCGACCATATCGTTCCAAATAAATATCACTTCCAACCGCTATTGCTCTTTCTATCGCTTTTTTAGCGGCATCATCTTCTGACAGTTGTTTTAACAGTTTAGCTTTAACATCCCAATTAGAGAAGTTTTCTTGAAGCGCTATAGACTTGTTAACCCATTCTAATGCTTCTCTTGTATTTATTTTATACTCTACACAATAATCTGCTGCCTGACACCAACTGTACCATTCCCAATAAGCATCTGAACGCAATTGTTTTCTAATATTATCTAAAGCAAGTTCGTTTACATTAAGCGTCAAATTGATTTCAGCCTTTTTGTCGGCCCAAGTCATTACAATAGAAACAGCACCTCGTTCGCGCTTTTTAAAATCAAAGCTCAACCACTCTCTCTTATCTATGGTATATTCTACAGGTACAGTTACGCGCAATTCATCTTCACCTTCTTGGTAAAAATAACTCCCCCAAGAAGTATGATTCTTAGAGAAAATAAAGGTCCAGTGATGCTCTTCTGGAAGCAAATGAAAGCCGTAACTCCCAGCTGCCAATTTTTGTCCTTCAATTTCAACATCATCAGTAATCGTAAATATCGTATTTTCATTAGCTCCCGCGCGCCAGACTTTTCCATATGGAATCATCTTTCCCCAAACCTCTCTACCTCTTACACCTGGACTATGATAGTTAACAGTGATGTCCGTATATCCAATACGCTGGGTAATAATAGACTGTTGACTTTTATCAGGTAAAGTAATAGGATTGTGAATATTAAAGTGCTGAGCACCTACATTTACTATTAAAAACAAAAAAGTTAGGACAGATAGGTATAATTTATAAAACTTCATTTCAGAATTTGATTGATTTGTAAATTAGTTGAAATCACTTATTAAAACTAACAAAAAGACCTATTCCATGTTTATTTGCATAAATCTTATTGTAGTTCATTTAGTTTGAACAATCCTATAGTAAGAAAATAGCAACCAAGGCGACGTTTGTGGTTGAAAAGGGGATAGATTTTTTAGGTATCCCAACAGGCTTTAAACGACTTAAAATTTTAATTTTACTCGTTGACTAAAGAGAGAATTACTACCTAGATAGCAGTTCTCATTATTTTTTAAAATAAGCTAAAAACTGGTTTTGGAACCTAAGAAGCTGGTTGGAATCACCAACTGATACAATGATACCACCAAACACATCAAAGCATTTGGAGGTATCTAAAAGGGAGAAGTTTCTGGGTGGGACTCTTGGCTAGCTGCGCTAGTTTGAAAAATACGAAAGCACATGTAATGAGGAGGTGTAAATTGGGTATGGGAAAAAGTTGTTCTTTATAATTCGCTTATAAGTCTAAGAGTTTTTAGGTTTAAAACTTAACCAGAGACGCTGAGGTTTGTTCATGCGATACTTAATTGTGGCGAGAAGCAGTTGCCTCTTATTTCAAATGAGCTCCGTATAAACGTTGCTGAGGTGAGCCCACGTTATGAACTGAGATTGTCGATGACAGTTTTTAAACTTTTGAGGTTTATACTGTAATCGTATCGGACCAGAAATCTGTTAGATTACATGCCCATTTAAGGTGAACGTAAAACCAAATCAATTTGCTATTTATAACTATCGAAAAAGCGTACGGTCTCTTCCACATGCTTTTGCCAATAGGGCCATTCATGCCCGCCGGCAAACTCTTGATACACATGTGGTATGTTTCGTTTTTCAAGTGCTTGGTGCAGCATCCTGTTGTGTTTTAGCAACGGGTCTTTGGTACCACAATCAAAACGAATTTTGGGTAGCTTGTCCACCGTCTTATCCAATACGCCTAAAACAGACTGCTCATTGGCATCGGACTGGTTATAAGCATCGAGTTCCTCTTCTATAAAAAGTGACATTTGATTCAGGTCTGTAATGGAGGAGTGTGCAGAGATTCCTCGGAATTTATCAGCGTACTTCAATCCCAACCGCAAGGCTCCAAAGCCGCCCATGGAAAGTCCAGCTATAAACAAGGGTGATTGCTCACTAACCATAGAAATATTCTGCCATACGGTGCTCGGCACATCTTCGACTATCCATTGTTCAAAATCTTTTTCAATGTGCGGTACATACCCAGAACCATCTCCCCAGAGTCCGTCCGAAGGCATGGCAATGACCATGGGTTCTATTTCTCCCTTTTTTATAAGTTCCCATGCGGTTAGGTGCACGCCTCCTTGTTGAGACCATGACCAAGCACTGCCATAGACCCCATGTAATAAAATAACTAAAGGAACATCGGTAAGGTCTTCTAGTGGCGGGACAAAAACACAGATATCGCCCCTGCCTTTTAGGTGTTTGCTTTTTACCGTTATAAAACGGAGGTTATTGCTTTCAAAAGCAGGATTGGAAAGTTCTGTTGTTCTAAAGAGATTTTCCATTTAAAAAAGGATTACGCTCTTGGCATTTTTACCGGAGAGCATAGCCTCAAAGGCCTGTGGTAATTCTTCTAAGGTATAGGTTTTTGTAATCATCTCTTCCAGTTGCAGCTCGCCAGATTTATAATGTTCTAGAATTTTAGGAAAATCCTGCTCGGGTCGGCAGCCACCATAAAGCGGATTAATGTATATTTTGTCCCACTCAAATAGGTTCATATCAAACGGAATTTCCTGCTCTATGCCACTCACTTGCACGGCCGTGCCTGCATTGCGAATCATGGCTAAAGGTGCCGCGCCTAGTTCTGGTACTGCGGTGCATTCAAAGGCATAATCCGCACCACGGCCTTCGGTTAGTTTTTTCACTTCTTCTGCCGCATGTAATAATCCTTTGTCCGTCTTATTTGCTACAATGGTATGCGTAGCACCGAATTGCTTGGCCATTGTCAAACGTTTTTCATTGATATCTATGGCGATAATTTGAGATGCTTTAGAGATTTTTGCCGCCTGAACCACGCTTAGACCCACGCCTCCCGTTCCAAGAACGATCACGGAACTTCCCGGAGCTACTTTTGCTATATTGATAACAGAACCGTACCCCGTCATTACGCCACAACTTACAATACTCGCAGCAGCAAAGGAGATTGAATCCAGCAGATTTTTTACCACGGCCGATGCTTTAACCAAAGTATATTCCGAGAAAGTGCCAATGTTGAAAGAACGTTCAATGGGTTTGCCCTGGTATTGGGTTCCCTCCAAATGCGCATGACCTTTGGTATAGCCATTTCCACCTGCAACCACGGGTGAATTTTTTTCACAAATATGCTCATTACCGAGTTTGCACTGGAAACATCTTCTGCAAGGTGTTGCCCAATTTAATATGACGGAATCACCCACAGAAACATGGCGTACAGATAAGCCAATGGCGCTTACAATTCCAGCACCTTCATGTCCCATAACAATAGGCTTGCCCCAAGAGAGGGAATCGTAATCTGTATGGCAAAGCCCCGCCGCTTTTATTTGCACCAGCACTTCGTCTGGTTTGGGGTCGGCTACCATAACCTGGTCTATGGTAAAGGTGCCGTCTCCTTTAGCGATTGCACTTTTAGAAGTAATTCCCATATCGTATTAGTTTTCTTCAGATAATCCTATGGGATATAAAGTTGGACGCTAAAAATACCAAATTGAAAGATAAGCGTGTCCATAAAAACATAGTATTGCAATATAAAACAGCTTTTCTACCTTAAAATTTGAAGTTTAAAATTATCTTCTGATAAAATTGGCGTAGTCTTCAAAATCAAATTTACTACTAAACATAGCTATAGATCGGTTTACTACTTTTCTAACGTTGGTTTTGCTAAAACCCAATTGAAGGGCGTATTTATAGACGAATCTTCTTTCGCGATTATCAAAATCATAATCTGCAAAAACAACCTTGAACATGTCAAAGATGCAACGTAATCGCGCTTCCGAATTGGAAACTCTTGTTATAGGATACTGCATGGGATTGGCCATCATGTTGATATAGTCTTCTTTGCTAATTCTAATTCTTTTTGCAAAGTCCAACAACATTTTTTCTTCTTCGCTATCTAATGACCCGTCAACATGGGCCAAATAGACCAATGATGAAAAGTGAGGATGTTTATGATTTTTATTAGTATGATTTTCAAATGCTCCAGTTTTCATACTACTAGTTTTTAATTAGGGCGTATTTTTTAAGGTATAGTTTACCACATGCATGTAGAACAGTAGTATTGATACATCCTTCTATTTGAACTCTTTAGGAAGATAATAAAATTTTCGCTACCAGTAAATTCTTTACAAAAGGTGGATTCTGTAAAGAGTTTTATCTTTTTTTGATTGACTCTCTAATAGCAGATTTAGTTTTTTTTTGTGAAAATTTACCTTTGTGTATAATTATATTTGCGTAAGATTAAACAAAACATAAATATGGATATTCTACAAGAAGCATCAATCTTTGAAAAAGCCAAAATGAGTCATATGTCTACAAGTGATAGGGTGACGGCATCAAGGGAAGCAAAACGACTTGTATTAGCAATCAACGAGATTTACAAGAAGACAAAAGATTCATCCTTAATGGATGTTATGAAGAGGCTTACAGTCAAGAAAAAGAGAATTGATGTAAGACTGAAAGGAAGACCTGATTCAGGAATATAAGCATGCTTAAAAGCAATGATTTAAATGTTCTCGGAACAATTTTATTGCCTTGTTGTGAAAATCCTGCTACAGGATATTTCAGGGACGGATATTGTAGAACTATTCAAGAAGATTCTGGCACTCACGTGTTGTGTGCTATACTGACTCAAGAATTTTTAGAATTTACAAAATCTCAAGGGAATGACCTTTCTACGCCTATACCACACTGGGGCTTTCCAGGCTTAAAACCTGGATTAAAATGGTGTTTATGCATATCTCGTTGGTTGGAAGCGGAGCGTGCTGGTAAAGCACCATTAGTCGTTTTAGAAGCGACACATCAAAAAGCACTAAAATATACTACCATGCAATTATTACAAAAATATGAAGCAGTAGTTCAATAACAACCTCGTGTCAGATTTAAAAGCATTTTAGAATTAAATCACAGGCCTTTTTTTAAACATGGTACGCTTAGTGGTATAATTTAATCGATAATAAATTACATAAAATAGTAAAAGATGAAAAGTTTTATTTTAAAATGGTATCCAGTTATTCTAGCATTTATTTGTTTACTATACTCCGTGGGGCTTGGTTTATTTGGTATGAAAGAGGAAGCTCAATATTCGGCGCACTGGCCTGGTACAATATTACTATTTGCCTTAGCAATCAGACAAAGAAGAACATCATGAACATTGGATTTTTTATAGTAGGAGCTGTAATATTCGCTGTATATATAGGGCTGACATTTTATAATATTTTCTATTCAAACAAAAAACAAAGAGAAGAAAACTATCCAAATAAAAAGTAAAATGTTGTTGTATATTGAAGCTTAACTTCATGATTACTTTTGGTTGCGGTTGTCACTGTATGGGCTAAATTATAGTAGCCTATTCTTCACTTCCACTGTTTTTAATTTTCAATTTATTTAGTAACTGCAGAACTTAGAGTTAAGCATCATAATAGCCTAGATTTAAAAATTTGTTTTTTAAACCCGTCATTTTATGTATAAACTTTTTGTTATCTGTATAGTTCTTGTTTTTCCTGAACTGAATAAAATTTCCGTTTGAATGTATGCTTAGCGTTTGTGTACTATATACAACTAAACGGTAATGTGGTATTATCCATGAATAACGGTCTAACTTATTGGTAAAATGTATGATAATTCCCTTAGGCCTTAATTCAATGTTTGCATAATTAATAGCAAATGATTCCATATTTTTAGGTTGTAGTTTTGGGCTTAGTTCTTCTATGATTAATCTGCTAGACCCTATACCCCCCATTTTTAGTCTTTCAAAAAAAGAAAATGGGGTACCTACCATAGCGCTGCTTTCCTTTACATAATCTTTACTTGTATAACTGGTGTCAAATAACATATTTTACGTTTTTAATTTATCATTCTTAATTCGTTCGGGATAATAGGCATCCCACTCCATTCTCAAAATATTTTACTACTTCTCAGTAGGGATTTCATCAAAAATTCAAATGAAAAACCCTAACAATAGATTGGATAAAAAAATTCCAGTAGTAATGGTGTCAATAATACTTGAAAGTCTTAAGTAAATTGACACGTATCTATAATAGCTGTTTTTACTTTTTCTCCAACGCTATCTAAAGCTTTAATAAAAACCAGATAAAACCAATTTTGCTCTAGACGAGTAGTAGTTGTTTAACCACTAATTCCTCCTTCGATGCTGAGTATTGTTTAATCTGGTTCGTTCGCAAGGCACTTATTTATTGCGGACGTATGATGTCTCCAAAATTAGTAATTTTAATTATTGTTTAACAATAAATGATAAATATCAAACAAAAATACAAATATCTTTGCAGCGGAGTCAATTTTGAAATAACTACGGCCCATTATACCTATGAATAAAACTGCAATTATCCGTTGTGAGCACTTTAACGCCGCTCATAGACTGCACAATAATAACTGGAGTGATGAAAAAAACCTTCAAGTTTTTGGCAAATGTAATAACCCAAATTATCATGGTCATAATTATGATTTAGAAGTGAAAATTATTGGATTGTGTAATCCTGAAACGGGTTATGTGATTGATACGAAGCTTCTTTCTGACCTTATTAAAGATAAGATATTGAACAGATTTGATCATAAAAACCTAAATGTAGATGTAAACGAATTTGAAAGCCTAAATCCAACCGTAGAAAATATAGCTATGGTTATATATAACATACTTAAACCAGAGCTAGAAGCTAGCCTAGAGCTAAAAATAAAACTTTATGAAACAGCAAGAAACTATGTTGAATACCCTTACTAAAGACAATTCACTGAATGGATTTAATGAAGAGGAAATTGGTGATGATCATATTTATACGGGGCTAGAAACCCCAATGAAATCCGATGCGTTCGTAATGTCAGACAAAGAAAAAAAGACAAAAATTTCGAATTTATTTGCTCAGATAATGGATGTTATGGGACTTGACCTAACGGATGATTCGTTAAAGGGAACCCCTAACAGAGTCGCTAAAATGTATATTGAAGAAATCTTTTCCGGGCTTAACCCAGATAACAAACCTAAGATTGCGTTATTCGAAAATAAATACAAGTACAATCAGATGTTGGTAGAAAAGAATATCACATTTTATTCTAATTGCGAACATCACTTCGTTCCAATCATTGGCCAAGCGCACATAGCTTACGTGTCCTCTGGAAAAGTTATTGGGCTTTCTAAAATCAACAGAATTGTTCAGTATTATGCCAAACGTCCGCAGGTACAAGAGCGATTGACTAATCAAATAGCAATGGATTTGAAATCCATATTAGATACAGACGATATAGCGGTTATCATTGATGCGAAGCATTTATGTGTTTCTTCTCGTGGAGTAAAAGACGATACCTCTGCAACGGTTACCTCATACTATGGTGGCGTGTTTGATAAACCACATAAAATTGCGGAATTGCAAAATTATTTAAACAAATAACGTAGTCATCTATTGAAAACATATATAATTGTAGGAGGAAGTAAAGGAATCGGAAATGCCATTGTCAATGAGTTATCTGAAGCCCATAAAATAATTAATATTAGTCGGACTGCTCCTGAAATGGAACATACGAATGTAACCCACTATACGTGTGATATTCTAAAAGACGATTTACCGGATATAGAAGAAGTAGATGGACTCATATATTGCCCTGGCAGTATTAATTTAAAGCCTATCTCTAGACTAAGCTTGGATGACTTCCAAAACGATTTTGAAATTAATGTTTTGGGAGCTGTAAAATCAATACAGAAGTACTTACCCCAATTAAAGAAAGGTAAAAATCCGTCAATATTGTTATTTAGTACTGTCGCTTCTAAGTTGGGTATGCCATTTCACGCAAGTGTGGCTACATCAAAATCTGGAGTTGAGGGATTGGTTAAATCACTTGGAGCAGAGCTAGCACCAACCATTAGAGTTAATGCTATTGCTCCAACGGTAACAGATACAGCACTTGCATCTAAGTTATTACGTAATGAAAAAATGATTGAGAATATAACAGAACGTCATCCATTAAAAAGATTCTTAAACCCGAAAGAAGTGGCAGCTACAGCAGCATTCTTATTATCGGACAAAGCAGCTTCATTTTCAGGGCAAATATTTGAAATGGATTGTGGTATTGTATCTTTTAAAATTTAGTTATGAAAACAGTTGATAAAGCAAAATTAGCTCCAAGTACTTCTACAGAAACAAAAAGTCAGTCAATTTATGATATAGCTATCAATGCCATAGATGGTACTACTATTTCTCTCTTAGAATTTAAAGGGAAGAAAATCCTTTTTGTTAATGTAGCTTCCAAATGCGGATTTACAAAACAATAT
>JBLICT010000005.1:0-40420 GCA_047632415.1 Maribacter sp.
TCTTTTTTTGAAAGCGGTAATCATTTCGTCTTTCTGCTCTCGGATGGCCTGTAACTGTAACATGGTTCTGCTGTTTAAGTCTGCAAATTTAAACTAATCTTCCGATTTAAAAGAGATACATTTCGTTATCAAGCGCAAGTATCAAGTTCAAATACAAATACAAAAATCAGACACAAGCACAAATTGTAATTTAACTTCTTTGCAAGGCCCTTTTTGGCTAAAGTAATTTACTGAAGATCGCCAAGAAACCTTTTCAGATTTAAATTGCCACCATAGTTAGTATTCTAGAGTTTGCTTCTTTCTACCTCCACACAATGATATGCTTTGTTAATCCCTTCACCAACTTCAAAACTTGAAATATTAGAAATCTAAAACTACCTAATTATTTATCCTCTAAAGCAGAAGGAAAAATCCATTCATGATGTTTAAACCGTAACCAGGGCGTATTGGCTAAATCGGTTTTTGGGTCTATAAATGGTGCATATGGTCTTCCGTTTATGCTGAGGAGGGATTGCTCTAAGTATACAGATATGTCTTTACCATTTTGAGCGTATTCTTGTTGTAGGTAACCAGCAAATTGCCATGCAAAATCTGGGTAAGCAAATACTTTTCGTTGTTGATTTCTGCTTAAGAATTCTTTGGGTTGTATTATTATTTCTTCACCAGTCTGATTGTTTACAACCTTGAATTCTCCCTTTCCTGACCTGCTGCGTAACATCATGCGCCAGCTTAGTCTATGTCCTTCCTCCGTCCAGAGAACATCATCCGAAATAAAATGATGACGTAAGGGTAACAGTAATTGAATGATAAAGTAGCTACTTAGTGCGGCGAGGATTATATTTTTGTGTTTGGGAACCTTTACTTCATTGCTACTATACCCTTTTTTCTTTTTGAAAAAGATGCGACGAATGGTATCTGAATCAAAGAAAAATACACTGAAGGCTAAGGATAAATATGGGAAAATACCGATTTGAAAAACGATGGAATTAAATAAATGAAAAAAGATAGAAACAAAGAAAGCCAGTTTTCGCGTGGGTTTCCAAAGTAGGGCGGGAATAATTAGTACATCGAATAAAATACCTGTGGTACCTATAACCTTATGTGCCCAGTCTTGTTGCAGCAACTCGCCAATCAAAGGATAATCTGCAACTGGCTGCATCAAAATACGAATCATGCCAAAATCTAGCCAATCGCCATATAATTTTGCTATGGAGGCGTATACGTACACAATTAAAAGTTGGAACACTATAAACCATTTTACATAACTGTACATGGTATCGGACTTTTGTTCTGGATGTTGTTTTACGGCTAGTGAATAATTTTTATCTGCAGGAACAAAACACATGAACAGGGAAAGTAGCACCAATAAATAATAATGGTTGTTATAAGCGGTCTTCTGCATTAGATAAACAGCTGTCCAAAGCGCGGTAAATGAAATAATACTAAATCTGTATTTATACCCCAAGGAAATACAAACACCCAATAGGCCCATGATAGAAAAGTAAGCGTACATACCATAGCCCGGTAGGGGCTGTAACCAATCAAAATCTATAAAAGGAAAGTTGACACGCGGTTCTACTAGGTTTCTGCGTACCCATCCGGTTGCAATCGCACCAAAACTTTCGCAGGCTATAAGGAAACCAAAAAAGATGCGAAAGATAATCAAAGGGCTGTTGTCCATCCTCCGAAATAACAGCTTATTCAACATGATTATTGGGATATATATCGAAGTGATGCTTCTTTGTCCTTGGCCAATTGCTCCTTCAAAGCGTCCAAGGAATCAAATTTACGCTCGTCCCGTAAGCGATGTAACATATCTATTTGGATATTGAGGTCGTACAGGTCTTCCTTGAAATCAAAAAAGTGTATTTCAATGGTTTTATGGGTGCCGTTTACGGTAGGGTTGTAGCCAATGTTCATCATACCGTAGACTTCTTTTCCGTTCAAAATGCTTTTTACGGTGTATGCACCTGTTTTTGGAATGAGTTTGTACGCTTCATCAATGGAAAGATTAGCGGTTGGAAAATTTAGTTTTCGTCCCAAACCTTTTCCTTTTTTAACGCTGCCGGTAAGCATGTACTCGTACCCTAAGTAGGAGTTTGCCGTAGCAACGTCACCTTCTTCTAGTGCCTTTCTTATTTTGGTAGAGCTTACGGATACCGCTTCTATTTCCTGTGCCTGTATTTCTTCAACAGAAAAGTCCAATATGTTGCCAAAAGCGATGAGGTCCGTAATATTTGCTGTTCGGTTGCGACCAAATCTATGGTCGTAGCCTATGATTATTTTTTTTGATTTGAGCTTATTTACCAAAAGATCACGAACGAATTCGGTAGCGGTTAATCTAGAAAAAGCTTTGGTAAAAGGGTGAATTACCAAAACATCCAATCCCATTTTGGCAAGAATCATCTGCTTTTCGGTTATCGTATTCAATAGTTTAATGTCTGTATCTTTTTGAAGTACCATTCTAGGATGTGGAAAAAAAGTAAGTACCGCCGATTTTAAGTTAGCGTCTTTGGCATGGTTTATGACTTTTTCAAGTATTTTCTTGTGACCAATATGCACACCGTCAAATGTGCCTATGGTAATGGCAACCGGTTCTTGTGCTGTGTATTTGGAAATGCTATGGACTGTAATCACCTATGATGGAAAATAAAAGAACTATATTTGAAACTGAGATAAACACCCCTCAATGAGTGCAAAATTACGCTTAGTTTTTTCAATTACCATGGTATTTGCTTCCTTTTATGGAGCTGCCCAAACTACGTATTGGAAAGATACGGATTTAACCCGAGCGGAGGAGCGGGCCACTTTAGAGCGCTTTACAATCCAAAAGGCAATTGCCTATACCTTGGATGAAACCCGTTTTAAAAATCAACTGGTTGCGGTGTCCAAGGCCGTAAAAGGAAGTGGAGTTGTATATTTTCCAGATGAGAATGGAAAGCAGATTCCTTTTGATGTGATTGAAGCCAATACCTTTTCTGCAGCACTTGCTCAAAAGTACCCCAATATTAAATCCTACAAGGGAGCTAGTGCTTTGAACGATGGGAAGCGTATTCGTTTTAGCGTGTCGCATAAGGGAATTCATAGTATGATGTCCACCGTTGGGAATGAAGGTTCTGTTTTTATGGAAAAAGGACTTAAAGGCAAATATGTACTATATCACGCCAAAGATCGCGCTGCCAAGGAGGCATTTGTTTGTAAGACAGCACCTGAAATCTCAGATATGGGGAATAGCCTATCTGCACGGTTGGTAAACGATCAAGTATTACGAAAGTTTAGACTTGCCGTGGTAGCCTCTGGCGAATACACTGCTTTTCATGGTGGTGCTAAAGTAGATGCTCTGGCAGCCATAAACGCTACCGTTACCAGAATAAACGAAGTGTTTGAAAATGATTTGGCTGTTACTTTAGAGTTGATAGGCACTACGGATGAAGTAATCTATTTAGATGCGGAAACAGACCCTTTTACAGGTAGTTTGAGTGCTCAAACGCAGAATACTTTGGATTCTGTTATTGGTGATGCAAACTATGATATAGGGCATCTTTTTAATCAAAAAGATGATGCCTTGGACGGTAATGCCGGGTTTGTAGGTGCTGTTTGTCGTACCGGTAGAAAAGGAAGTGCGTATAGCACGCTTTCGTCTCCACAGGGAGATTTTTTCGACATAGATTTGGTGGCTCACGAAATGGGGCATCAGCTCGGGGCAAACCACACTTTCTCCCATATTTCGGAAGGAACCCAGGTACAGGCAGAGCCTGGTAGTGGTACTACCATAATGGGATATGCCGGTATCACAGGAACTAATGATGTGGCTCCAAATAGTGATGATTATTTTCATTATGTAAGTATTACACAGATACGGGACTACTTGGAAACCGTTTCTTGTGGCGAATCCACACCCTTAATCAATACGCCGCCCAGTTTGGTTTCTGTCGCAGATTTTATCATTCCAAAAGGGACTGCCTTTGTGCTTACCGGGAACGCTTTGGATACAGATGTGGATGACGTCCTGTCCTACGCTTGGGAACAAACAGATAATGGTATCGTTACCCAAGCAACGTTTGGGCCAACCAGTCCTACAGGGGCAATGTTTAGGTCCCTGCCACCGGATATCTTACCTTTTCGTTATTTTCCAAATTTGGAGCGTATATTATCTACTGATTTAACACAAACAACTCCTGGGTTGAATGAGGCTTGGGAAACCTTGTCCTTGGTAGAGCGAGAACTCAATTTTGCATTAACCGTTCGTGATAATGCCTTAAACGGAGGGCAATTGATTTCTGATGAGGTGTCCGTATTTGTAACGAATAATGCCGGTCCGTTTGTAGTGACCTCCCAAGATACGTTTGTGACCTATGTAGCTGGCGAGGTGCAGACCCTCAGTTGGGATGAGGCAGATACCCATTTGGCTCCTATCTCCGCGGAAACGGTAGCTATTTTTTTATCTACCGATGGAGGGCAAACCTTCCCTACTGTCGTTGCCGAAAACATACCGAACAATGGCATACACAGTTTCGTAATTCCTGGTCTGCCTACCGCTAATGGTAGATTTATGGTAAAGGCTTCGGAGAATATCTTTTTTGCCGTCAACGCTGCGGATTTCAGCATCACACCATCGGAGGTTGTCCTCAACTTTGCGCAACTAGATTATGAGATATGCCAGCCACAAGATTTGGTGGTCGATTTTACGTATGAAACCTATTTGGGGTTTATGGAGGAAAGTACATTTAATGTCTTAGGGCTTCCTACAGGATTAACTGCTGTGTTTTCAGATACGACTGCCGTAGTAGGGGACACCTCTGTAAACATTACCTTTTCAGGTACAGGAAGTTTGGCGGTTGGTACCTATCCAGTTCAGATAGTGTCCACATCGGTAAGTGTGACCAAAGAAATCACGTTAAACTTAACCATTTATGATGCTGATTTTGTAAATGTAATGTCAACGGCACCTGTGAACGGCGCAATCAATGTCTCAACAGATGTAGTTTTGGAGTGGGAAGGTAATGCTAGAAACACTGAATATGATGTAGAAATAGCTACCGATAGTGCCTTCACTAACATTATAGAGGCAGTTAGTGTTACCAATATTTTCTATACGCCTACTACCCTAGAGAACGATGCTGCCTATTTTTGGCGCGTAAAGCCGAAAAATAGTTGTGGTGAAGGTATTTTTGGTGTGCCGTTTGGTTTTAGTACAATACCCTTTAATTGCGATACCTTAGCTGCGTTTGATTTGCCTTTGGAGATAACATCGATAGGAACGCCCACTATCACATCGAAAATAAGCTTTTATGAAGATTTACCTGTTGCGGATATTAATGTGGCTTTAAATGTTGAGCATAGTTTTTTGGCAGATTTACAAATCAGCCTAACCTCGCCTGCCGGAACTACAGTCGTACTGGTCTCTAGTTCTTGTAACGACTCTAGAAATATAAATGCAGTATTCGATGATGATGGGCCGGATTTTGTTTGTGCTGGAAACCCTGCCATTAGCGGTTCCGTAGCTCCTTTAGGTTCATTAAGTTCTTTTAATGGAGAATCCATTCTTGGGGAATGGACTTTGGAAATCAAGGATAATGCTCCTGCTGACGGTGGAAGGTTGAATTCGTTTTCGATGGAAGTTTGCGTTGAGGGCGATTTTAGACCTGACGAGGATAACGACGGTGTTTTTGATGACGGAGATGATCTGTGTTTGGATACCCCTGAGGGGCAGGAAGTAGATGCGTCGGGATGCCCCATATATCGGTTTACGAATCAGAATTTTAATATCAGCTTAGAAAGTGAAACATGTCGGTCTAATAATGATGGTAAAATTACTATTACACCAAAGGTAGGTCTCAGTTACGAGGTTACGGTAAGTGGAGTAGGAGTAAACGAAACACAAGGTTTTACCAATATGTTTCAGATATCAGATTTAAGCTCAGGAACTTACAGCGTATGTATAAATGCAACGGATGGTACAATTATTTACGAAGAGTTTTGTACCCAAGTGGTCATCTCGGAACCTGACCTTTTAGGAGTTAGCTCAAAAGTCTCTACGGACGGTACAGTACTTACCTTGAATCTATCTGGGTCCGATTTCTATAACCTTGAGCTGAACAGGACAGTGATTCAGACACAATCTTCGAGTATTATCTTAGATTTAAAGAATGGAATCAACGTTTTAAAGGTGTTTACAGACATGCCTTGCCAAGGCGTGCATAACGAGCAGTTCATACTTTCGAAGGAGCCAATATTATACCCAAATCCATTCACTGATATCGTCGGTGTTTATTTTGGAGGTACTGGTAGTACGGTTACGATGCGCATTTTTGCTTCAGATGGTAGGTTTGTTCAAGGGATGAGCTTACAGGCAAACGCTAACGGTACACAAATAGATTTAGGGGCACTAGCTAACGGTATATACTACGTTCAATTTGATGGCGAAGGAATAAAAGGAACTGCTAAAATCATTAAGAAATGATACGGAATATTTTTCTAATTGGTGCTATGTTCTCCTTATTCATCGGATGTAGTAAAAAGGATGACCCCAAACCTCCGGGTCAGGTAGAATTGGTGTTTCCAGAGCGAAATTCTGAATGTACTACAGGACAGTCTTTAGGAGTAACTACGAGTCGTGTAACGTTTAGATGGCAAGAGGCGAAAAATGTGAATAGCTATGAGCTAAGGGTGACCAATATAAATACAGGAAGTACACAAACAATTAGCACAGCTGCGACATCTGCAAGCCTTCCCATAGAAAAGGGTGTTCCTTTTTCATGGCAGGTGCGTTCGCGAAACAACCAAGTGGAGCAAAGTATTTCCAGTCTTGTTTGGAATTTTTATAACTCGGGGTCTACTACTTCTTTTGCACCTTTTCCTGCGGATATACTAAGCCCAAGAATGTCACAGAGAGTGTTTAAGGATATAAATAATGAAATTACCCTATCTTGGTCTGCAAGCGATTTGGATGATAATATTGCTAATTTTGAAGTCTATCTTTCAACAGAAAACCCACCGGTAGATTTGGTTGGAACCTTAGCTCCCGATGTTTTGGAACAAAAAGTTTCTGTAGCACCGAATACCGTTTACTATTGGACTGTAATTACAAAAGATTCGGAAGGAAACGCGACCAGTTCAGGGATATACACGTTTAAGGTATTATAGTTCTTGTAGCCCTTAAGAATTATTGAATTGATTCATCGTACGAGTGATGCCTGCCAGTACAAAGGAAGTTACCACCTCTGCTGATTGTTTAAGCCGCTCCACTATTGCTGAGTTTTCATCTTCGTTCCATTTTCCTAGCACATATTCTACTTGTCTACCCTTGCCAAAATCTGCCCCTACACCAAACCGGAATCTATTGTACGCATTCCCTTGCAGAAATAGTTGGATGTCCTTTAGTCCGTTATGGCCACCGTCACTACCTTTTGTTTTTATTCTTATGGTACCGAATTGAAGGTTAATATCATCTGTAATGACTAGTACATTTTCTAACGGAATCTTCTCCTTGTCCATCCAATATTTCAATGCTTTACCGCTTCTGTTCATATAGGTAGACGGTTTAAGGCAGAGAACACTTCGGCCTTTTACTTTAAACATGCCTATATCTCCTAATTTTGCTGTTTCAAAGCTAAATTCCTCTTTAGTGGCTAATGCATCGAGAATCTTAAAGCCAATATTATGGCGTGTTTCTTTGTATTCTTCTCCTATGTTGCCAAGGCCTATAATTAAAAATTTCTTCATGATTTCATCTTCGTTTAAAAAGCTACTTTCTTTTTTGAAAAGGGACTTTAAGAATGTGAACATAGTTGTTAAAGGTTATTTCAGCTTTAAAAATACAAAAGCATCCCGATACCAGTATCGGGATGCTCTATATCAATCTGTAGAAATAACCTAAGGCTATTCTTGTGCAGCGTCTTCAGTTGCTCCTTCCGCAGCACCTTCTTCACCTTCTTCACCTTCTTCATCCTGTACAGCAACTGCAGCACGAGCCATCTTAACTTGTACAACTGTTGTGCTTTCTGGATGTAGAATAGTGAAATCGTCGTTCAATAAAGATTCCACAGTAATATTCTCACCAATTTTTAATTTAGAAATATCGATATCAAAGAAATCCGGTAATTTATCCGGGAAAGCTTTAATAGCCAATTTTCTCTTTCTGAACAACAAGCGTCCACCGTCTCTTTCCCCTGGAGAATTACCTTCTAAACGTACAGGAATATTCATGGTAACTTCCTTGTCATCAAATAATTGATAAAAATCGATATGCATAATCTTATCCGTAACTGGATGAAATTGAATATCTTGCATAATCGCTTTTAATTTACCATGACCCAAATCAACCTCTACAGTATGCGCGGCTGCGGTGTACACTAAATCTCTGAACGCTAGTTCATGTGCTGAAAAGTGTAGTGGTTTATCCCCTCCGTATACTACGCAAGGAACCATTCCAGCATTACGTAAGGCTTTTGTTGACTTCTTGCCTACGCTTTCTCTTTCTGATCCTTTAATTGTAATTGACTTCATTATATATATTAAAAATTAATAATTCTAAATGGTATCCCCTCTGTTACATTAAAAACTTGGAGGAGATGGAATTGTTGTTATGGACTTTGTCCATAACTTCTGCAAATAGGTTGGCACAACTTAGCACACGAACCTTGTCGCTTTTTATTTCAATTGGAATAGAATCTGTTATGATTAATTCCGTTAGTTGTGATTTTTCTATTTTCTCGTATGCATCACCCGATAGGAGTCCATGCGTTGTAATTGCACGTACGCTAATAGCGCCCCGTTCCATCATTAAATCGGCTGCTTTTGTAAGAGTTCCTGCGGTATCTACCATATCATCAACCAAGACCACGTTCTTTCCTTGCACATCACCAATAAGCTCCATGTGACTGATTATGTTGGCTTTTGCTCTTTGCTTATAACAAACCACAACATCGCTTCCTAATGCTTTGGAATAGGCGTAAGCTCTTTTAGAGCCTCCCATATCAGGAGAAGCTATCGTAAGGTTATCCAAACTTAGGTTTTTTAGGTACGGAAGGAAGAGCGTAGATGCAAAAAGATGATCTACAGGTTTTTCAAAGAATCCTTGAATCTGGTCTGCATGCAAGTCCATCGTAATGATTCTTGTTGCACCGGCTGTTTCTAGCATTTTGGCAACCAATTTTGCAGCAATGGGTACTCTAGGTTTATCTTTTCTGTCCTGTCTTGCCCAACCAAAATAAGGCATAACAGCTGTAATGTGCCGTGCGGATGCCCTTTTTGCAGCATCTATCATCAACAACATTTCCATAAGGTGTTCAGGTCCTGGATGTGTGGAGCCTATAATAAAGATGCGTGTACCTCTAATGGACTCCTCAAATGAAGGCTGAAATTCGCCATCGCTATAGCGAGAGAAAAGAACTTTCCCAAGTTCAGCTCCGTATGCTTTGGCAATTTTTTTGCCCAACTCCATACTTTGTGTACATGCAAAAATCTTCGGTTCTGGAACTTGGTATGGCATAGCTTCGAATGTTGTGACGTTAGAATGTGAGAAAGTAGTCTTAATACCCCTGATTTCTAAGGAGGTGCAAATTTAAAAATTAAATTGGGTTGCTAAACTATAAATGTCAATAATTTTGTAGTTGTAACGAAATATTTTTTTAATTTTGCACTCCTACTTATAAAGCTCGAGTGGCGGAACTGGTAGACGCGCTGGATTCAAAATCCAGTTCTTCGGAGTGCGGGTTCGATTCCCGCCTCGAGTACTGATTAAGTATCAAATTGAATCAAAACCCTATAAATGGTGGTATTTATAGGGTTTTTTATTTGTACCATGTCGTTCGACATCATCTACACGCATCTAAAAGGTGTCTAATTCGGGCGCACTAACGATTAATAATTCAGTACACCCGAATTGATTTTAATTATCTTATTATCAGTATGTTATGATATGATTATTAAAAATTATTTCTTATATTTATGTATCAAAAATTATACAAGATTCGCTGCCCGTACTGTTCTATAATTTAAAAAAAAGGGATTAGTGATCCGCCCATGGGCTCTATTTTTCTCAGAATAACGGTCAACAGGAAAAGAGCAGAAGTTAGTACGATGAGGAAAGTGCCTCTATCTAATTGGAATGCAAAAGCCAAAAAGGTAATAGGATACTCGATAGAAGCGAGGCAAACCAATGGTCATCTTGATGTAATTAAAAATAGAATTCATGAGATTTATCAAAATCTATTACATGAAGATATAGATATTGTATCCGCAGTGAGCATAAGGGATGAATATCTCGGCACTAATAAAAGGCAATAAATTTTACTTTCACGAAATCATAGGCTTTGCGATGATCTATTCCGTATATGGTGCTATCGGAAAGATAACCGGGATGAACGATACTGCTTCACAAGCACTTTTCGAAGTCCAAAAAGGGGGCAAACAATTCCTTATTCCTGTTTCCAATGAAATTATCGGCGAAGTAAATCGGGAGATCAAAACAATTTTTGTCACCACCCCAGATGGACTAGTAAACCTTTACCTAGAATGATTTTTTAAATCATTTGATAAAATCCACTAAAAAAGGCTATTGAACCGGACGGTTCAATAGCCTTTTTTTAACTGTACTACTTAAGCCTTGGCTTTTTAACCAGTAATGGTAAACTGCCCTGTCATATCTGAATGAAACTGGCAATTGTAATACAGAGTGTCCGGGGCATCGGTCGGCACGGTAAATCTTACTACCCCATCTTGAGCACCGTTATTGGTAACTCCTGAAGTAAATGCATTGGCATTGGTGTTGCCCTGCACCGATTTAATAAAAAAAGGATGTCCAGAGGCACTCACTGTAAACGTATATGTTTCCCCTCTGGTAAGACTAATATTCGGATTTGACGAGTCGGTCTCTCCCTCACCATTGAATACATACGTGCTTGTTCCGATATTTGTTACATCGTAATTTTTGGCGGTTGTTCCTGCATCCTCTTCATTCACACCGATATCACCTTGCGCAACCAAAGTGGTGATTTCTTCCATACTCAGGTGTACATTGATGTAGCCATCAACATCGAGCACATCTTCATAGCCAAATAGAGTTCCATCATCTAGCATCGCAACATTTTTTTTAATAATCCCTATAGTTCCATCGATTAGTCCGAATGAAAAAATAACAGGTCCTCCTTCGGCAGCACTGTTCGCATGTATATGTGCTGGGTGCATTCCATCATCGGGTGTACCTTCTAACATGATTGTTGCCAAGGCTTCACCATTTAAACGTTGTTCAAATGTAGCAGTACCTGAAATTGTAGGGACAGCCACCGAACCTAATTCATAGGTTTTAGCTTCTCCGGTCAATTCATTCTGTCCGATATCCCCTTGTGCAACCAAAGTGCCTAACTCTTCGGCACTAAGGTGAATGTTGATATACCCATCATACCCTAAGACATCGTCGTAGCCAAAACCGGTTTCATCGTCCAATTGGGCAACATTGGTCTTACTTACACCAGTAGTTCCATTGACCGGATTAAAGGTAAAAGCAATACCACCACCCTCAATGGCTGTGTTCATGTGTATATGACCTGGATGCACACCATCCGCTGGCGTATTGGCTAATTCAATTACAGCTAAGGCCTCTCCGTTTGCGCGCTTGGTGAACGTTGCCGTACCTTCTATATCGGCAACAGCAACGCTGCCCAAGGGATATGTTTTTGACTCGGCCGTTAGTTCATTTTGACCGATATCGCCTTGTGCAACTAAAGTCCCTAGTTCATCTGCACTTAAGTGAACATTAATGTATCCGTCAAAGTCCAGCAGTTCTTCATAAGTAATGGGTGTTCCGTCGTTTAAAGCAGAAAAGGTTATTGTACTCATTCCGGTAGAACCATCTACCGTTCCTAAAGTGATTGCGACATCTCCGCCTTCAACAATAGTATTAAAATGGATATGGGCAGGATGCATTCCTCCAGCAGGTGTGTTTTGAAGACTGAGTTCCACGGTAATTGAGTTATCATTATTGTCGATGACCTTCGCAGTACCGGAAATATCAGGGTCGGCAACTGAACCAAGTTGGTAGGTAGTTGAGTCCCCTTGGCCAACAACGGGTGGCTCCATTGTTCCATCGTCATCATTACTACAGGAAGTAATGACCATTGCACCCATGATTATGGGCAAAATCATTTTCATTGTTTTTTTAAATTTCATAGTCTTTTTTTTTGTTTAACATACTCGAATTTACAATATTTTTGTTTAAAGTTTTATTTAAAATATTAAACATTTGTTAAGGTATCTTATATTTAGTATTCTACACAGCTAATTACCGGATAATTGAAAAAAGCTTTTACGTTCAAGCAGTTCAGCATTAATAAGAACCGTTTTGATATGAAAATTGGGACTGATGGGGTTTTGCTTGGTGCTTGGACTTCCTTAAATCATAAACCAGATTCAATTTTGGACATTGGTGCCGGGACTGGACTCATTGCCCTAATGTTAGCACAACGAAGTTCTGCAGAAGTTATAGATGCTCTTGAAATTGATGCGGATGCGTGTGAGCAATGTGTCGAAAAACTGGAAGTTGGGCAGGGGACTGAAAATCAAGGATTTGAAGGCGGCCGCCAAAAGTTACGTGGAGCTTGGGTACATTATGAAACAGGAACCGAGAAGTCCAATTTCCGGTTTCATGGATCATCTAAGATCCCCTAAAGTAGAAAGGTATGACGAGCCGCTCTAATTTTTTCTTTGTTTTAATTCAGAATCGTAATATTTGTGGCTATTTGCGTCATTAAAGGTAAGTTGTTGAATTGAGCCCCCTTCCATTGGCATTAAAAAGATGTCCTTATTGCCAAATTGTGTAGCACTGAATGCGAGCCATTTTCCATCTGGAGATATATTTGGCAGCATTTCTTCTTCATTCATAGCGGTAAGTCTCAGTGCTGTTCCGGCTTTTGCAGGCACACTCCAAAGGTCAGTGTCATAACTAAAAACAACGGTTTGTGCATCTGGCGAAACCGTGGGATCCATTAAAAAATAGGTCTCTTGGGCGGCAATGGTGCTGGAAAGGAAACCAAATAAAAGAAGGGTATGCATTTTAGCGTTCATGCTGAATATTTTATATCAGCTTAAAAATACAAAAAGTGATGTCAAAGTTTACAATGAATTTTGACGACGCTGGTTTTTATGGTAAGGACTGGCTTCTTAAGAAAAAATTATATTAATTATAATATTGTTAATTCATTTAGAGGCATCGAATGGATTCAAACTATTATTAAGACTCTTGCGTGGCCATTCAGTAAAAATATTATAGCCTATCCTGGAGCACTTAAAAAAAATCATTTTGTTTTAAAAAGTTATTTTTTTCGATAATAAAAAATCTACTTCTTTACGCTAATCATCACCGCTTCACAGCTTTTTAAATCAGAGTTAAGAATAATATTCTCTGACTTAGTGCCATCCGAAATTTCTACAGAAACAGTATTGGGAGGGGAAGTTCCCAGATTATGTGCGTACAAGAAAAGATCGTTTGATTTATTTGGATTTAATTTAATTTTAAATTCTCTTTTGTAATAGGTAAGGTAGTGTTTGGTTACAACAGAGCTGCCGTTTAGGTAAATAGATACAATATCTCCGTCTTGCCGGCCATGATCCCATATTTTAACGCTGATATCGGTGCTGTTGAACACGAGATCCTTCGTGTATAATATTTTTCTGCCCTCAAATTCTTCCAGTGTCTGTTCTGGTTGTGGTGTCTCTTGTACCGTTTTGGCGATATCCTTTTTTTCCTTCTTAATTGCAGTAGGCAATGATTTGGTACTCGCTGCTATAGTTGTGCTTATCTGGGTTGTTTTCTTTTCCCGTTTGTTTCGTTTTCTTGGCTTTTTTTCTTTAGTAGGTGTCGATGTTTGTTGTGCTAGTTCCCGTTTTCTTTTTCGCTCATCCGATGCCTTGTTTACAATCGTAAAAAGTGGGCTGATGAATTTAGCAATCTGGAATTTATCTTCTGGGAACAATTCGATACTTACCACCTGGTAACGATTTCCGGAACCAATATTTTTTGCTAGTACTATCCCTTCTGCAATACCAGAATTTTTAAAGGATCCTAATTCTTGTACCACCATTTCGTCTCTAATGAGAAAAAAACGAGTTGACTTTTCAGAATCGATATTTTTTACAGACCATTCCAATTTTACAAGATCAGGTATGGACCATATGGTGCCTTGGGTGGGCTGGTTTATGGTAATTTCTGATTTCCCATCCTGTGAAAAACATAAGGAGATACCAAATAGAAAAAAACAGAAATAGTTTGTTAACGGGGATTTCATAGCTGATCAATAGGAGTAAAGATATTTTTTATCAAAAGTATACAAATTAGTCTATCATGAATTTAGTTAAGGTAAAAATGGTTTAGTGGTGATATAACGTCAGTTATGCTTAAATGTTGGATGTCAAGCTTTTTGTCAAAATTGTTAATTACTTTAATTGGAAATAATCCATAAAAAAGGAAATAATCCATAAATTAGCTATCCCAAATTTCAGGAGAGCAATGAATAAAACCATTTTACATATTGATTTGGATACCTTTTACGTGTCTGTTGAGCGGCTTAATAATCGGTATCTACAGAACAGGCCATTATTGGTTGGCGGTACGGGAGACCGTGGTGTTGTAGCAGCTTGTAGTTATGAGACTAGGGGTTTTGGTGTTCATTCTGGTATGCCCATGAAAATGGCAAAGGAACTATGCCCCGAAGCTTTTGTAATTCGTGGAAATTCGGGCGAGTATAGCAAGCATTCGGATATGGTGACTGAAATCATAAAGGAGGAGGTGCCGCTTTTTGAAAAATCCAGTATCGATGAGTTTTATGCTGATTTAACAGGAATGGACCGCTTCTTTGGGTCCTATAAGTTTTCGGGAGAATTGCGTAAGCGTATCATAAAGGAAACCGGACTACCTATTTCATTTGGACTATCGGCGAATAAGGTAGTCTCAAAAGTAGCTACTAATGAGGCCAAACCCAATAACCACCTTAAGGTAGACGAAGGTTTTGAGAAGTCTTTTTTAGCGCCTTTATCTATTAAGAAAATACCCATGGTAGGCGATAAAACCTACCAAACACTCCGTAATCTGGGATTACGGCAGGTACGAACGGTGCAAGAAATGCCCATACATGTGATGCAGCGGGTGCTGGGTAAAAATGGCGGTATTATATGGAAAAGGTCCAACGGTATAGACAATACACCGGTGATTCCGTTTTGCGAACGAAAATCTATATCTACGGAGCGGACCTTTACCAGGGATACTATTGATGTGGTGAAATTAAGGGGGATCTTGATTGCCATGACCGAGAATTTAGCCTACCAGCTACGTAGGGGCGAAAAGCTAACGGCGTGTATCAACGTTAAGATTCGGTATTCGGATTTTAACACCTATTCCAAACAATTACGTATTCCATATACCAGCGCAGACCATATTTTAATTCCCACAATTCTGGAACTGTTCAAAACGCTATACAATAGGCGTTTATTGGTGCGGCTTATAGGGGTTAGGTTTAGTCATTTGGTATCTGGTAATTATCAGATTAATCTGTTTGAGGATACCGAAGAAACGCTTAACCTTTATAACGCGATGGATGCCATTAGAAAACGATACGGAGACAAGAGTGTGCTAAGGGCAGCGGGTATGGGCGCCAAGACTATAGGTAGAATAAACAATCCGTTTGATGGGAGACCGCCTGTGGTGTTGGCGCATAGGAAGCAGTAAAAAAGTCTCGTAATACTATCTATTTGCACAAAACAGTTTCCCTTGCTCGCTAGGGGTTAGTGGAGGTCTTTAGCAGGCAAAGACTACGTATCCAACAGCATCATCAAATAAAAACAAGTCTAAAATCTCAAGTCTGCTATCTATCTAAATTGTCACACATATTACAGCTTGCGTTACGGGACTTTTTCGGAGGTAGCGCTATTGCAATTGGCACAAGAAAACCACGTAGGTCAATTGGTGCTTACCGATATAAACACCACTTCGGCGGGATTGAATTTTGTACGAAAGGCGCAGGAACTTCATATAAAACCCATTTTAGGGATCGATTTTAGGAATGGGATAGAGCCCTGTTTTATTGGTGTAGCAATGAACAATGACGGATACCTAGAGCTCAACGATTATCTTTCCGAGCACTTACACCATAAAAAAAAATTCCCATCAAAAGCCCCTAGGTTTAAAAATGCATATGTTATTTACTCTTTTGAAAAGGTGCTTCAGAATGAAATAACAAATTTTTCTGAACGCGAATTTATTGGTGTTTCTATTGCAGATTTAAGACGTTTGCGATTTTCCAGATTAATAGCATTTAAAGAGAAATTGGTAGTGCAGCAACCAGTTACCTTTCGCAATAAGCGCGACTTTAACGCCCACCGTTTGCTGCGGGCTATAGATAATAATACTTTGTTGAGTAAACTTTGTGTTACCGAGCAAGCAAATCCAGAGGAGAAGATGTTTCCTGTCCAAAACCTAGCGGCAGCTTTTTCTGAATATCCCTTTATATTAGAGAATACAGAACGTTTTATGAATGCCTGTTCCATTCATTTCGATTTTTCTAAAGGACGAAAACCACAAAATTTAAAAAACTACTTAGGTAGTCAGGAGGAAGATGAATTGCTGTTGGAAAAACTCTGTGAAGAAGGACTTCCGTATCGCTACCCCAAGGTAGATGAAGCTATACTTGCTCGTTTAGAAAAGGAATTTACCCTTATTAAACAAATGGGTTTTGTTTCTTATTTTCTAATCAATTGGGATATTGTGAGCTATGCCCGTAGGTGTAATTTTTTTTACGTAGGGCGTGGTAGCGGCGCCAATAGTATTGTCGCATATCTGCTTCGTATTACGGATGTAGATCCTATGGAGCTAGACCTATATTTTGAGCGTTTTATGAATCTGTACCGCGCCAATCCACCAGATTTTGATATCGATTTCTCACATAACGATAGGCCCATCGTAACCCAATACATTTTTGAACGTTTTGAGTATGTAGCCTTGTTGGGTACCTACGTCACCTTTAAGTGGCGTGGTATGGTACGTGAACTGGGTAAGGTGTTTGGCTTGCCCAAGGATGAAATAGATAAATTGTGTGAGGGTAATTTTCAAGACGCCAGATTAGATGGTGTTTCTACCTTGGTCGTTAAATACACGAAACTTTTGGAGGGCATGCCTAATTATCTTAGTATTCATGCGGGTGGTATTTTGATCAGTGATAAGCCATTACACTGGTTTTCGGCTACACATCTACCGCCTAAAGGCTACCCGACAACGCAATACGATATGGTCATTGCAGAAGATGTGGGGCTGTATAAGTTTGATATTCTTGGACAGCGAGGGCTTTCAAAAATTAAGGAGTCCATCACCATTCTAGAAGCAACCAGACCAGATGAAATTGCCCAGTGGGATATTCATGATATCAAACGGTTTAAGAGCGACCCTAAAATCAATAACTTGATAAAGACCGCACAATGTATGGGTTGTTTTTATGTAGAATCCCCTGCAATGCGTATGCTGCTAAAAAAGTTACAAGTAGATACGTATTTGGGCTTGGTAGCCGCGAGTTCCATCATTCGTCCAGGGGTGGCTAAAAGTGGGATGATGCGGGAGTATATTTTACGACACCGTAATCCCGGTAGGGCAGAAGAGTTGGCACATCCCGTGATGCTGAATATTATGCCAGAAACCTATGGTGTTATGGTCTACCAAGAAGATGTAATCAAGGTAGCGCACCATTTTGCAGGTTTGGATTTGGGTGAGGCAGATGTATTACGACGTGGTATGAGCGGTAAGTTTCGCTCGCGGGCAGAGTTTCAAAGGGTGGAGGAGAAGTTTATTTCCAATTGCCGAGAAAAGGGATATGAGGATACTTTGATTTTTGAAATCTGGAATCAAGTGGCCAGTTTTGCAGGCTATGCCTTTGCCAAAGGGCATTCTGCTTCGTATGCCGTAGAGAGTTACCAAACGCTTTTTTTACGCGCTTATTTTCCGCTGGAATATATGGTGGCCGTACTTAATAATGGAGGCGGATTTTATCGATCGGAGTTTTATATTCATGAGGCACGTATGTTGGGGGCTATTATTCATGGCCCTTGTATAAATAGAAGTGATGCGGGGAATCGCATCTATGGGAAAGCATTGTATTTGGGTTTTATGTATTTAAAAGAATTGGAAGTCCGCGTGGTCCAACGAATTTTAAAGGAGCGTACGCTAAACGGAGCGTATCTTTCTTTGGAAGATTTTTTAGATCGTGTGCTCATATCCATAGAACAGGTAAGTATTCTGATTCGTATCGATGCCTTCGGTTTTACGGGAATCAATAAACACGAACTGTTATGGAAAGCACATTTGTTTTTGACCAAGAACGTTAAAATAGACCACCCAAAGCTATTTAGACCTGAACAGCAACATTTTGAAATCCCCAAATTACATACTACGGATTTAGAGATGGCCTTTACGCAATTGGAGTTATTGGGATTCTGTTTGTGCAGTCCTTATGCGCTATTGGTAACACTTCCAAAGAACACTACAGGAAGCAAGGATTTGGAGCGTTATCTGAACAGGTATATAGATATCTACGGGTATATCGTCACGGTTAAAAACACCAAAACCTATAAGGGCAAACGCATGTGTTTTGCTACTTTAGTAGATCAACAAGGTGCTGTTTTTGATACGGTTCTTTTTCCTCCCGTGGCAGCGGTATATCCTTTTCAGGACAGGGGAATCTATCGTTTTTATGGTAAGGTGGTGAGCGAGTTTGGGTTTTTAAGCATCGAGGTCGTTAAAATGCAAAAGCAGGACTATGTGCAGGATCCTCGCTATGCAGATATGAAGACCAGTGCCAAGGTGTTTGGACCATCAAAAAAGTTGTTAGGGAACTAAAAGGTGGAAATCATATTTAGGTAATGAAGTTCATCAATGCCTATTTGCAGATTGCTAACCAACATAAGGAGATTAAGATAGATAATAGTACGGATTCGGCTATAATTGAAATAAAGATCCCCGAGGGAGAAACGGAATTATTAGCTTATTTTACAGTGGCAAACGGTAAGGAGAGTAACGCCTTCTAATAGACGTAGAAAAAATTAATTAACTTCAAAAGTAAATATGAAGCTTCACCTGTTAAACCGATCCAGTGTTCTTAACGAGTCTCTTACGGTTTCACACAATCTATACTCCAATTTTTTAAGGATTTGGCATTATCATCCAGAATTTGAGCTGGCCTTAATCCTTAAAAGTTGTGGAACTCGGTTTATTGGAGATAGTATTCAGAAATTCGAAGAAGGGGAAGTTGTACTTATTGGAAAGGATTTACCGCACATGTGGTTAAATGATGAGGCCTATTTTCTAGGGGATACAGCCCTCAAGGCTGAAGCTGTATCCATTCATTTTAAAAAAGAATTTTTAGGAACCTACTTTTTTGAACTGCCTGAAATGCACGCCATTTCTAATCTTTTGGATAAGGCCAGGCTCGGCATTAGGTTTTACGACCTGCCGACTTGTATTTTGGATAACATAAAAAGTTTAGTAGATGCGGGTCCTACTGCGAGGGTATATCAAATTCTTGAAATTTTTGATGGCTTAGCGAAGCATAAACAATATGAGGTTCTGTCCAGTAGTAGTTTTGCTCATTCCTTTCATAAAACCGAGAACAGACGTTTGGATAAAATATACCAGTACGTATTCGAAAACTTCAATACCCAGATTAGCTCCAGTGATGTGGCCGAGTTTGTAGGGATGAATACCTCGGCATTTAGTAGATTTTTCAAAAACACACATAGAAAGCCGTTTACCACCTACTTGAATGAGATACGCATTGGCTATGCCTGTAGATTGCTATTAGAAAATAAGGAAAGTATTACGTCAATAGCGTTTTTAGCTGGTTTCAATAATATTTCAAATTTCAATCGGCAGTTTCGTAATATCCATAAAGAATCGCCTTCTTCCTACCTTAAATCTCATCGGAATAAGAACTATTAGAAAGGATATAGCAGCAAAAATAGTATTGATACTGGTTGGCAATTAGGTGGTTTCTTAGGTCTAGGACCCTTAAATTTGGTTAAAAACCAGTACGAATGTCAAAACCAATAATCATAACAGAAGTTATAACAAAGGATATTCGTTTTCCTACCAGTAAGTCTCTGGATGGCTCAGACGCCATGAATCCGGACCCGGATTATTCAGCTGCATACGTTATCTTAAAAACCAACAGTGAAGACGGTATTGAAGGGCATGGACTCACCTTTACCATAGGCAGGGGAAACGAGCTTTGCACGCAAGCTATTGAATCGCTATCCTATTTAATTAAGGAAAAAACCTTGGAGAGTTTTACTTCAAATATGGGTGCTTTTTGGAAGATGATCACAGGGGATAGCCAACTCCGTTGGCTGGGTCCGGAAAAAGGGGTTATTCACTTGGCTACAGGCGCTATCGTAAATGCCGTTTGGGATCTTTATGCCAAAGTTGAAGGTAAACCCTTATGGAAATTATTAGCAGACATGTCGTCCGAACAACTGATTTCTTGTATCGATTTTACGTATATAACGGATGCAATTACCCCTGCAGAGGCCTTAGCGATTTTAAGGAAAAATGAGGACACTAAACAAGAGCGCATCGCACATCTAATGAAGGATGGATACCCAGCATATACTACGTCAGCCGGCTGGTTAGGCTATTCTGATGATAAGATGAGACGACTCTGCAGAGAGGCTAAGGAAAGCGGTTTTAAGCATATGAAAATCAAGGTAGGTTCGGATCTGCAGGATGATATGCGCAGGGCGGCCATTATACGAGAAGAAATAGGGGAGGGTCTGAAATTGATGATGGATGCCAACCAAAAATGGGAAGTAGACGAGGCCATCACCAATATGGAGTCGTTAAAGAAATTTGACCCATGGTGGATAGAGGAACCAACCAGTCCCGATGATATTTTAGGCCATGCTAAAATAGCCAAGGCTGTTCATCCTATAAAAGTGGCTACGGGAGAGCACTGTCAGAATAGAGTTGTTTTTAAGCAATTAATGCAATCTAACGCCATTGGTATCTGTCAAATAGATAGCTGTAGGGTAGGTGGCGTCAATGAAATACTTGCCATTTTGCTAATGGCGGCCAAATTTAAGATTCCGGTATGTCCACATGCTGGTGGGGTTGGTCTTTGTGAATATGTCCAGCATTTGTCAATGATCGATTATATTGCGATAAGTGGTTCTTTGGAGGATAGGATTATTGAGTATGTAGATCATTTACATGAGCACTTTTATGACCCCGTAACCATTAAAAATGGAGCCTATATGCCTCCCCAACTTGCAGGCTATAGTATTACCATGAAAGAAAAGTCCTTGGAAACATATCTGTTTCCTAACGGGACATATTGGAAGAATGAAAAAAACAATAAACATGAAATTTAGTTTAAAGCATAAAAATGTAGTGGTCACTGGAGGTGGAAGCGGAATTGGTAAGGCCATTTCTATAGTTTTTGCAGGACAAGGAGCTCATGTTCATATTTTGGAACTGCATCTCGATAATGCAAAAGACACCCTAAGAGAAATTAAAAGTACCGGCGGTTTGGTAGATAGCTATGCATGTAATGTAGCAGATCAGAAGGTCGTCAATACGGTAGTGGGAACTATCTTAAAAACCGGAAATATAGATATTTTAGTAAATAATGCTGGGATAGCACATGTTGGAAATATTGAAAACACCTTGGAAAGTGATATGGATACTATTTACAATGTAAATATTAAAGGAACCTATAACTGCATGCAGGCTGTAATTCCGGGAATGAAGGAAAATGGTGGTGTTATATTGAATATGGCTTCAATCGCATCTTCCGTAGGAATTTCGGACCGCTTTGCCTATTCTATGAGCAAAGGAGCCGTACTTACCATGACCTATTCCATTGCAAAAGATTATATAGCCCATGGTATTCGTTGCAACAGTATTTCTCCTGCGCGTATCCATACTCCTTTCGTGGATGGCTTTATAAAGGCGAATTACCCAGGAAATGAAAAGGAGATGTTTGAAAATCTTTCCAAAACACAACCCATAGGACGTATGGGTAAACCAGATGAAGTAGCCAACCTAGCCCTTTATCTATGTTCGGATGAGGCTTCCTTTATTACAGGAGCTGATTTTCCCATAGATGGAGGATTTATTAAACTTAACGGATAAAAAATAATGAGTAACGTATGAAATTAATTCGATTTGGAACAGACGGGAACGAGAAACCCGGAATTCAGTTAGCTGATGGCAGTTGGATCGATATCTCTGCTTTTGGAGAAGATTATAATGAAGGTTTTTTTGGTGAAGGAGGTTTTGATAGGCTAGAAGCTTGGTTGGTAATACATCAAGAAAATTGTCCTAAAATCAACAAGGAAACACGCCTTGGGCCACCTTTGGTAAGGCCGTCGAAGATTGTTTGTGTGGGATTGAATTATGCGCAACATGCTGCCGAAAGTGGCATGGCGGTTCCGAAAGAACCGGTATTATTTTTTAAGGCAACCTCAGCCATTGTAGGCCCAAATGATGATTTGGTAATTCCAAAAGGTAGCGAAAAAACAGACTGGGAGGTAGAGCTAAGTATTGTTATAGGTAAGAAGGCCTCGTATGTTTCCGAAACGGATGCATATGATCATATTGCAGGATACGTATTACACAATGATTATAGTGAGCGCGCCTTTCAATTGGAAAAAGAAGGACAGTGGTGTAAGGGAAAGGGCTGTGATACCTTCGCCCCACTAGGTCCCTTCATTGCAACAAAAGAGGAAGTAAAGAATCCTAATAATCTTAACCTTTGGTTGAAATTAAATGGGGAAACTGTCCAGAATAGTAACACGTCAGATTTTATATTCAATGTTCAAGAAGTGGTGAGTTATATCAGTCAGTATATGACATTGCTACCGGGAGACATCATTTCTACAGGCACTCCGTTTGGTGTAGGATTAGGATTTAATCCCCCAAAATATTTAAAGCCAGGCGATATCGTAGAACTTGGTATAGAAGGTTTGGGAAGTTCTAAGCAAAAAGTAAAGGCATATCAACCATGAGAATAGACAGCCATCAACATTTTTGGGACTATCATCCTGTAAAACATAGCTGGATAGATAATGCTATGGAGGTGCTCCGGCGAGATTTTATGCCGGACGAGTTTCAGGATGTATTGATGGAGAAGAATATGACAGGATGCGTAGCGGTGCAGGCAGAGCAATCCGAAGCGGAAACTAGCTTCTTGTTGAATGTGGCAGCAAAGCATACGTTTATAAAAGGCGTTGTAGGTTGGGTAGATTTATGTGAACCCAAAGTAGCAGAGCGTTTGGCATATTTTGCTACAGACAGTGCATTCAAAGGTGTTAGACATATCCTACAGAGTGAACCGGATGATTTTATGCTAGGAAAAGCCTTTTGTAATGGTATTGCGCAATTAGAACAGTTCAATTTGTCCTATGATATCTTGGTGTTTCCAAATCAGTTAAAAAATACAGTTAAATTAGTGGAGCGTTTTCCCGAGCAACGATTTGTACTAGACCATTTGGCGAAACCATATATCAAAGATGGCAAGATTTCTTTGTGGAAAACCGATATTGAAATTCTTGCGAAACACAAGAATGTATATTGTAAAGTTTCAGGAATGGTTACGGAGGCCGATGTGCTAAATTGGAAGGAAAATGATTTTAAACCATATATGGATGTTGTCTTTGAAGCGTTTGGAACAAACCGTATAATGTTCGGGTCAGATTGGCCTGTATGTCTTTTGGCAGGTGACTATAGTCGTGTTTTAAGCCTTACGGAAAATTATATAAGACAATTTACTAATGAAGAACACCATATGATAATGGGTAAAAATGCTACTGATTTTTATGCTTTGGATACCTAGGTGACTATTAAAATTTTCAGGTTTAGCAGGGTGAGTTAATGGGGTATGCAAAATATGAAGGAATATTAGAATAAAATGGATTTAAAACTAAAAGATAAGGTTATCATCGTTACTGGAGGGTCATCCGGCATAGGCAAGGGAATCAGCATTTCATTGGCAAAAGAGGGTGCTATACCATATATCGTAGGAAGAAATAAAGCAAATGTCATGGCTACGGTTTCTGAAATCGAGAAGCAAGGAGGTAAATCAGGATATACTTTTGCAGAGTTGACCAAACCGGAGGAATGTAAAAATGCCGTAGCCGAATGTATCCAACGTTTTGGATGCATAGATGGTCTTGTTAACAATGCCGGTGTGAATGATTCGATAGGGTTGGAAAAAGGTAATTATGAGGACTTTATTGCTTCCATCCATAAGAATCTGACACATTATTATTTGATGGCGCATCATGCCCTACCGGAACTTAAAAAGAGCAAAGGAGTAATCCTGAATATCGGATCAAAAACGTCTTTTACCGGGCAAGGAGGTACTTCCGGTTATGCTGCGGCTAATGGAGGTAGAAACGCATTAACCCGAGAATGGGCGGTAGAACTGCTTCCTTATGCTATTAGGGTAAATGCATTGATTGTAGCGGAATGCTACACACCTTTATACGAAAGATGGATCAATACTTTTGATAATTCAGAGGAAAGGCTACAAGAAATTAATAAGAATATTCCTTTTGAAAATAGGATGACCACTACGGAAGAAATTGGAGATATGGTTACCTTCCTTCTTTCTGAAAAATCATCACATACTACGGGTCAACTTATATTTGTTGATGGCGGTTACACTCATTTGGACAGATCCTTATAAACTAATTAACCAATCATGCAAGAGAATAAAAAACCCCCCGTAGTATCAAAAGAGGTATTAATACCCTTCATTTTAATCACCTTTTTATTTGCTTTATGGGGATTTGCTAATGATATTACCAACCCAATGGTATCTGCTTTTAAAAAGATTTTGGAGCTTAACAATACCCAAGCATCTTGGGTTCAGGCTGCCTTCTATGGAGGGTATTTTACCATGGCTTTACCAGCCGCTTTTGTTGTTAAAAGATACTCGTATAAGATAGGTATTATAGTAGGTCTTACCCTTTATGCTATAGGGGCATTATTGTTTTATCCAGCTGCGGCTATGGAAAATTATTTATTCTTTTTATTGGCACTCTACGTTCTTACATTTGGTCTCGCTTTTTTAGAAACTACGGCCAACCCTTTCATTATGTCGATGGGAGCTGAGGAAACGGCAACACAAAGATTGAATTTAGCACAAGCATTTAACCCACTAGGTGCTTTAACAGGTTTGTTTGTGGCCCAAGCCTTTATCTTAGGTGCATTACAATCTGACGATGTTGATGCCCAGGGCAATGGTATATATGAAACGCTAACGGGAACGGCCAAAGCTGCAGTTAAAACTTCAGATTTATTAATAATTAGAAACCCATATGTGGCTTTAGGACTCTTTGTTATAGGGATGTTAGTAATAATTGCCTTGATAAAAATGCCGGATGGTCGAGAAGAAGGAAGCAACAAAGACATGTGGGAATCTATTAAAAGGATATTTAAAAAAGAACGTTTCGTAGCTGGGGTTTTAGCCCAATTATTCTATGTAGGTGCCCAAATTATGTGTTGGACTTATATATATCAGTATGCTGAGAATTTGGGTATTGCAAACAGCGATGCTGTCTACTATGCGTATGCAGCCTTGATCATTTTTTTACTGGGAAGGTTCTTGTGTACCTATCTTTTGAAATTTATAAATTCAGGAAAACTACTAATGCTTTTATCTGTAATGGCCATAGCTTGCTGTTTGGGAACTATTTTTATACAAGGTATTGGCGGATTATATGCTTTAGTGCTTACCTCTTTTTGTATGTCACTCATGTTTCCTACGATTTATGGAATTGCGCTAACAGGATTGGGTGATGATGCCAAACCAGCATCTGCCTTTTTAGTAATGGCTATAGTAGGTGGAGCGCTAATGCCCGTCTTACAAGGATTAATTCTTGATATGGGAGGAAGTGCTTACAATGATATTAGTATAATGGGTGTGCCAGAGGTTAACTTTTCTTTTATTTTGCCACTACTATGTTTTGTCGTTGTTGCATTATATGGCTATAGAACTTTAAAAGTATATAAGGTCGGCTAAGGACTATCAAACAAATCATCTCAGCTTATGAGTAAAAGACATTGCTTTGCCCTTGACTTAAAGGATGACCCAAAGCTAATTGCTGAATACGAGGCATATCATAAAAATGTTTGGCCAGAGATTATCGAGAGCATACAATCGGCAGGTATCCAAGTATTAGATATTTATCGTGTTAGTAATCGCTTATTTATGATTATGGAGACGGATCAGACTTTTTCATTTGAGGCTAAAGAAAAAGCCGATACTAAAAATCCGAAGGTAGCAGAATGGGAAGCGCTAATGTGGAAGTATCAACAAGCACTCCCAATAGCACAACCAGGAGAGAAATGGCTGTTAATGGAACGGATATTTAATTTAGACCCAAGAAGTTAAATATGGGGAACGTTAAAAAGCAAATCAAGATAAATACGGCTTATCCGGTTAATCTAGAACTTAATGTTTACCAGGTTTAATCCTAAAGGCCAAGTAGCGTAAGTGCTTTTGCTGTTGAATTTATTACTCATGTCAGTTCAAGGACCTAATGGCGCTTGGTTTTTATGAATATCATTGCAAATCTATGACTTTCAAATTTTTATTCAACCAATACTCATCGGTCTTAAAGCCAAAGGCAGATGGCTTGTATGTTCCAACTAGCTTTACGTTTGCTTCTTCGGGTACGGGTAAACCCATCGACCAAAAGACTCCGTTTACCAATAGTCTGCGAACGTTCTCATTGAGCATATCTGAAGCTGCACCAATCGTTGAGGTAAATGATTTTCCTTGTTTTCCGCCGGGAATTTGATAGCTTTTGGTCCATGTAATTGGCATGAGAATATCATTTACTTTTACTCCTTCGCTGTTTTCAGTAGCCAGTATTTTATCCGTAGGTTTCATCCCAAAGAATATATCGTTTTCATCAAATCCTCCTTCTCTATTGATGACTTGTCCCAAGATAATAGGCTCGCTGTCTCCAGGAAGTGGAAAACGTACGCCATAAACATCTGTTGGGCCCCAAATACTTCCACTTTCAATGCCGTTAGTAACAGGATGGGATGTTGCATCCTCTGCTATAACACCACGCGTACTCTGATTTTTATGATGACCATGATGGGTATGCCATTTTTCTCCAAGCATTAGCCTGCCAAAACCATCGGTCCACTCCGTTTTATCTCCTGAATAAGCATTACTGTAATGTGCAAAATTGGTATTAGCGACTTTCCCGAAATTAAATGCATGGGTAGCGGTACGGATTCCTATTAAAGGTTTGCCTGCCTTTAGATAGTTGTCGAAATACTGCATTTGTGAATCTGGCAGTGCACGAAATCGAGTAAAAATCACCATCATATCAGCCTTTTCCAAGCTTTCCAAACCGGAAATGTTTTTCACATAATTAGCGTTAACGATTCCAGGTTTTTCTGGGTCTTGTGCGAACAAAACAGTGCATTTAAAACCATGGTGCTTCGAGAGTATTTTGGCTAATTGCGGAAGTGCCTCCTCAGAACGATATTCTTCATCACCAGAAACAAGTACGATATGCTTTGATTCTTGATTCTTACCATTATAAGTGAGCCATTGTTGAGGCTCGTCAACACCCTTTTCGACTTCCTTTTTTTCCGCCTTTTGTCCACATGACATACATATGGTTAACATTGTAAGTGCAAAAATAGTCCTCATTTTTAAATACCCCATAGTTCAACTTTGTTTGTTTCTATTTTTACTCAACTATCCCATATTGTAAGAACTGAAGTCTTTTGATATAAATATCTTCAGAAGGAGAATAAGTACAAGATACAGCAATGCCATGGGCAAATTCAAGAATCACCCTTAATTCACTTCAATATATAAAAGTGCCACTATTTATATTGACGATTTAAAAAAATTTAACGATTTATGATCTTTTAAAACAATTTACTAGCTATTTTATTCAGTTTAAAATGGACTCGAATAGTCCAAGAAATAGTAGGACTACGCATGCCATCTAAGTACAAGGGTAAAACAAAAAGCGCTCAATGTCGTGAGCGCTTTTAGTAGTCTGGAAGGGATTTGTACCAGAGATTTCCTACGTGACAGTCGAAATTTTAGTAAATTCCCTTGGGGTAAAATTATTTTAAGGTCTACAAGAGGTTTACAGGCGCCAGAACAAAGAAAAGTGTCGTATCACAGGAGAAGATTCCCATTATCAAAAAACTAAAATGCACAGTAGCCCCCTCATAATTATTATGGCCGATGTAGCGGAGTTATTATTTTAGTTAAGGAAAATTCTCAATGAAAGTTTTAGAAAAAAATTGAATCTATTAAAACATAGGATGAACAATAAACAGCGCTTGCTTATCTTTCTTTCAGCTTTAGTTATCAGCTGTAAACAAGAACCTTTACCTGAAGTACCCGCGCAGGTAAACCACTTCAACCATCAAATATTCGAAGAAAATAAACTACCGCCTAGGGCTACTTTTTTTGGGTTCGAATCAGATACTATTTTTAATATGGAAAGTTCTAAACGTTATTTAAGTCTAAATGGTGATTGGAAGTTTCATTTTACAAAAGACCCTAAGCAACGCCCCACCACCTTTCAAAATGTGGATTTTGACCACAGTGGTTGGGATACCATTCCTGTTCCTGCAAATTGGGAAGTTGAAGGCTACGACTATCCCATTTACTTGGATGAACGCTATCCCTTTACTACCAAATGGCCTGATGTGCCAAACGACTACAATCCAGTAGGTACCTATCATAAAGAGATTAATCTTGAAAAAGAATTCTTGGCCGAAGATGTAATCCTCCATTTTGCAGGAGCTAAATCGGCCATGTACGTCTATATCAATGGTAGTTATGTGGGCTATTCACAAGGCAGTAAAACTCCTGCAGAATTCAATATTACCGAATACTTATCCGAAGGGAAGAACCTGATAGCTCTGCAACTATTCCGTTGGAGCGATGCTAGTTATTTAGAAAGCCAAGACATGTTGCGTATGAGTGGTATTGAGCGCAGTGTTTACCTCTATGCCCAGCCCAAGGTCTTTATGTCGGATTACTACGTTTATACTAATCTAGATGACACCTACACAAACGGAATATTTAAGGACACTGTTTCTTTTCAAAACAATTCTGAACAAGCCGTATCCAGAATTATAAATCTAGAACTTCTGGATGGGTATACATCAATTTACAAAACAACGGGGACCATTGAAATTCCAGCTGGTTCGAGTGTCAATTTCACATCGGAAAACATTATTAAAAACGTGAAACAATGGTCGGCGGAACTACCGAATTTATACCAACTTGCCATTTCATTGGAAGATTCTGACAATTCTAAAAATAATCAGTATATAAAAAGAAACACGGGTTTTAAACGAGTTGAAATCAAGAACAGTCAAGTGCTTTTCAATGGAAAAGCTATCTATATTAAAGGGGTAGACCGACATGAAACGGATCCGTTAACCGGCCACGTAGTCTCTAGGGCATCTATGGAAAAGGACATCAAACTAATGAAACAGAACAATATAAATGCCGTTCGAAGTTCACACTACCCAAACGACCCTTATTGGCTAGAACTTTGCGACCAATACGGGCTTTACGTGGTCGATGAGGCCAATATCGAAAGTCATCCGTTAGCTATTGACGAAAAGACCCAAATCGGCAATGAGATGAGTTGGTTACCAGCCCACATGATGCGCACGCAACGAATGTACTTGCGGGATAGGAACCATGCTTCAATCTATTCTTGGTCGTTGGGTAACGAAGCTGGTGAAGGTGAGATTTTTAGGACAACTTACAAATGGCTAAAAGAACAGGACGACAATAGAATCGTACAATATGAACCTGCAGGGAAAGAGGGTTATACCGATCTCTATTGCCCCATGTATCCTAAACCGGAGTACCTCATCGCACACGGGAAATCAGATTCAGGCAAACCCTCAATCATAATCGAATATGCTCATGGCATGGGAAATTCAGTTGGAAATCTTCAAGATTATTGGGATATCATAGAAACGTACCCCAACCTACAAGGTGGTTTTATTTGGGATTGGGTAGATCAAAGCTTAGAATACAAAGATGAAAATGGCAAACCCTATTTTGCCTATGGCCATGACTACCATCCGGATTTACCTACGGACGGTAACTTTTTGAATAACGGTTTGGTAAATCCTTACCGCAAGCCAAATCCCCACCTTTTGGAGGTTAAAAAGGTGTATGAGCCTGTTCAATTCAGCTATTTAGGAAATGGAATTATAGCAATTGAAAATAAAAATTTCTTTGCCGATTTTTCAGATAAAGAGGTGCATTTTAAAATTTTGAATAATGGAAGGGAAGTCTATCAGCAGTCCAAAACTGAACTGAATGTTCCAGCGCAGCAAACACAAAAAATTCAGTTTGATAACATTCCTAATGTTTTTATTTCTGAAGAAGAATATATTTTAGAGGTTAGCCTAATCCAGAAAAATGAAACATCTTTGGTTCCCAAGGGCTATGAAGTGTCTTGGGATCAGTTTATTCTTAATGAGGGGACAAGGCGTGTCGAGGTCCTTCCTCATAAAATAGCGTTGCAAATAGTCACTTCTGGGGAGGATATTCAAATACAAAATGATAAAACGGACCTTAGAATCGACAGTAAGACAGGTGAGTTTATAGCGTGGGCCTTTGAAGGAAAAAAGATTACCAACCAGCCTATTAGACCTAATTTTTGGAGACCGCTTACCGATAACGATTTAGGAAACGGAATGGACAAATGGGCCAAAATTTGGCAGGAAGCTTCCTATAACTATTCCGCTAAATTAATCGGGCAACCTGCCAAGACCCAAGAAGGTGTTTCGTTCAGGGTTGCTTATGCACTTCCCAATGCAGAGGCCGATGTTAAAGTTGATTTTGAAATTTTAGCGAATGGAATTTTGAATATTGATTATCACTTTAAACCGAATCAAAAAGAGCTGCCGAACATTCCGAAATTGGGGATGTATCTAACACTTCCCAATTCGTATACTGATATCTCCTGGTACGGTAATGGCCCTATGGAAAGTTATTGGGACAGAAAAACTGGTGTTAAGACAGGTATTTATAGCGGAAAGGTAGCGGAGCAATTCCATAGATATATGAGGCCGCAAGAAACTGGAAATAAGACAGATGTTCGCTGGTTGCGGCTTTCTTCAGATATAGTAACCTTGGAACTTAAAAGTAATGAGCTACTAAACTCTAGTACTTGGCCTTTTGCTATGAAAGAAATCGACTTTAATAGCGAAGATGCGGGCATTTCTGCCTCTGGATTGGTACCCGTTACCAAAAAACATGGAGCAGATATCAAAATCGGAGACACAGTGCAATGGAATATTGATCATTTACAAATGGGCGTTGGTGGCGATAATTCATGGGGAGCTTTGGTACATGATGAATATACGATTCATCCCAAACAGTATGATTATTCGTTTTCGATACGGCCTATGTTAAACACGGATTAAACTGGCAGAAAAAATAATAAAAATCATGTTTGCAAATAGCTTTATCGGCGATATATGACTTTGCGTCGTCGGTAAGTTAAATATGGTGAGTCCGCTATTGATTATGATAAAATTTCATAATCTTAATTAAGTCTTCTTTTGTATCTATTTCTAATTTCTCTTTTTTAATAAACTGCTTTATTCGTGCTGCGTGCTCACCAAAAAGCGCCACAAATTGCTTTTCTTTTTTAGGTAATTCTGTAAGTTTTTCAGATTCACTTGTAACATCTGTAGCGTAAAAGGTTTCCTTGGCTTTAGTGAATTTTCCAGGTCTATGGGCCTCAAAACTATGCTTAGCCAACCTAACCGGAGTGAAATATATATTTTCCTTTAGGTAAATTACAAAATCATGATGGATATATATTTTTTCAAAAAATGTATTACTCACCCCTTTATCTTCATCTTTAAAGGAATGCGTTTCATATTCCTTATTTGAACCGTCCAGAAGTTTGATTTCATACACATCTGACTTTGGGAGGGTCATAATTACATCATTTTCCCCTCTAAATTCAATATTGTTTTCAACAGCATTAAATCGTACAAAATAAGTCATCTTTGACTTATTGACGCTTGCAGGTAGAAACTTCTCATTAAGATATGGTGAACCTATGACCTTGCTGAATGTCGAGGTAGTCTTCACTGGATTGTTAAAATACAATTCTGTATGAGCTCCATTCTGACTGACCTTGTTCTGAAGCTGACTAAAAATAGGCATTGAAGCCAAACATAAGATGAAAACAAACAAGCTTTTAATACTTTTTAGAATCATCACTTTTTTATTTTGCTTACCAATTTTAATGATTTACGCAATCTATACATTATTACTATAATTAGGTATAGATAATAGTAGTAGCATCATAATTAATTATATCATTTCTGTTTTAATAAGCGGGAATAACATTCACTGTTATCGATATCTTAAACCTTTTTGGAGTTATCCTTAAAACCTTGTCTACATGGGGAGGATTGCAGTGGAGGGTTGTCCGACTTCCGCATGGGCTTGGGGTAAAACTAACGAGTAAAAGCAAAATAGTAAGGGTATGGTTCAGGGGAGGGAGTATACCTGTTCAATTAATATATTTAAATTAATATAATGTGGCTTATGGCTAACAAATAGTTCATAGGAACATAACTACACAAAAAGTTGGGTGTTATCGCTTATTGAATTTTAAAATTCTTTTCTGGACAAAGCATATTGTGTGACTCGGAATGTAAACTATAAATCTTCTGAAAGGTGGGTTCTATATTTCCAGTTCGTTTTAATTAATTCGCAATAGAACTAAGTTAGCGGTAGTTTGACTAATAATCTCGGTGATAAAATAACCTAGAACTATATTGGCAGAACCATAGCATAAGTAGGTTAAGTTCATGGTAAGATTTGGGAAAAAGACAGGGGAAACCCTGTCTTTTTATTTTTCGCTATTCTATAAAGAAACCTAGTACCAATAGGTTTTTAAGTTGCACTACTAGCTCACCATTTTTGATTTCTAATTTAGAGGCTGTTTTGTCTTAGTTTACAAACGCACCAAAGACTGCTAATCTAAATACACGGGTGTCTAGTTCTATTTCAATCAACACAGTAAATTTTAAAATAATCTTCTTGTAATAGTTGCAAACGTTTGTATAACAATAATCGTTGGGATAACCATAAATCACTAGCTTTATACGGTATGGAAATCTTATGAAAGGAAATGTGTTTTTTTAGAAAAATCAGTTACGGCGCTCTTTTGGTTTTAGGTTTTTTTGTGTCTTCTTGTACTAGGCAAGATGAGTTGAGCCAAAAAGAAATTAAATTTGCAGTCATTGCTGATGTTCATTTACAAGATGTATATGGAGAGTTGGAGGATTCTGATTATAATGGTGTTAAAAACCCTAGCAGTGGAGCGGATGTATTGATACGTACTATGAGTAGCCAGTTGCGTTCCACAAGAATTTTTAATGAAAATTATTTCGCTTTTATAGCTGCACTTGACGATGTGGTGGGAAGAAATATAAAGCACGTTCTTCTTCCTGGGGATTTCTCAGACGATGGTCAGCCTTTACATATCCGAGGTCTAAAGGAAATTTTGGAGCGATACTCTAAAAATCATAATATTTCTTTTTTTTTAGCCACAGGCAATCATGATGTAGTAAGGCCTGTTAACCATAACCATGGGAAAAATGACTTTTTAGGGGAGGATGGTAAACAGCAGCCCATTTTTTCTGATGCTACAATGCATGTGACTGATTTGAGCAAAGAGCATCCCGTTGTGATTACTAAAGACATTCAAAATTTAGGATATGAGGGAATAAGCCAAATGCTCGGTGATTATGGTTTTTATCCTAAACAGGAATATGGCTATTGGGCCTCTCCATTTTCCAATTATACCTATAAGGATTATAACTATGATAAAGCTAAAAGCGAAGCTATGTTGCAAGAAAGAAGCCTTCTCATTGGGTCTAACAACATAGTTTTACCAGATCTTAGTTATGTAGTAGAACCTATAGACGGGCTATGGTTAATATCGCTTGATGCCAACACCTATTTAGAAAAGGAAGTTGCCTTAAATGATGATACGAACACTTTGGAATACCCAAACACTGGTTTAGGGCACGATAATTTACTAACGAACAAAAGGTACCTTGTAGATTGGGTTGGTAGGATTGTCCAAGAGGCAAAAAAGCACGGAAAAACGCTTATTGCTTTTAGTCACTACCCCATGGTAGATTTTACTAATGGGGCTTCTGAGGAAATAGGTAATTTGTTGGTGGGGGGTAAAATGCAAAATAGTCGGGTTCCTAACAAAAAGGTGGCGGAAATTTTTACCCAAGCGGGCCTTAAGCTTCATTTTGGCGGTCATATGCATATGAATGACACAGGGGTTTACAGTAGCGTTAATGGCAAGACATTGGTAAATGTACAGGTGCCGTCCTTGGCTGCATATAAACCTGCATACAAGGTAGTAACCCTAAAAAAAAACGGAATCGTGAATGTTGAGACGGTGCTAGTGAACACTGTTCCTAGTTTTAATGAATTTTTTGAGTTGTATGAGCAAGAATATGACTTTTTAAAGCGTATTGGAGATGAAAATATTTGGGACCGTACTATTTTATCTTCAAAAGACTACGGCGAATTTACCAATTGGCATTTAAAGGAATTGGTAAGGTTGCGTTTTTTGCCGTCAGATTGGCCAAAAGAATTTTCAACCTTTTTGCTGAACAGTTCAGGGAAGGAATTATTGGCGCTATCATATGCTACGCAAGGAGAAGGTTTTAAGGATTTAATTCTTAGAATGAAAACAGAAAAAGATTTTATTTCCAACCTATTACTCAGAACCGAGATTCGTCTTGGAAATGATAAATTTAATTCCAAAAGTCTTGAAGATTGGTCTGGTGCCGATCTCCTATTTGATCTTTATAGACTGAGAAGTGCAGACCAGCTTGCACATAAGGATATTGGTCAAGAGCGCCTTAGCGAATATCAGTTAATAGCAAGCTCTTTTCTGAATAAGGATATGGTGGTCGGCAAAGACTCGATAAAACGAAGTATGCTTGAGCTCATGTCTATATTGGATAAATTTATGAACGGTGAACCCTCCAATTACTTTCAAATCAATTTAAACAGTGGCCTTGTTATGCCATTAAAACAGCGTAGTGGAAATTAGATATAAAGCAATGGAAATGAAAACAGACTTTAGAAGAATGTTATGTGTGCTTTTGCTCATACTAATTAATTCACCAAGCTGGGGGCAGGAAAAAATGAAAGTGGATTATGTTAACCCGTTGATTGGAACCTCCATTCTTGGTTTTTCAGAAGGAAAAGATGGGGGAGGGACTATGCCATGCGTAGGTCCTCCATTTGCTATGACAAACTTCGTGGCACAGACAAGGGAGAACAAAATAAGTGAAATGCCTTATGTTTATGAGGATTCTTCTATAAAGGGATTTATGGCAACACATCAGCCAACGGTATGGATGGGCGATTATGGTTATGTTAGTATTATGCCACAAATAGGAGATTTGAAATTACTTCCTAATGACAGGGCACTACCCTTTTCACATAAAGATGAGATTTCTAAACCCAATTATTATTCTGTTGTGATGCGCGAGGGGAAGAATAGCATAAAGGGTGAAATAGCGGCAACTTCACGTTGTGGAATGTTTCAGTTTACATTTCCTAAATCAGAGCAATCACATTTAATCATACAAGGCACGAATATTACTGAGAACAAAAAAAATTTCCAAGGATATATTAAGATTGATAAGGAAGAGCAGGAAATTACGGGATACAATCCAGAAAGAATGTCTTCGCATCTTGGTCCCGAACTTAGTGATTTTAAAGGATATTTTGTAATACAGTTTGATAAGAAATTTGAATCTTTCGGCACTTGGAATTTATTTAGAACCGAACCCGATATCGTACCATTGGCTAAAGAACAATATGGTTCAAGAATGGGGGGGTACATAAGTTTTAAGACGAAAAAGAACGAAATTGTAAAGGTTAAAATTGCTACCTCCTTTATAAGTTTAGAGCAGGCTAGAAAGAATTTGAAAATTGAAATACCACATTGGGAATTTGATAATGTGGTTCAGGAAACGCGACAAGTCTGGTAAATAAACTTGAGACGTATTGAGGTCCGGAGTGAATCTGAAGATAAAAAATCAATCTTTTACACAGCTCTTTTTCATACCATGTTGTTTCCTCGTGAATTTTCTGAATATGGGCGTTATTACAGCCCTTTTGACGATCAAGTTCATGAAGGAATTTCATATAATGACTTCTCCTTGTGGGATACCTTTAGAGCCTTACATCCGTTATTACATTTTACACAGCCAGAAAGGGTAAGTCCTATGGTACAATCTTTATTGCAAATGTACCAAGAAGGCGGATGGCTTCCCAAATGGCCCAACCCAACCTATACTAACATTATGGTGGGTACGCATGCAGATGCTGTTATTGCCGATGCTTATGTGAAAGGATTTAGGGATTATGACATAGATTTGGCTTATGAGGCCATACGTAAAAATGCCATTCAACCCCCTTATTTGGATACCGAAAAAAATTGGGGCGATCGTAATGAAGGTGTTTTATATGAGGCTAGGGGAGGACTAAGTTTTTATCATTCTCTAGGATATGTCCCCGCGGATAGAACTAGAGAATCGGTGACGAGGACTATTGAGTTTGGTATTGATGATTTCTCAATAGCTCAAATGGCAAAAGACCTGAATAAACAGGAAGATTATGACCGATTAATGGGATGGAGCAAAAATTATAAAAATCTATATAACCCAAGTATGGGGTTTCTAAATGCTAGGCTTTTTAATGGAGACTGGCACAGAAATTCGCAGGAGGGTTTTACTGAAGGAGGTAAATGGACGTATCATTTTGGGGCTATGCACGATATATCCGGTATGATAGATCTCTATGGTGGGAAGATGGAATTCACTAAGAAATTAGATGAGAATTTCAGTGATGGTCATTATCGCCATGACAATGAACCTGGACATCATTATGCATACTTGTTTAACTATGCGGGACAATCGTGGAAAACTCAGGAACTTATTCGAAAACATACTTCAGAGGAAAATTTCAGAAATGAACCCTTAGGGATTAATGGGAATGATGATTGCGGCCAAATGTCTGCATGGTATGTATTTGGTGTTATGGGCTTTTACCCTGTAACATCGGCTACGGAGATTTATGCGCTTGGTGCACCTCAGTTTCCAGAAATTACAATGCGATTGCTAAAAGATGGGGAACCTAAGAAATTTACGATTACGGCAAATAAGCTTTCTGATGAAAACAAATACATTCAATCCGTTACTTTAGATGGAAAAATGTTAGCTACCCCTTTTATAACCTACAGTCAGATTATGAGCAGTAGTTCTTTGGTTTTCGAAATGGGTAACAAACCTAATTTCACAGCATTTAAAGACCAATAATTTTACTGGCGCAAGCGAAGATATTTCTGTTAGTTGAATTAACTTTACAATCCTTAAAATTCGATAGCGTTAAGAATGTACTATAATTCTATTTGTGCAAAAACTGGACAATGATCGGATAAAAATACGTTCTCTAACATTTCAGAAAATACCGCATATTTAGTCACTTTGCTAATTCCTTTTAAAAAAATATAATCTATTACTTTCCGTTCTTCGAAAGGCCTGTTATCAAAACCGCAGGTGGTCCAGTTTGGACCATAAGTAAAGGTAGCTGCACTACTGGCATTGATTAAGGTATTTTTTCCATCGGGTTTAATCAAAGTTCTGATGCCTTCTGACTCGGGAACAAGGTTAAAATCACCTGTTAGAATCAAAGGGAGGTTTCCTGCTAATTCTATAGCTTTTTCTTTTAATAATTTAGCGCTTTCAACACGGGCTATGTTTCCTATATGGTCAAAATGGGTATTCATAAAGATGAATTCTTCTCTTGTATTCTTATCCTTAAATACCGCCCATGTTGCAATTCTTTCCAAATCAGCATCCCATCCTTTACTAATTTTATCAGGGGTTTCACTTAACCAGAACGTGCCACTTTTTAATATCTTAAACCTATCTTTTTTATAAAAAATTGAGGCGAACTCTCCCTTTTCCTTGCCATCTTCCCGTCCAATACCAACAGATTTGTATTCGCTTAGGCTCTCTTTTAGATAGTTTTGTTGATTTACCAAAACTTCTTGCAGTCCTATGATATCTAAATCATAAAAATGAATCATGCGCACCACATTCTCCTTTCTATGATGCCAATTCTGTTTACCATCCTCTGGATTATCATATCTTATATTAAAGGACATGACATCCAGTTTTTTAGCTTTTTGAGCGAACGTAAATGATGATAAAAACAATAATTGTAAGAATAGGAAAGCTATCTGCTTCTTCATATAAATTGAACTTTTAAATGAGTAGGAATACATCTTATACTAAACAATCTCTGATATCTTCACAGGTCTATTTTCCTTCAAGGATTTAATAGCTGCAAGACCTATTTTCAAGGATTGTAGTCCGTCATTACCATCAACGGGCATTTTTATTCCGTTTGAAAGCCCTTTTATAAAATCTTGCATTTCTGTTTTATAGGCTTCTTGATAGCGTTCCAAGAAAAAATGTAAGGGAAGGGCGGCATGGATTCCTTCTTTATTATAGAGCTTGTGGGAGTCATGAAAATTATTGTTGGACTGTACCATACCTTTTGATCCAAAAACCTCTACACGTTGGTCATAACCATAAGCAGCTTCCCTACTGTTATCTATAATGGCCATACTACCGTCTGAATAGGTAAGGGTGACCACCGCTGTATCAATATCCCCAGCAGCTCCTATGGCAGGGTCCACCAAAACCGCCCCTTTGGCGTACACCTCTACTATTTCATTGTCTACAACATAGCGGGCCATGTCAAAATCATGTATGGTCATATCTAAAAACAGACCTCCTGACTTTTCAATGTAGCTAACAGGAGGTGCGCCTGGGTCTCTGCTTGTTATTTTGACTAAATGTGGTTGGCCAACAGCATTATTTTTAACGAGGTCTCTTACCTTTCTAAATTCTTTATCAAACCTTCTATTGAACCCCAGCATTAATTTCACGTTATTTTTTTCCACCACCTCCAATACTTCTATAACCCGTTGTACGGAAAGGTCTAATGGTTTTTCACAAAAAACGTGTATACCCGCTTTTGCAGAAAGTTCCACATAGTTGGCATGGGTATCGGTGGGTGAGCAAATTAAAATAGCATCAATTTCAGTAATACCTAGCATTTCTTCAAAGCTACTAGTCGTATGTGGTACACCTTTATCCTTAGCGTATTGTAGGCTATTGTCATCTGGATCGGTTGCAGCAACAACTTCTGTGTTGGGTGTTTGGTATAGATTATCCAGATGAATCTTTCCTATTCTTCCTAAACCAGCTAATGCTATTTTAAACTTTGTCATAATTTATAATTTTGTTACAAACCTAATGATCTAATAAATGCCCGATTATTCTCGGCGCACTTTTTAGGTGCACCCATACCTGGGAGAATATCCTGTTCAACTACAATCCAATCGTCGTAGTTTTTTTCTTTTAATAAATTAACAATCGTCTTAAAGTCTACCGACCCCTTTCCAAGTTCACAAAAGACACCTCTTTTTATGGCATCAAAATAATCACCGCCAGCCTCTTTTGAGTGTCGCGCTGCTTTAGGGTCAAAATCCTTGAAATGAACATGCCAAATTCTGTCAGAATGTTTTTTTAATGCAGTTATAGGGTCACCTCCACCAAAGGCATAATGCCCCATATCCAAACATAATCCCAATAAGTTGGGGTCAGTGAGTGACATTAGGGTATCTATCTCATACGGTGTTTCCACATAGCCCGCACAATGATGATGGAAAACGGTTCTTAGGTCATAAGCTTCTTTAACGGCTTTCGCTACTTTTTCTGCACCTGTGGTATACGTCTTCCATTGGGCTTCGGTCAGTCCCATTTCTGGGGTAATCCTTCCTGCATTTTTTGTTCGTTCTGGAACACTTCCATTATCATCAGCTAAAACTATGAAAGTATTTTTATATCCTGCCTTATACATGAGTTCAGCAACACGAAGTGCGGATTGGATACCCATTTCATGCGTTCGCTCATCTACCAAGGCTACTGGAACAAATGCTCCTAAGAGTTCTAGCCCCCTGCTATCTATCGCGGTCCTTAGTAGGTCCGGGTCCGTAGGCATGTAGCCCCAATCGCCCAATTCTGTTCCAATGTAGCCCGTATCTTTGATTTCGTCCAATACTTGTCCAAAACCAATCTCTTCTGATTTTTCTTCCAAATCAAATTCCAGTGCACCCCACGAGCAAGGTGCGTTTGCGATCTTTATCATTTAAGATGAATATTAAAATTTACGGGACCATATATTGGGCCATCTTTCTATAATTACTTTGGTCTGAG
>JBLICT010000006.1:0-38424 GCA_047632415.1 Maribacter sp.
AGCAATCATTTGCGGCATCCCATCTATATAATACACCGGAAAAGGTTCTCCCCAATAGCGCTGGCGACTAAAAACGGCATCGCGCAAGCGGTAGTTTATTTTTCCTTCACCCTGGCCTAAAGTCTCAAGTGTTTGAATAGCTATTTTACTGGCCTCCTTCTGCCCTAATCCGTCTAAAAAGTCGGAATTCGCGATAACCGCTTTCTCTTTATCGGCAAAGGCTTCTTCAGAAATATCCACCGCTTCAAATATATTAGGAATAGGAATATTAAAGTGTTTCGCAAAATCATAATCACGCTGATCTCCACAAGGAACGGACATCACAGCACCAGTTCCATACCCCGCCAAAACATAATCTCCTATCCAAATAGGCACAGGTTCTTTTGTAAATGGATGTTCAGCGTAAGCACCGGTAAAAGCACCAGAAATAGTTTTCACATCTGCCATACGATCTCGCTCAGAACGTTTTGCGGTAGCTTCTATGTACGCCTCAACTTTAGCTTTTTGCTCGTCAGTAGTGATTTTAGCTACCAAATCGTGTTCAGGCGCTAAGGTCATAAACGAAACACCAAAAATAGTATCGGGCCTTGTTGTAAAAACATCAATAACGGCATCGTGACCATTTATATTAAATACAGCCGATGCTCCTTGGGAACGACCAATCCAATTGGTTTGCGAATCCTTTAATGGCTGTGGCCAATCTATTTTTCCCAAACCATCTAGCAAACGCTGCGCATACGCAGAAATACGCATGCTCCATTGCGTCATTTTCTTGCGGATAACGGGGTGACTTCCACGTTCGGAAACTCCATTTACAATTTCATCATTCGCCAATACCGTTCCCAATGCAGGGCACCAGTTGACCTCACTTTCTGCCAAATATGTTAACCTGTACTTTAATAGAATTTCCTGTTTTTCAGTATCAGAATATGCTGCCCAATCCACTGCCGTAAATTCTTTGATAACATCATCACAAACCGCATTTATACCTGTATTTCCATCCGACTTAAAAACGGCGATTAAGCTTTTAGTGTCTTCTGCTTTATCGGTATCCTTGTTGTACCAAGAATTGAATAGCTGTATAAAAATCCATTGTGTCCATTTATAATAACTAGGGTCAGATGTTCGCACTTCCCTACTCCAATCAAACGAAAAACCCAATTGATCTAGTTGTCGTCGATATGTCTTTATATTCTCAGCAGTTGTTATTGCAGGGTGCTGACCCGTTTGTATTGCATATTGTTCTGCTGGTAATCCAAAGGAATCATATCCTTGCGGATGCAGAACATTATATCCTTTATGTCTTTTATAACGGGCATAAATATCACTAGCGATATATCCTAAAGGATGACCTACATGGAGACCTGCACCTGAGGGGTACGGAAACATATCTAAAACGTAAAATTTTTCTTTATCAGAATTGTTCTCTGCCTTAAAGGTGTGGTTTTTGGCCCAATAGGTTTGCCATTTCTCTTCTATTTTATTAAAATCGTAGTTCATAGGATAGCTGTATAAAAAACCAAAAGTTCATGCTTAGGATATCAGGTATCGATACTTTAAGATGCCCTTATTTTACGGGGCAAAAATAGGCGTAATCGATGAAAGTTAAAAAGATATTGATGATTAACACTTTTAGCTATGGAATTACTCGGAAAACAAAACATTATACCCAAAAACAGTATCTTTAAAATTGTGAAAAAAAATCCCTTAAAATCCCTCTTCCTTTTCTTTTGTATCATTGGATTTTTCTCCAATGAACTTAGTGGGCAACTTGGCTTTTGTGGTGGAAACTCGGGCAGTCCTATTTTTACAGAGGATTTTGGATCCGGCCTTACAAATGGCCCTGCTTTACCAGTAGGTACCACTACGTATAACTTTGTAACAAGCATGCCGAGCGATGGGAATTACACTATTTCTAGTACTACCAACTTTTTTGATTGGCACAATGTACCAGATCACACGCCTGGTGATGCTAACGGTAAAGCCTTTCTCGTTAATGCCAGTTTTACCGCTGGGGAATTCTACCAGCGGCCTGCAACAGGCTTGTGCGAAAATACAAGTTATGAATTTTCTGCTTGGCTCATAAACCTACTTCCACAGAGTTCTTGTGAAGGTATAGGTATTCCGGTAAACGTGCGCTTTCAGATTTGGGACGAAACAGACACCAATCTTTTGGCACAAGGCGATACGGGCGATATTCCCAACCGCAACGCACCGTTATGGGAACAGTATGCTCTAGTATTCAGAACCCTTCCAGGACAGACCTCCGTAATTCTAAAAATACGAAATAATAGTAATGGAGGCTGCGGAAATGACCTTGCCATAGATGATATCGCTTTTTCTTCTTGTGGAGACACCGTTACTTTAACCGATAATCAAAACGAAACAGGAATTATTGTTTGCGAAGGAGCAGTAGCTATAAACAGAACCTTAGTGGCAACGCCCGACTTTTCAATTTTTACGAGTCACGCTTACCAATGGCAGCAAAGTAATGATCAAGTGCTTTGGATGAATATTCCAGCGGAAAACAACAGCACCTATACCACACCAACAATCAACACTACAACCTATTTTAGGGTAAAGGTGGCGGAAGATGCAATAAATTTATCCAATGACATCTGTAATATACTATCCGATATTTTTGAAGTAATCATCATTCCTACACCGCAGCCACCAGTTAGCAATGGTAATGTAAACGTATGTGAAAATGAGGAAACACCTTTGCTAGTTTCCGTTCCAGTTGGAACCTCTGTTAATTGGTACGACGCACCAATAGCTGGTGCGCTTTTAGCGGAAAATACCGTTAGCTTTACACCAACTGCTTCGGGCACCTACTTTGCCGAAGCACTATCAGGAAGTATAAATTGCCCATCGGACAACAGGACAACGCTTGTCTATACCATAAACCCAATACCTCAAGTCAATGACGAAGCCATTGAGATTTGCGATGGACGCGCCATTATCATTTCTGCGAATTTGGACTACGTTAGTTATATATGGAATACAGGGGAAACCACAGAAGAGATTTCCATAACCGCCCCAGGGGAATATTCGGTAACGGTAACTAATGCCGAAGGCTGCTCCAATATTAAAAACATCACTGTAGCACCAGTTACACTTCCAATAATTACTAGTATTCGGTCTGATGACTCTGACATTATAGTTGATTTAGAGAACTCAGGGCAGTTTGAATTTTCCTTAAACAACGGTACTTTTCAAGCGAGTCCGGTATTTGAAACAATTTCTGGAGGTAGGTACACGATTAATTTCCGTTATGGAGACAACTGCGGTGTGGAACGTAAAGAATTCATCCACTTGGTAATTCCTAAATTCTTTACCCCGAATGCCGATGGAAACAATGACCTATTTTTACCAGAGGGCCTGGAGTTCTTTACCTCCTATGAGCTATCCATTTTTAATCGATTTGGACAACTACTAAAAAATGCAGGTGAAAACAACCCCGCGTGGGACGGTACTTTTAACGGAACTCAAATGCCTTCGGGGAATTATTGGTATCGCTTACGCATAGAAGACACGCACCGCACCGGATATTTTGTTTTAAAAAGATAGTGTTTTATGTTAGTTTGAATCCATTAGAAATGATTTTTAAAGCCAGTTACTCATCTCGTTAAATGATAGCATTGTTAAGGCTCATTTCACTTTACTTTCCTATTTTTACAGTACTTAAACAGCCCTATGAGCACTTCTTTTGAAAATTACCAAAAGCGAAAGCTGATTTCCTCCTATTTCTCGGTGGTACTTAGTATTGCCTTGGTACTATTTTTGTTGGGAATATTGGGGCTGCTGGTTTTGAATACCAAAAAAATGGCAGACCGCTCCAAAGAGCAGATTACCATTTCTATATTTCTTAAAGAGAACGCCAAGGAGATAGAGATAGAACAATTACAAAAAACCTTGGCCATGGCGGACTATACAAAATCCGCTATTTATGTATCCAAAGAAGAAGCAGCCAAACAACATAGTGAAGCTATTGGGGAGGATTTTGTGGATTACCTTGGCTATAATCCCTTAAAAAACTCTATCGATGTAAACCTAAAGGCAGATTTTGTAACGGAAGAAAAAGTAATAGAAATTGCAAATACCCTCTCTGCAAAAAGTTATGTGGACGAGGTAAGCTATGACAGGGTACTGGTAGGTATGGTAGCCGAAAGTGTTGAAAAAATCGGTTTTTGGATTTTAACCGCTAGTGCTATTTTCACGCTTATCGCTGTATTATTAATCAATAGTTCTATTCGCTTATCTATCTATTCCAAACGATTCGTCATTAAAACGATGCAAATGGTTGGGGCCACAAAAACCTTTATCCGAAAACCTTTTATATGGCAAAATATAAAATTAGGTATGTTAGGGGCCCTTTTGGCTTTGATAGCCATAGCTGGCGTGCTGTATTACGTAAATACCAATTTCGAAGATTTAGGACTTTTAGACGACCCTTATATCATTATAAGTTTACTCGTGGGTGTTTTCGTGTTAGGCATCCTTATTTCTTTGGCTAGTACTTATTTTGCTACCCAACGATTTTTAAACCTTAGAACAGACGAGCTCTATTATTAGGCATTACCTATACTGAACACTCCTTTTATTCACTGACATTAATAGACTTATGACCAACTTTGCTAACTTTGTATTATGAGTAAGAAGAAAATCATATCCTCCTCCGCAAAACAAGAATTTATATTTCAAAAGAAAAATTACTTTTTCATGTGTATAGGCCTAGCCTGTATTTCTTTGGGTTTTATATTGATGAGTGGTGGTGGTACAGACGACCCCAATGTGTTCAATCCTGAAATATTCAATTTTAGAAGAATTCGCTTAGCGCCGACATTAGTGCTTATAGGGCTTGGTATAGAGGTGTACGCAATTTTGTTGAATCCGCATAAAACCAAAAACTAATTGGAAATTTTAGATGCCATTATCCTAGGTATAATTCAAGGATTAACAGAGTTTTTACCCGTTTCTTCCAGTGGCCATTTAGAATTAGGAAAAGCTATTCTTGGAGATAATTCTGTGCCAGAAGAAAGTCTGTTATTTACCGTCATACTCCATTTTGCAACTGCGCTGAGTACCATTGTGGTGTTCAGAAAAGATGTTTGGGAAATTATTAGCGGACTTTTTCAGTTTAAATGGAACGAAGAAAGTCAGTTTTCTGTTAAAATCATTATCTCCATGCTCCCCGCTGTTTTCGTTGGATTGTTCTTTGAAGAGCAATTAGAAGCTTTTTTTGGAGGTAATATTCGCTTTGTTGGCTTTATGCTCTTGATTACCGCCGTACTACTTTACTTCGCAGACAAAGCGAAGGATACAGATAAAAAAGTAAGTTTTTCAACTGCGTTTATCGTAGGGATTTCGCAGGCCATTGCAATGCTACCCGGAATTTCTAGAAGTGGCGCCACCATATCCACCTCTGTTCTTTTAGGGGTCGATAAATCAAAAGCAGCCCGCTTTTCTTTCTTAATGGTGGTACCTTTGATTTTTGGAAAAATCGCAAAAGATTTACTGAGCGGCGACCTTACGTTTAATGGAGAAAACAATGTGGCTATGGGCGCAGGATTTATCGCAGCTTTTATTGCCGGACTAGCTGCCTGTACTTGGATGATAAAACTGGTGCGGAAAAGTAAGCTAAGCTATTTTGCTATATACTGTTTAATTGTAGGGCTTATTGCCATTGTTTATGGCTTTATAAATCCATAAAATTACACCAATTTAGATGGGAGTTCTGTGATAGATATTTGGCAAATTTTAATGCTTCTTTTCGCTTTTCTAAAACTTCAGATTAGGGTATTTCTTTTAGGTTAATTTATCGACTGGAAAGCCAATTTCAACAAAGCGTTACGCGATAAAATATAATTACTTAGAAACAGCGTGAAAACAAAAGAAGACTACTTAAACGGCGAAATATTATTGATAGACAAGCCCTTGGGGTGGTCCTCCTTCCAAGCGGTAAATAAACTAAAGTGGGTTTTAAAAAAACGCTTTAGTTTGAAAAAGATTAAAATAGGTCATGCCGGAACCTTAGACCCTTTAGCGACAGGGCTATTAATTATATGTGTTGGTAAGTTCACCAAGAGAATACATGAGTTTCAAGGACAAGAAAAAGAATACAAGGGTACCATAACGCTTGGGGCAACAACACCCTCCTATGATTTAGAAACCGAGATAGACCAGACTTTTACCACCGAACATATTACCAAAGCACTTGTACATGAGACTACTAAAAAATTTATTGGCGAGATAGACCAGACTCCACCTGTGTTTTCCGCTCTTAAAAAAGATGGAAAAAGATTATACGAATACGCACGTGAAGGTAAGAAAGTAGAAATCCAAACCAGAAAGGTAAGCCTGTCGGCCTTTGAAATAACTGGGATAGAATTTCCCCAAATTACGTTTCGTATTGTTTGCAGCAAGGGTACCTATATTCGCTCCATTGCCCACGATTTTGGAAAAGCCTTAGACTCAGGGGGGCATTTATCTTCCCTTCGAAGAACCAAAATAGGGGTTTACAACGTAGATAATGCTCTAGACCCAGAGGTCTTTGAAGAAATAGTATTGAAAGGACTAGACACCTAAGCCTTTTACATTTGGCTTGTTTTTTGCACTATTTCTTAAAAAAAGAAGTTATAACTCCATGAACCTAAGCAGGCAACAATTAGCTTTAATAATTACCATGTTTTCTATGGCAATTGTTGTATTGGTATTATATTCTATTCAATTAGGGGAAAAAACAGAGGAGGACGATGATTATATGGTTGAAATGATCCTTGACGAGGAACTACTGGAAGAAATTCTTGAAGAAGAAATGGCCAAGGAGCAGTCGAAATCTATTGAGACCCATACAGCCTTTAACGAAACGGCCAAACCCAGCTACGGAAATCCAGAACCACTAAAGACGCTAGACGAGATTTTAGAAGAAAAAGCAGCTTCGGAGGAAGGGGAGCCATCCGACGATTTAATTGCAGACTCGGAATATGCAGCCAGAGTAAAAGAACTTTCTAAAAAACGAGAAGAGAAAAAACAGCTTTTAGGAGAAAAGGAAAGCCAAAAACAAGAGTTCACAAATTATCTAGCCGAAAAAAGAACGACTATATCCTACTCCTTGTTAGAGCGCAATAGCTATAAGCTTCCGCCCCCAATCTACACCTGTATAGAAGGAGGGAAAGTAGTAGTGAATATAGAAGTAAATGCTAACGGCTATGTTACCGATGCCAGTTTTAACGGAAAAAGCTCAGGCACATCCAACGGCTGCTTGGTAGAAAATGCGATTGCTTACGCCTTAAAAGCAAAATTCAGTAGCGCATCCAAAGCACTTCAAAAAGGCACCATTACCTATTTATTTCAAAGCAAGTAACGCTACTAATTCCTTTAGAATACTCTGCCCTTTATCGGTATTGTACCAGATTTGAAGCTTTTCCTTAAACTCTGGCAATATAGCACCATGCAGGACCTTGTGTTCTTCTACCAATTTTGTGGCATTTTGGGAACGAGGACCCCAACTTCCGAGTACGTTTTGGTTGACATTATCCCATACAATAAGTTTGGGTATAGACATACCGCCGTTGGTCAAAAACCGATTCATTAGCAACACATTTTCATCCCTTAAAATGACTTTTAAATTAATATCAGTATTAAGCACTGCTACTTTTTCCATAACTGGCAAGGCAGGAGAAGCATCTCCACACCAACTTTCGGTCAAGACGAGCCATGTGTGTTTTTTAGCTGTATTACGAATGGTTTGCATAGTTGTCTCGTCTATCTTAAACAATTTGTCCCAGCGTTTCATTCGCCGGTCATTCAGCTTTGTATAATTTACCAAGTCATTTGTCTGTATAGGACCGGTTGATTTACCATCCTTGGACACGTTCGCAACCATCTCTCGGTACTGCAAATAAGACATTGCTTTAGGCAAAGTCTCTTGTATAAGCTCATCTGTTGACTTTGTCATAAAATTGGTAGTGTAGGTTTGTATTAATTGAAAAATACAGCGCAAATTACAAACTTAATTAATGGTGTTTTGCCATCAAAGTTACGTTGGTCTCAAGTATGCTTTAAACATTACTCTAAAGTATAGTGATTTTTATATTTTGAATAATGAGTTGAATTCACCCCAGTTTTTAATCGAAATAAGAACTATAGTAAGAGATTCAACAACAATTACAATTAAACTATGGCTTTACAAAGTGAACGTAGTTCCAAACTAAATGAACATGCACTTTATTCTAACAAATAATATACAAAGCTAAACTTCTTGAGTTTTTAGAAACGCATTAGTTTATGAATAGTTACAAATCCATCAGCTCAAATGACCCATGTGACTTTTTAATTTCTGCGTAAACATGAACTAGATTCTTGGTAAAAGGGACGTCTCCTTCCCTAGCTAAAACTGCGTAGGACTCTCCATTTTTCATTTTTAAAACACTTCTTACATACACTTCAATTCCTTCAAAATCCAATAACTCCCTTAAGTTATCCAAACTATGTTTTTTAAAATTAAGTGAGGGATATATATGCTCATAATACCTATTGGATGGCCTACCAATTTTTAATTTATGACTGGGTCTAATATCCTGCCATCTAACGTCAACGGTATTTGACATATTTTCATTACCGATAAATTCTGGAAACAATACAGGTCTACTCTTTTTCATGCTTTTTCTTTTTATAATTCTACTATAAATCGACTAGGTTCTTGGTCTAGCGTAGGGAGCAAAAATACTTTAGAAAATCAATACTAGTAGTAATAATCCGTTAAACAATAGTTAATATATCTTATATTAATAGTATTACTTCTATGTATTACCAAGATATATCTTTACCCTCTATCTTAGGGTGCTAAAAATTACTTTGGGTATTAGATAAAGTGAAGAATTTTAATATAATATTTAGACTTTTAGTATCAATCAAGTGGGTATCAAATGGCCCTTTTCTTTATCATACCACCCCTTGTGTCGTTTATTTTACTCATGACTACGAAAGCCTTGGGGTCTATTTTTGTAATTTCTATATTAAGCCTTCTTATTTCTAGCCTAGTAATAACCGTAAAAATAACATCGTACTCATTACGCTCTCCTTGTCTACCATAACCTCCTTTTGCCTTGTAAACAGTAAGGCCTCTTCCTAATTTCTCGATAATCATCGTTCTTATTTCCTCGTTCTTATCAGAAATAATCGTCACACCGGTATATTCCTCTATACCTTCTATCACAAAGTCTAAGGTTTTGGAAGCTGCTAAATACGTTAGCATAGAATACAGCGCAGTTTCTATAGACAGAAGATAAGCTGCTGCCAAGAAAACCAAAACATTAATGAGAATAATAATATCCCCAATGGTTGTCCCTAGTTTCCTGCTAAGGTATATCGCGAGTACCTCAGTACCATCCAATACACTTCCGCCCCTTACGGACAGACCTATACCCGCTCCAAGAAAAAAGCCCCCAAAAACAGCTACCAGTAATTTATCTTCTGTGATTTCCGGAAAATCAACCGTAAACAGCACCAATGCCAACCCCAATATGGCAAATGCAGTCTTGACTGCAAATACCCTACCGATTACCTTGTACCCTAGAACTACAAAAGGAATGTTTACCAACATGATGAGAATATACAAAGGCACGTCGGCAACTTCTGCAATCAGAAGTGAAATACCTGTTGCTCCGCCGTCTATAAACTTATTGGGAAGCAAGAAACTCTCCAGACCAAATGCTGCAGAAAAAATACCCAATAAAATAAAAAATACATCCTTCAACCACTGCTTGTAGTCTGCTAGTTCAAGCTTTTCGGTGTTTTGATTTGACATAAAAATGCTTGTATTTAAAGATTTTCTGGGTTCACAGCCAAACTATTGAACAATTTGGCCTTGGCGGAATAGTACTTATTTTGTACCAAATTTTGTTTTAGCACTGCGTCGATAAGCTTACTTTCCCTTGAGTTTATCAAAAATAAGGAACTCTCCCCAAAACTAAACTTTCTTTCTTCCGCAGAAAGCAGGGTTCTATAATTGATTACCATGTCGGTAATTAAAACATTTTGTGTTTGAAAGGATTCTAGCTCGTTATAAATCGCAAAAACCTTATTCCTAATCTGAATCTGAGCATTATCAAACTCAAATTGTGCATCTTTTAATTTAATCTTAGCCAGTTTTAGGTCCCCACGTTCCTTTCTCAAGAACAAGGGCATTTGAAAGGTGAGACCGCCTTTATATTGTTCTGTAACAAAGGAATTTATAAACTCCGGAGTTTCTGTTAAAAAATTATACTCCAAATCTATTGTAGGCAATAGTTTGTTCGTTTTTAGTCGTTTATCTACCAATAAGCCATCTATCTTATATCCTAAAGATCTTAGTTTTGGATGGTTATCAACTGTGAAACTATCCAAAGGTTTTCCCATTATTTCTAAGGTAATATCTATATCGCCAGCAATATCTTCCTGCGGGGTTACGTTTGGCTGTATTTCTAAAGGAATATCGTTGTTAAGCCATAAGAAATTAGAAAGATCCAATGATGTATTACGAAACCGCACGTTTGCCTGCTCCAAATCCAAAGCTCTGGTTTGAACAGCAATTTTTGCCTCTACGGTGTCTATAGCAGCAATTTCGCCAGCTTCGGCACTTTTCTTTATGCCCTCAAACCTTATACGTGCATTGGTAAGAAAATTTTCAAAGACCTTTTGATCTTTATAGGTCTGCAACCAATCAAAATAAGCTAATGACGCATCGAACAAAATTTGATTCACTAGTAAATCCCGATCCACATTGGTTTGCTCCCTAAAGAATTTCGCCTGCTTTAACGTAGCCATACGTTCATTTATCCAAGAACCTCTACCCAAGGAAACAGCTACACCGGCACTATATAGTCCTTCCGAAGGAACAGTTTCAGCAGGGTTCAAAAACGCTCCTTCGTTCTGTTCAAAATTACCTTTCAAATCTATTCCATACCAAGTAGGAATCTTAAATGTAGCGTTAAGTTGATCATAATATTCCGTACCCTTGAACTCCTTTCGCGCATAATCGACCTCAATTTTTGGGTCAAATCCGCCTCTAGATTTCATTAGGTTTGCCTGCCCCATACCTATTGCAAGTTCAGCCTGTTTGGCAATCGGATGATACTTTTTTACATACCCAAGGTACTCGTTAAACTGCAACACAATTGAATCCTGTGCTTGAAGCCTAGGTATTATAGCCGTGAAAAAAATCAGAATTAAAACTAGGTTTCGCATCGTTATTTCTTTACCGGTTTAGCCTGGGCACCAACGGGTTGATAATAATTGGGAGGGAACCCATTCAGTTGTCGCCAGAGTTCAAACCAGATAGGCACATCCTCTAACAAAGCGATAGTATCCGCACCAGACCCTACTCTGATATCCTTAGGCCAAGCGTGATCATCTTTATCTGGAGCCAATAACACCCTATACCTACCATTATCGCTAATAAAAGTTTCAATGGCTACGACCGTACCCCCATAAGTTCCATAAGAAACGTTGGGCCAACCGCTAAATACTATTGCCGGCCAACCATCAAACTGTATTCTCACTTTTTCACCTAAATGCAGTAAGGGTAAATCTATTGGCGCCACAAAAGTCTCAACAGCCATTTCATAATCCGATGGCATAATCCCTACCAAACGATCTCCCTCTTTAAACGTCTCTCCGATACCTCCTTTTATGGCCTTGTTGATAAAACCATTTTGCGGCGCTCGTATGTGATACAAATCGTTACGCATTTCATAGTTTGTCTTCTCGTTCTCCAATTTAGTTACTTGAGCTTCGGAATCGAATTGGTTGGACTGTGCTGTGAACATATCGCTTTGGGCCTTCGAAATCTTGTCCGTATAGGAAACTCTTACACTATTGATTTCCACCTCAGCGTTTATCACTTGGTTTTTAGAGGCCAACAACTTATTTTCTTGCGAAATTAACTTGGCCTGTGTTTCCTGTAATTTTAGTCGCTTTTCTTCCACATCTGTAACGGCTTTTAATCCTTCACTTTCCAACTGTTCTGTACGTTCAAACTGGCGTTGCGCAATTCTTATATTCGTTTTAGCGGCCTCCAAATCAATACTATCACTTTGGACCTTTAATTTTGACTGTAATAATTTATTACGCGCCTGTTCCAACTTTAAACCACGTTCTGTACCCAGCGCACCTATTTGATTATTCAAAGCGTTCACTTTGCCTTCGTAAGAAACTACCGAGGCAGATTTCGCCCTTATTTGATCTCCTGTCCTTTCCACCAACATAGGATCAAAATACTCATTCTTTATTTCCGATATGAATAGAATTGTATCCCCTTTCTTTACATAATCCCCTTCTTTCACAAACCAGCTTTCTATCCTTCCTGGAATTGGAGATTGTATTGTTTGAGGTCGTTGGTCGGGTTTAAGTGTAGTAAGAAAACCCTTCCCGCTTACATTTTGAGTCCATGGCAAAAACAATATAATTACCATGACCACTGCAAACACTTTAAGGAATTGGTTAAAGCGTTTGTAATGCCTTTTATGAAAAACCCTATCAGTTGATCTGTAACCCGTTAGATGTACAGATTTAGATACACTGTTCTTAGAAATATTCAGCATAATACTATTTTTCGCTAATTAATTTACCTTTTTCCATTGTTATTATCCTTCGACAAATATGGGTCCATTTTGGGTTCTGACTTACTACTAAAAGTGCCCAAGGATTTTCTGGAAGTATTAAAAACTTCATGATTTTATTAGCCTCCTCCTCATCGAATTGCTCCAAGGGATCTTTAAGAATTAGCAATCTTGGTTTTCGCACGATACTTCTTGCCAGAACAATTTTTTTGGCTACAGTAGATGATATTTGCCTCCCTTCCGGATATATAATTGTTTTCAATCCCAGGGGCTGTTCTTTAACAAATTTTGACAGACCTGTATGCTCTATAGCCCAATATATATCTTCTCTTGGAATAGCAGAATCTCCAAAAGTTATATTATCCAACAAAGTTCCTTCAAAAGGTGATTCACCGGTTAGCGACTGTCCTAAATGCGACCTGTAGTAATTTAAATGGAGTCCTTTAAGAGAGACATCATTCACATAAATTTCACCTTCAGTAGGCTCCACTATACCTGCAATTAATCGAAGTAGAGTAGCCTTTCCTGACCCATTTGTACCCTGCAAGACTATTGAACAGCTAGGGGTAATAGTTAATGAGACATCATCTATTATCTTTACTTTCATATCAGGAACTTGATAAGAAACGTGGTTCAATTCTACAGTGAAGTTTTCTGTCTCTTTAAAAGATTTTTCTCCTCCCTGGTGCTCAAGCTCTTTATCCACAACTTGACCTAGTTTTTCTAAGGATGTTAACACATCATAAAATGATTCCAGACCTAGTATTAATTTCTCTACAGAACCGATTACCAAAAGAATAATAATCTCGGCAGCAACAAATTGTCCTATGTTCATTTCTTGGTTAAGTACCAAAAGGCCTCCTATTAAAAGTAACCCGGCGGTAACAAGTACTTTAAACCCTATCATTTGAATGAACTGCAACACCAATATCTTAAAATGGCTTTCTCTAGCAACTAAATATTCATCTACAAGTCCATCACTCTTGTCCAATGCATGCGATGTTCTTCCAGACAATTTAAAACTTATTATAGATCTGGCCACTTCTTGAATCCAATGCGCCATTTTATACTTGTGTTTTGACTCAATCAAACTGGTTTCTAGGCCTTTGCCTACCGTGAATTTGAACACCACATATATTAGTACAAGTAACAGTATCCCGTAAATGATAAAAAATGGATGATAGAAAGAAAGCAATAACAATCCAAAGATGATTTGTAATAGTGCAGCCGGAAAATCAAGTAAAAGCTTAGAAAGTCCCTTCTGAATATTAATTACATCAAAAAAGCGATTAGCTAATTCTGGAGGGTAGGAGTTGCGAAGCTCGCTCATCTTAATCTTTGGAAACCGATAAGCGAATTCAAAGGAAGCCCGGGTAAATATCTTTTGCTGTACGTTTTCTATAATACGCATCTGCATCAATTGCAATGTTCCAGCAAAAGCTACCCCAAGAGTTACCAGCACCACTAAAACAATCCATGATGTACTAACTTGAGCACCTTGGATTAGATTGATAATAGCCTGTATACCCAAGGGCAGGGAGAGATTAACCAATCCAGCAAAAATAGCATAATAAAAAATCTGAAAAATATCGCGCTTGTCTAAACGCAACATACCGATAAGCCGCTGCCAAGCGGTTAAAATATTTTTTGACATCTTCCTTTAAGATTTAAGCACGGAGAACACTAGGCTAGAAAAATACTGACCTAAATCATCATTGCCCCTGCAATCTGTTAATGATGAAAAGTGGTTCTTTAAAAAGTGTTGGTGCAGAGAGCCTTCCAATATCGTGCTAGCTAAACTTGAAGGATATTCATACTCCACATCCAAATTCTGTATCATTTCTTTTACTCGGTTCACCAATCTTTTATAGATTACAAAGTAGCCCTCCTTATTTTCTGTATCCACTTCTTTTGTAAGGTATGATTTTGAATACTCGTTAATTACGATTTTATTCAAAAGCACTTCGTTTATATGTGAAAAAGCGTTGTCCTCAACAGTCGTTTTTGTTACGATTTCTATAGCTCTTGATAGTTTCTCCTTCTTATCTGCAATACCATTGGTAGCAAATACTAGTTGGTATTCTAACCATCCCCAGTACCAGGAGGTTAGATACAAAAGTAATTTATGTTTATTTTCAAAATACCTATATATGGAACTTTCGTTGGAACCAATCTTTATCCCTAATTTCTTAAACGTAAAGCTTTCAAAGCCCATCTCGTTTATCATTAGGATACTATTTTCTATGATTCTTCTTCCTAAATCCGAAGACTCGGGATCCTTAACATAGATTTTTGTGTTAATCCTTATTTTAACTGTTTGTAGCAAATGCTCCATACATATCCATTTAAATTTCAATACAAATATAATAGTATTACTACTATATTCTAATAGTTTAACCAATATTTAACGAGCGTTATGCATTTTGTGATTGACATTTCAATATATTTATAGATAATGATACATTAAAATCCATGTTATGAAAAAACTACTACTCTATATCTTTTTTGGTTTAACTACCTCTATAGTATGGGCTCAAGAGCTTTTTCATCTCACCTTTGAGCAGAACCAAACTCCGATAAATACTACATCTATAGATACAAATGAAATTAGCTTGCCTGTAAAAGGCTCCATGATTATTGTGGGAGGACTCAACGATTTAGACGGTATGGGGAACTACCTTAATATATATGGAAGTAAACTTATCGTAGATAGCTTGGATATCGCTTCAGATGGAACGCAAAACGTAGTATTGAGAAGAGAAGATGGGAATAACTTTTTTAATCTGTATTACACAATGAGAGCGAAGTTAATACCTTTGCGAAATTTAGAAAGCCAATTTAAACCCGCAATAAACATAATACCATAATCTCAATATTTATAATTATGAGAAAATTAGGCCTTTATCTGGCATTTATAACATCCGTAGGTTTGCTAAACGCGCAAGAGCAACATAATCCCATCACAATAGGAGATGTGTTAGTATTAAGCCAGCCCTCTGGTTCTTCCTACCAGCACATAGACTTTCCTAGACCAAATATCATTATCAAAAGAGGGGCTATTGCCAATTTTAATAACTTAGTTGGACAAAAGCTTATCGTAAAAAATATTATAATCGACGACGACGGTGGTAAAAAAGCGATCCTAGCAAGAAAAGATGGGCGCAATTTCTTTAGATTCTTTCCTAGAGTGACTTCAGATTTAGATAAAGCACTTGCTAAAGGAGAGCTAAAAATCCTTATAACAGAAAATGTGATAGCACAACATTAATGAGCCTACTCCATAAATGTATAGTACCTATTAACCACAATTCCGCTATGCGTTGCATACAAGAACGACGTACCGTCACGATAAACATTAAGGTATGATTCTAGCACACATTATGGCCAATAATAAGGCACAAGCCATTGACATTATCCACCTTTTAATGGATAAAAAATTGTTATTACAGGCCGCCATCTCCGAAAAAATAATCTTTAAAAAGAAAACAGGTAGTGGAAAACTGGTGAGCGAAAAACGAACACTGATTATAGGAAAGACTAAAGGCTTATTGTTCTCCACTATAAACGAAGTTCTTAAAACAACATTTAAGGATAGCATGCCTATGCTGTATGCAGTTCCAATTATTTATATGGATGATTCATTAGCCCAATTATTGCGAGAAAACACAGACAAAGTTTAATCTTTGGTTTTGTGTTCAACAGCATAGACCCAACTAAAATGATCTTCTATTATCTTCTTTTTCTCCAGTTTCACATACTCTAAAAATGCGGTAGCTGCAGGAGATAACTTTTTAGCTGTGAGCCAAACTAAGTTCCAGGTAGTGCTTATGGGTAACCCAGCAACTTCAATAATTTGTAAATCTTCATTACGTAGTTCGTTTTTAATACCAATTAGCGGCATTATCGAATAGCCAAGACCTGACATTACCGCTTGTTTCACTGCCTCATTAGATGTTAGCTCTATTTTTTTTGATGTAGGCAACTTATTACTCTTAATAAATTCTTCCATTACTACTCGTGTTGCTGAACCCTGTTCCCTATAAATTAGGGGTAACTGTGCGAAAATTTCTTTGTTAATTTTCTGTTTTACTTCTCTTTTTGTACCGCCAACAAGAAACAGCTTGTTTTCCATAAGCTCCACACAGCTCACTTTAAGATGACTGGGAACTACCGAAACCAATGCGAAATCTATCTCGTTATTCTCCAAAGATTTTATAACTTTAGATTTATTGGTGACATCCATCAATAGTTCTACTCCAGTGTTGGCGTTTATAAAATTACTTAAAAAATAAGGCATCACATATTGTCCCGTAGACACAATGGAGATTTTAAGTTTACCTGACAAACTACCTTCATATGCCAAAGACTTATAGTTTATAGCATATACCTGATCAAGAATTTTTTCGGCCGCCTCGGCAATTTCATTTCCGAAATCTGTGACATATAATTTTCTCCCCACTACTTCTGTCAAAGGGATAGAAAACTGATCCTGAAAGTTCTTCAACTGAATCGATACCGCTGGCTGTGTTAAAAATAGTTCTTCTGCGGCTTTCGTAATGCTCTTCTTCTCTGTCACCTTCAAAAAGACCCGCAGTTGATGTAGTGTATAATTCATAAAAATGTTTAATGCTTTAGATAATAAATATAAATAAAAATTTATGATAATTGCTTCGTATCTTTAAAATAATGGTAAAGTTTAAAATAGACTGATTATGAAAATAAAAATACTTACCCTCGCATTTATTACAACTATAGGTTTCCAAGCTCATAGCCAACTAGCTTATGATGTTTTAATCATCGATAATCTCATTCACCCAAAAACAGAAAAAAACCACCTAAACGTATCCCTCGCCATGGATCTAAGCGCAACCCCTACTGTATTTAAACTCAAAAAATTGGATGAAGGACTTACAACTCAACTGCAAGCGTCAGAACAAGCAAACCTTCCCTTGTATTTGAGCTCTAGCTCATTGGAAAAGCATACTGCTCCAAAAAAGACATTCGCTAGTCCTACTTTCACAAAATCTTTGATACTACCGTTTTATAGAACACCTAAAAATATTTTTATTGAATGGTTGAAACCTGTGAATTATGACTTTCAAAACCTCCTAGGTATTCTAAATATCCCTAAAGGATTTGGACCTCTATTTAAATTTTAAAAAAGACACTCATTAGCCATAATTTAAATTTATGCTATGTATAACATATATAAATATAAAATTTTAGATAATTAGCACCAACTTAGTGCTATAATTAATTTGACACCAAATACCATGAAAGTAGCAAACGCTAAAATTGATAGTACAACAAAGCAAAAAATTCAGCTAGTAGAAGGTGACTTTACCGTATCGGAAGCCACGGACGTTATTGTATCACTTATAGATGAAAAGCTAAATTTTCACAAGCTACAAAGGCTATCTCTAAGTGAGGGTTATTCTGGTGCAAATACTGAATATCCAGATGGGAGAATTGGAGAATTAGAACGCGAAAAAGCAACAGCGCGCGCATTTTTTGCTGAAGTGAGAAAGTCTGGAGCCAAAATTAGAATAAACGGAACCTTAGAAATATCCATTAGTAAATAGACACACTATTTGCCATTATCAAGAAGCTAAAGGACACTTCTGATACATCGCCCAAGCAACATAATTAAATAGCTTTTTTCCTGCTTAGGACAATCGATTTCTATATTCCTAGATTGACCGGTAACCAAGCAAACGTTTCCTGTGTAGCTCTTATATTAATCTTATTACACGTTTTAGCTGTTGCGCTTAAAAGTGATTCCATTTGGGCTTTCTCAACATAGTTCCTATACGTACCCTTTTATAAGATAGGAATATAATATAATACTGTGAGCTCAGAAATCAAAGCAGCTATGGGACTATCACCCTCAAAGGCACATTCTCCTATCCTTTTACAAACATGCTTTGCATTTACTTTGCGAATCAATTGAACCGAAGGAATGCTTCTCTATCTTTATATTGCACATGTGTTTTAACTAATGTGGTATAAAATTAAACAAATGGAGAAAGTCAGATGCGGATGGTGCAAGGGCGATGCCCTTTATGAAGCCTACCATGACCAAGAATGGGGTGTTCCAGTAAAAGATGACGACACCCTTTTTGAATTTTTGATTTTGGAAACTTTTCAAGCTGGACTCAGTTGGATTACCGTACTCAGAAAAAGAGAGAATTTTAGGGCTGCGTTCGATAATTTTAATTACAAAATGATTGCGCTATACCAACCATCCAAAATTGAGAGCTTGTTACAAGATTCGGGAATTATAAGGAATCGTTTAAAGGTAAAGGCAACTATTTCCAATGCAAAAGCGTTTATAGAAATACAAAAGGAATATGGAAGTTTCAGTAACTACATCTGGGCTTTCGTAAACCACAAACCGATAAAGAATAGTGTCAAAAACTATAAAGATACACCCGCTAATAACTTACTATCCGACACTTTAAGTAAAGACCTAAAAAAAAGGGGATTTAAGTTTGTAGGAAGTACCGTTATCTATGCCCATATGCAAGCTACCGGAATGGTAAACGACCACGAAACAAGTTGTTTTAGATATAACGAAGTATAAAACCTATTAATAAATGCGAGTAACTTTTAAGATTTTCATCACTCTAATTTTGGTTTTATGTACCTGTTTCTCTTTTGCCCAAAACAAATACGAGCGAGAATTTCGCATAAGAAAAGACCAATTCCCTACATTGGCAAAAGACCTTCTCGATACTCATGTAAAAAATATAAAACGCTTAAAATTTTATAAGGAAACTGATAGTGCAAAAAGTAGTTATGAAGCAAAATTCAAAAAAGATAGGCTTTGGTACAGCATGGAATTTGATGTAGATGGCGCGCTTGAAGATATTGAAATAACGATTGAACCTTTAGACGTTCCTTCAGATGTGCTGGCGAATATAACGATGTATTTCAACAAAACTTTCAGCAAGCACCGTGTTAAAAAAATACAGCAGCAATACCTAACATCCAAAGAGGAAAAATTACAAAAGACGCTCAGAAATGCTTTTCAAAATCTACTATTACCTAGCTTGAATTATGAGATTATTGTATCAGGCAAAGAGGATAAAAGCTACTTGGAATACGAGGTTCTTTTTGATGCCCAAGGTAACTTTATAAGCAGACGAAAACAGTTGCCACCGAACTATGACCATGTCCTTTATTAATCATAGTTTTCTATTTTTGCTTTTTTTCTATGTACTTCGTCTATTCTAGAAGCGCAGGACAACCTAATAGGATTTTGGTAACCTATTATTGCCGTAAATTACAAAGTAAAGGACAACCAAGATATAACCATAGGTATACAATACCGATTCCGTGAAATTTTCAACGATATTGATTGCAATGAACTAAGGCTCGTCCAACAACATAATGTCACAAAGAAAACCACAAAACGGAGATTGGGCTATAGGGTAAGAGCAGAACAACGAATAACAGACAAGCCTACCATACATAGGTTTAGATATAGATTTGCGATAGATTTTCCGTTACAGGGAGAGGCCTTGGATGTTGGGGAGCGCTATGCCGTATTTTCCGCCAAATCCTTGTTAAGCGTTGCAAAAGCATTATTACCTGAGTATGACCAAAGAGTTGATGTTTAAATAGGATGGTTGTTGAACAAGGATATAAAACTTCAATTTGGGACGCAATGGCGGGCAGAAAACTATACCCATGAAAAGGAATAAGTCTTTTTTCCTTTCTCCGCTTTAATTCTGTCGCTTTAACAATTTAAGGAATTCTTTTCTAGGGATTTCTTCCGCTCCCAAACTAGCCAAGTGATCCGTATAGAGCTGGCAATCTATAAGCTGGTAGTTTCTTTCCTTTAGGTCCTCTGCCAGTTTTATAAATGCAAACTTAGAGGCATTGGTTTTTAAACTAAACATACTTTCTCCACAAAAAATTGTTCCTAAATCTACTCCGTATAAGCCTCCTACCAATGTGTCATCTTCCCATACTTCGTAGGATTTAGCAATTCCTCTGTCGTGAAGGCTCAAATATGCATCTCTCATTTCTTTAGTAATCCAGGTGCCTTCTTGTTGTTCCCGTTTTACAGTAGCACAGTATTCCATCACCCTTTCAAAACAAGTATTTTGGGTTAATCTAAACGTTTGGTCTCGCAGTACTTTGCGCATACTTTTAGAAACCTTTATTTGTTCTGGAAACAGCACCATTCGTGGATCTGGACTCCACCAAAGAATCAACGACTCCTCATTAAACCAAGGAAAAATTCCATTTTTGTAAGCCAAAAGGAGTCTTTCAGGGGAAAGATCTCCGCCAACAGCCAATAGACCTTCTTTATTTGCCTTCTCTACATCCGGAAACACCAAACTGTCTGACAAAAACGCAATAAAATTCTGCTGCTTTTCTTCTTTCACACCGTTTTTATTTACAAATTACCCAAAAGCTAAAAAAACAAAAACTTGTTCAACCTTTTAAGCCAAACAAGTTTCATAGTTCCAAATAAAACGAAAACTGCTGTAAACAAATTCATTTACAACCCGATATACATTATTTTTAAAAGGGAAGGTCGTCGTGATCTTCCTCATTTAAATTATCTGCAGGTTCAAATGCTTCCATAGGAGGAACAGGTGGCATACCAGCTGCAGGAGCTTGTTGTTGCGCAGTTTCTATACGCCATCCTTGAATAGAGTTAAAATACTTCACCTCTCCTTGTGGGTTGGTCCATTCTCGTCCCCTTACGTTAATACCTACTTTTACATCTTGCCCAACACCGCAACTGTTCAACAGGTCACATTTATCCTGTACAAACTCTACCAAAATATGCTGTGGGTATTGCTCATCTGTAGTGATGACTAATTCTCTTTTTCTAAATCCGTTGTTACCAAAAGTTTTGGTCTCTCCAACTAATTTTACTTTTCCTTCTAATTCCATCTTAAACGCTCTTTTATACAATCGAATTTCAAAAGTACATAAAATGATGCGGTAATAAAACTAACACGCTGTAATACAATACAACAATTATTTACAATTTAGGTTATCTTTAGTAACAGAAAACAATTGGATGAAATTTAACCCTAAAAGCAAGACGTCTAACATTTTTCTTCTTATCGGGTCCTTTATCGTGGTTAGCCTCATTCTTTGGAATACCAATAGCTTTTTTAAAACCTTTAAAGAAGAGGAGCGACTTAAAATGGAGATATGGGCTACAGCGCAATCCGAGTTTTTACAATCCTCAGAAAACGTCGAACTGGGAAACCTTCATCTTCGCGTGTTTCAAAACAATACATCTACCCCAATGATATTAATCAACAAGGATAGTTCTATACGTGTGAACAATATACCTAAGGCAAAGCTAACGGATTCCATCTACATTCAAAATAAATTGAAACAATTCGAAAGGGAGAATATCCCTATTTCAATTGATCAACAAGGGGAACATTTAGCTACTCTGTATTACGGAAATTCCGAGGTATTGAATAAACTAAAATACTACCCCATTGCCCTTCTTTTGATTATTTTACTTTTTGGTGCCGTAATCTATTTTCTATTTAAGACGAACAAGTCGTCCGAGCAAAATAAGCTGTGGGCAGGTATGGCAAAAGAAACCGCCCACCAGATAGGGACACCCTTATCTTCCTTATTGGGATGGAACGAATTACTGAAAATAGAACAAATAAACCCTGATATTACCAAAGAGATAGAGAAAGATATTGCTAGGCTAGAAACCATTACAGACCGCTTCTCTAAAATTGGCTCTCTACCCAAATTAGACCAAATGGATATTGTTGAAGAAACTGAGAAAGCGTACGAATATTTAAAAAGAAGGAGTTCTAAGCTCATCCATTTTTCTTTCTCTAGCAAAATACAGACCTTACCGGTATTACTAAATAGCTCCTTATATAATTGGACGATAGAAAATCTGGTAAAAAATGGGATAGATGCCATGCGCGGTAAAGGAAGTATCGCCATAGAAATTGTCCCTGATGGTAAGTTTGTTAAGATTTTGGTAGCGGACACAGGCTCTGGAATTCTAAAAAGCAACTTTACCACTATCTTTAATCCTGGGGTTACGACAAAAAAAAGAGGTTGGGGCCTAGGCCTATCCCTTGTTAAAAGAATAGTAGAAGAATACCATAACGGAAAAATAAAGGTACTTTCGTCCGGTAAAGAGGGAACCATTATGCAGATATCCCTAAAAGTAGCACGGTAATCATGGCAAAAGAAAAGTTAGTCGTTATAAAGGAAACCAACCTGGCCAATAACTGTCCAGAATGTTTTAACCAAGACTTAAACCTTAGCTTTTATCAAAAACACACCTACGGCCGTTTTTTCCATAAAACTACGGCAGAAGTTTCCAATAAACTGGTATGTAATAAATGTAAATCCAATATCTATCCCATAAGTTGGACGCAGGATATAGAACGAATGTTCAACTACTATCAAAAAACTGTGATACCTGAGCAGAAATCTTCAAAACCCACAGTTATCTTTTATGTATTGTTATTATTTTTGATAGCTATAGTAGCCGCTACTATTTATATTTTATTGGCCGAACCTATTGAATATTAGAACGGATACTTACTGCTACCGATTCAAACTCTTCAGGTGTCAGTTGTGTTTTATGCAGAAACGTAGCGTCTTGTATACTGTTCAAAGGAATTAAATGAACATGTGCATGCGGCACCTCCAAGCCAATAACTGTAATACCGACGCGCTTGCAATCTATAGTTTTACCTATCGCCTTACCTACTTTTCTAGAAAAAGCCATTAATGCGGTAAAGTGACTTTCCTCCATGTCAAGAATCTTATCTACCTCTATTTTTGGGATACATAGTGTATGTCCCTTAGCGTTAGGGTTAATGTCCAAAAAAGCTATAAAGTCAGCGTCCTCCGCAATTTTATAACAGGGTATTTCTCCATTTATGATTTTTGTAAATAATGTTGGCATAATATCGACTTTAAACTAAAAAATCCCATCCGAACAGGAATGGGATTAAATATACCAAATTAAAGGTTCTTATTCTCTGGTGATTTCTATAATCTCTAATTTTAGGCTCCCATTGGGAACGACAATCTCTGCTACCTCGCCTACTTTTTTACCCAAAAGTCCTTTACCTATAGGAGAACTGACCGATATCTTACCCGTTTTGATGTCCGACTCGCTTTCAGCCACCAGTTTATATTTCATCTCCATACCGTTATTCTGGTTTTTTAGTTTTACGGTCGATAATACGAGTGCCTTAGAAGTATCCAATTGAGATTCATCTATTAATCTAGCGGTAGCCAATATGCCTTCCATCTTAGAAATTTTCATTTCCAACAAACCTTGTGCCTCTTTTGCAGCATCATATTCTGCGTTTTCGGAAAGATCTCCCTTGTCACGGGCTTCCGCAATAGCCTGTGAAGCATTAGGGCGCTCCACATCTCGCAATTGATTTAGCTCGTCCTTTAACTTTTTAAGTCCTTCCGCGGTGTAGTAAGATACGTTACTCATAATAGCGTCGTTTAATAAATAAGAAAATCCTCTGCATATGCCTTATTTACAGGCTTTTTTAGAGAGGATTTAACGCAAATATACATATTTTTTACGCATTTTTGTTTACCTTTTGTTAAAACCATACATAGAAATGAAACGTATTTTCCTACTAATACTACTCGGTGTTATTTGTGCTTGTGAAAGTGAACGTACCAATAGAAACCCGTTTTTGCAAGAGGTAGGTTTCCGTTTTGAGGTCAACTTAAACCTTCCCCTGTACAGTCCGCTAACAAATACGGGCACAGCAGTGTTAATACGGCAGGACGGCGTAGGAACACGAGGTGTATTCGTTATCAACACAGGCTTTAATCAATACCGTGCTTTTGAAGCAAGTTGTCCCAACCATACCCCTAATAATTGTTCTACTATGGACTTTATCGGTCAAGTGGCCACCTGTTCTTGCGAGGATTATGAGTACAGTTTGTTTACGGGCCAACATTTAAACAGACCAGACGACGGCAACCGTTATTATGATATGTTAGAGTATCGAGCCAATTTTAGCGGGACTTCTGTGAATATTTCGAATTGAGAGTAGATAGACTTAAAATTTATATGATTTAAATGTAGTTAGCATTGCGACTTGATATGTTATCACTGTGTTAGTGGTTACGACTAAACAACGATAGCAACGACCCAAATTAAACATTAGAATCATTAAAACGCAACAACTATGTTCAAGAGTATCAATCCAAAATTACCGATGAGAAACAAAGCTCTAACCAAAGACTTTTACTTGAACACCTTGGGTTTTGAAGAAATTGGAGATTACGGCGACTATTTAATGATTATAAAAGACACCATAGAAATTCATTTTTTTGAGTTTAAAGAACTAGACCCGAAAGAAAACTATGGCCAAGTTTATATTAGAACTGATGCTATTGAAACGCTTTATCAGTCCTTACTTGATACTAAGACACCTATACATCCTAACGGAAACTTACAAGTAAAACCTTGGGGACAGAAAGAATTTGCATTACTTGACCCTGACAGTAATTTACTAACCTTTGGAGAAGGTATATGACAAGGAAGTAAACTTAAACTAGCCCAGAAACCACCAAGTCCTCAACCGTAAAAGAACGCTCCTCCAACTTGTTTTCTAGCAACCAATCCAAGTATTGTTGCACTTTATGCTTTTCTAAAACACCCCAATTCTGAGCAGTACCATAAAAAGGAGACGAGAATTTCTGACTCTGTATTAAATCTATGTTCCCATCCTGTTCCGCTACAAAAGGAGTAAAACATACCACAGCTTCAGCCGGATTTTCTTGGGCAAACAAATAGCCTTTTTTAGTGCCTTCCAAAAAACAGGCGTAGGCATCCTTTCTTTTAGTTACTTCTTTTTCGCTAGCGAGAACAATTGGGGAATAACCATAAGGAATACCATAATCTGCCATTTTAAAAAGGTTTAAATCGATTCGCTCATTTTCAGCCTGTATGCCTTCCCAGTTTCTAAATATCCAAGTGGCATCGGACTTCCCCTTTAAAATAGTGTTCCAAATACCTAGCTTTTCTGGATATTCTATTTTAAAATCCCCTGTACCACCATCATTCTTTATCATCTGCCTTAAAATTTCATCTTCATAGCGCGCTTTATATGAGGCATATACCTTGCCATCCAAATCGGACGGACATTGAATTCCACTACTTGCCAAACTTGCTATAGCGCTTACATCTTCCTGAAAAATAGTGGCAATGGCCACGGCATCAAAAGCCCTGGTTTTGGTGCGATAGCTTACCACACTTTCAAAGGGACAAAGAGCCATATCTGCCTGTCCCAGTTCTACCTTTTTTGTGGGTGTAATTGCATAATTATCCATATCTGGAGTAGTTATATGTACGTCCAATCCCAACTCCTTATAGAATCCTTTCGCTTTAGCGACGTAAAAACCCGTATGATTGGTATTTGCTGTCCAATCCAATGCAATCGTAAATTTCTCCATGGTCTTATTCTTTAGACTAAAACTTAATTAAACGCGAACGCTCGCCACGTTGTATTTTTTTCTCCATTGCCAAAATCCAAAAAAGGAAAAAGTAAAATATATCACGGTCAGGAGCGTATAGATATTCAAATCTTTTGACAGGTATAAAAAAATGGTAGCCCCATTAATTACAATCCAAAATAACCATGCGGTAATGTACTTTTTAACTTCTAAATAACTAGCCACAAAACTGAAAGCCGTTGTCGCAGCATCAAAATATGGACTGTCTGCATCTGAATAGTTTGTAAAGAACCAACCCATGGACACCGCTCCTAAGCTCCCAATAATTAAAGTGAGCAGAAGAACCTTGAAAGGGATTTTAGCAATTTTAATAGGTGTGTTCTGTTCCCTTTTTGTTGTCCATAACCAATAGCCGTAGACCCCTATAATGACATAATACATGAACAGAATAGCTTCTGAATATAAGTTGTTCTGATAAAAAAGAACAATGCTCAATAGCGACGAAGCTATCCCGAACAACCAACATATCCGTTTTTCTTGAATCAAAAAAAACAAATAGGCCAACCCAAAGACTACTGCACCAATTTCCAATCCCAAGGCTATTGTTTGTGCTTCCATTTAGAACTGATTTAAGTAGTATTGGTAGTAATCTGAACCACTTCCATTAAATGAACTCAGCTCTAAAGTAGCATTTGGCTTGGGTATGGAGAAGAAGGCAAAGGAAAATCGCTCTTCCATTCTATTTTCCGGTAACACCACACCATGGATCAAGGCTTTTATTTTTCCTTTAGACAACAGTTCCATAAAATACCCTGGGAACAGCACTACCTCATCTACGGTATCGAGAACAACTTTCTCTCCGTTGGGTTTTTCATAAGCGAAACCGGACTCCAGTCCAAAAAGAAAGACTGAAAACAAGGAAACATCGGTATGGAATGGAAGTCTTTCTGCCGGTACTTTTTTTTTCGTAGCCGTATCTAATTCAGGATAAAAGTTACAAGAAACCATATGCTTAATATATTGCTCATAAAACGCCAGATATTCTGGAAAGCCTAAGTTTTTAAGCACTTCCTTTTCCAATTCCCTAATAAATGACAGCTGTTCCGGAAACTCCTTTTGTAAGTACTTTTGAAACGCTTGCGGAAAATGTTCTTCCTTACTGATGTCTGATAATACAAAAGAATGCAACAAATCTTTATCATACTGATTAAGACTATCGTCCTGACCTAAATAGGAATACCCATCAAACCCAACTGCGATTTCCTTCTGTGAGTATTGCTCCCGTTCGAATGGGGATAATTCTAAGAACCGCCGTAAAGCGGTTCTTATCAAATCATCATTGAAAGCAGGAATATTAGTGGTGATAAAAACCCCATCCCTAAGGTGTAACATCAAATCTTTGAACATCCTTTTAACTTAAAAGTTCAGCGTAGCTCCCAACAAGAAATTGATACCCGCTTGTGGATAGAATCCGGCACCTTCGACTGTGGTAATCGTATTTGGACTTGAAAAATCATCGTCAAATGTGAAAAAGAAACCGTTGGATTCAAATTGTGCATCAAAAATATTATTGACCAAGCCAGAGAATACAATACTCTTTAAAAATCCGTCGCATTTTAACTCATATTGCACATTAAAATCTGTTTGGGAATAGGCATCTAAAACAGAGGTATCAGAATCTATATTCCCCATATATTGTTTGCCCACATATTTAGATAATAAAGACATCTGAAAATTGGTGGTCGGACTATACACAAATATATTTCCTAAAATCACATTAGGCGAAAACGCAATGTTGGTATTGCCCAACTCCTCTAAGACTCCATCCCTTTCGAATACAAAATTCCGGTTCTGATTGCTACTGAAAGCTACATTGGGACGCAAAGCAAACTTCTCCCCAAGACTAATATTCGCATCTATTTCCAAACCTAAACGGTAACTATCACCCACATTTTCGCGTAAGGGAGCACCAACATCATTTAATTGTCCTGTAAGCACCAATTGATCCTGATACTGCATGTAATAGATGTTGGTATTTACTTGCACACTTGGAGAAACAAAACGCCAACCCAACTCGTAATCCTCTAGTCTTTCTGGTTTTGGATTACCACTTTCATAATCGTTTCTATTCGGCTCTCTATTTGCTACCGCATAGGAAACGTAGAAGTTATTGTTTCGATTTAAATCAAAGGTAAGCCCTGCCTTGGGATTGAAAAAGTTGAAGGTATCGTCTACCATACCTGTTTCTTCCCCATTGGCTGTATAACCTACCGTTCTGTATTGCAAATCCCCATAAAGTGACCATTGCTCGTCTAGTTGGAAGTTGGCCTTGGTATAGAAATTGAAATCCATTTTTGTGGAAGTGTCATCGTAATACCGGCCCCTTATTTCACTATCACTAGCAAAACGTGCCCAAATAACCTCGCCAAAATGATCACCTTCGTAACGGTTCCAGCCACCGCCCATGATAAGGTCCAGTTTATCTTTTTTGTAATTGGCAGAAAATACAGTACCATAAAAATCATTATCCAACCATCGTCTGCGAATTAGATCTGTCGTATTTACCTCAGCTCCATTAACCGTTAACAGTTGAAAACCATAAGTCGCGAAATCATCATCTTCCCTAAACTGCTCAAAATAACCCCTACCCCTAGTATAATGCAGGGCGATATTGGTACTCCAATAATCGGATATTTGCTCGTTCCACAACAATTGGGCGTGGTCTTGCTTGTAATTATCTACCTCATTATCATAGAATTGGGTATCCCCGTTTTCATCAGTAAATTGGCCGGATGGATTAAAAGTTCGATTGCGCTCCAAAGTTTCCGCATCGACACCGTACCAGGCTTGGTATGTAATTTCATGTCCGCCGAAAAGTAATGCTTTTATGACCGTGTTATCATCTTTATAAGCACCTTGCAGAAAATAGGAGTCCATATCGGCTCGTGCCCTATCTATAAAGCCATCGGAATTTAATTGGGACAAGCGTCCAGAAATTTCTACATGGTCGTTCAGCATTCCGGTGCTGAACTTTATATTGTTGCGCATGGTATTAAAACTCCCTATAGAAGATGAAATTTGGGCAAAGGCATCCTCAGAAAAACCATCGGTTAATAAGTTCAGACTGGCACCAAAAGCACCAGCACCGTTGGTGGATGTTCCTACCCCACGTTGCAGTTGTAAACTCTCGGTAGAAGATGCAAAATCAGGCATATTGACCCAAAACGTTCCTTGGGATTCCGCATCGTTATACGGTATTCCGTTAATGGTCACGTTCACACGGGTTGCATCACTACCCCTTACCCGAATACCGGTATACCCAATACCAGCACCAGCATCCGAAGTGGTTACCACAGACGGTAAAAAATTCATTAAAATAGGAATATCCTGCCCAAGGTTTCTGGGCGCTATTTCCTCCTTGGTAAGATTGGAAAAAGTAACAGGCGATGCTTTGGTAACCCGTATGGCCGAAACAAAGACCTCATCCAGGTCTACTTTTTTTCCTTGTAAAGAATCGGTGGATTGTTGCTGGGCCTTCAGACCCATGTTCATCGCAAGAACTGCGGCAATTGTAAAAATAGATAGCTTCATTCGTACTAAAATTAGTAACGAATAAAAGGGGCTATTATTCTAAGTTAAAGATTGATTTTTCGTTGCTTTCCACACAAGGTTTCGTGCAACAGTATGTTACCTAATAGCGATTATCGCCTCCCTTGGCAGCATTACCTGCCCAGGTTCTTTGGGTATAATCTCAGCTTTGTCCAAAACACGTTTCAGGACCAACCTGATTTTTGTTCGGGACTTAGCACCCCTTTGAGATACTGCAAATGTAAGACCCATTTTTTATCTTTCATAACAGAAAATGAAAAGATATTGTTATTAAAAAAGTAAGGGAGTTGTCAAAAACAACTCCCTTACCACCAACCAAAAAAACCTATTTTAAAAACTTTGTTACTATGGATAAACGCTACTCTTTGATGAAATTTGAACGAGGGATTAAAGTTTTAGGTTTTAGTGGTGTCGCCTTCATAGTCAATGGTTAGTGTTTCTACGAAGGTTATTTGTTCTTTACTACTAGTATCTGTCTTGTTTGTATTTCTTGTATCATTTAAAAGTATGGAAGCTGCCAACCATATGGTTACGGTCAGGACTCCTAAAACAATAGATTTTATAATTTCACTCATGCTTATTTATGTTTACCATATTATTGTTCCCAATAAATTTTAGCCATCACACAAAGTGATGTTACAAATACTAGAGTGCCCACTGAGGCGAATATTACCGATACCATATTTCCATTTCCTTTGTTCTATTGTATAAGACACTACTATTTTTAAAAGGTCACTTTTGGGTATAAAAAAAACCGCTAAAAAGCAGCTTTTTTTATAGCACCTATAGTACTCATCTCTTATTCAGCCAATTACCATTAGAATCTATATACACTGTTCTTCTGGTGCCGCTCTGTAACACCATAATAAGTTTAAATTCTCCTTGGGAGTTTTTATAAACCCCACCTAGTTTTGAAGTAGGGTATTCCTTTAAAAGCTGTTCTACCACCTTTGGTGTAAGTTCCTTTGAAGTTACTTTTTTAAACTCCTCAGTAGAAACAACAACTACTTCATTATCCGAAATACTTATCATTGTGTTTGCTGTTGCACTAAAGATTGTTCCAATCGCGATAAGGCCTGCTACTATATATTTTTTTATGCTATAAAAATTCATCGTTACTATTTGTATCGTGCTTTATTTACGGAAGAAAAACAGATTTAGATTTTAGCTGAGGTGAATTTTAGCTTTTTTTAACCTTGATGGGATGGTTTTAAAAGATCGTTTACCGTTTTTACAGGATTAAAAGTAACCAAAGGAACTTCTACAAAAATAGTATTCCAATAAGCCATTGCGCCGTTCCAGAGTCCTGGAAGCTCCAAGGCTTTTAGTTCCTTCCCATCTTTTGTTTTTCCTGTAATAAAACCTTGTTTATGATCTACAAAATCTAGTAAATTATACTTTTCTCCCTTCTGATTACGCACCCCACAGACCAAATCTACCGGATTAAAGTGGGTCGAATTCTTAAGAATAGTGACTTGTTCGGCGTTATCCATATCTATCTGAGCAGATTCAATTATCTGCAAAGAGCGTTCTCCTTTTGCATTGATTATCCAAAAAGGTCCACCTCCCGGCTCACCTTCATTTTTTACCATCCCGCATATTCGTATGGGTCGCTGTAATTTTAACAATAGTGTATTTACCTGATCTTGACTAGACATGTCGGAATAACCTTCTGGTAAACTAGCATTTAATTTTGTTTCTACAAATTGACTTATATCGTTAAGGATATAGGTAGTTCCATTATGTAACTGTTTAGTATAAGCGAAAGCTTTCTCCTGAGCATCCAACAACACTCCTGCCAATATTTTTTTACTTTGGGCTACCGCATCCGCATCGCGCATTACAGCAACATTGTCTATGTTTTTAATAAAGATAATATCCGCATCTTGGTCGTTCAAGTTTTCTATTAAAGCGCCATGACCTCCCGGACGGAATAATACCGAACCATCAGCATTACGAAAAGGATTGTTATCCATATCTACCGCAATCGTATCCGTTCCCGATTTTTGAAAGGAGTAATCTACATGAAAATTCGTCTTAGTATCTTGAGTTACTTTTTCACGTACTTCATTGAGTTCAAAATTGAACATGGCCTCGTGCTGTTCCGATATCGTAAAATGCAGTTGGGATTCTCCGTTAGAACTTGCATATAAGGCACCCTCCTTTAAATGCTCTTGAAAAGGTGTCACCGTATCGGTCCCATATTGATGAAAAGGCAAGAGCCCCTTTGGATAAAATCCGTAATTAAGTGAATTCTCATCTAGCAGTTCTTTAACGAAGGCATACACTTCTTCTCCTCTGGAGCCATCGCTTATCTTCAGACGACTTTTGATATCCGCATAAAACGGAAACTTTTCTAAGTCATGCGCGAATACTTTAATGTCCCTGTCCTTCGTTCTTTCTATATAGGCGTCTAATGTTTCCTCCTTTGGATTGTATGCCTCCAGAAAACTAAATAGCGCCTTGAACATGCGGGAAGCGGCACCGGAAGCCGGCACAAACTTAAGCACATCCAACTGTTTTAAATTTTTGGTATAAGTTGCTACCAACTCCTTTTCTTCTTCCTTCGAAAATCGATAAATTCCGTCCCCGACTACAGCAGCTCTTTTTAGATATACAAAAGGAATTCCTTCTTTAAATGTTTCTATTTGCCCTACTACTTTATTCTCGCTAATTCCTTTAGCAGCGAGCTGTTTCTTGTCCTTCTCCGTGAGTTCCATCATTTTTTAAGTAACTTTTGTATATGTTCAATAGCGGTTTGTAATCGCTCTTTTTTATCGCCCTTTAAGATAATGAAATTGCGATTATATTTCTCCAAAGTTTTTTTAAAATAAGTAAACATTTCTTCCCGTTCCGTAGGCTTGTCCCTTAGGTCATCTGCTTCCCATGGGATATCTATATACGTAAGAAAATAAAGATCATAGGTATTCTGCAATGCGTGCTTCTCCAACATAGGGTCACAATCCCCAATATAATACGCCTCTGAATAGACTTTTGTTTCCAGTAAGTCCGTATCACAAATTAAAATATTGGTAGCTTTTTTAGTCAGCTCATTTTCCAGTTTCATCTGACCTTCAGCAATGGGGAGTAAATCCTGTGGCTCACAGGTTTTCCGTTCGTTGTTCCATTTACGCTGCAAGTAGTCGCGTGCATATTCCGGTACCCAAACTGTATGATAGTGTCTTGCCAATTGCTCGGAAAGGGTGGTTTTTCCAGTAGATTCGGGCCCAAAAAGGACTACTTTTATGATATCTGAAGGGTATTGTCTATACTTTTCTTCCATGCGAAATAGGCCTGTATGGCGAGAATTGTAAATATAAGGTATTGCAGGGAAAGCATGCCCCAGCCTCTATAGGCGTATAGCGGAATGGTAATAATATTCGCGAATATCCAGAGCGTCCAGTTTTCCAACTTTTTAAGCGCCATGTACCACATTGCCGTAAAAAATATGCCCGAGGTAAAAATATCGATATAATTGCTTGTTGTTATTTCAACATCGAATACCTTGTACACGCTGTAGGTAAAAACCATGGTTAATACAAAAAGAGTAAATCCGATACTTTTTTCCCTAGTATTGGTTCTCGAAATCCGCACCAATTTTTTACTATTCTTGGTCCGGGACCAGTTCCACCAACCGTAAATACTCATGACCGAGAAGTAGAAATTCATGGCCATGTCTCCCATGAGTCCGTCCTGGAACAATAGAAATCCTGTAAGTACCGTTGCAATCAGACCTGTAGGATATACCCATATATTTTCCTTTTTGGCAAACCAGACACTTAAAATACCAAAGACAAAAACTATCGCCTCCAGAACAATAATATAGGTTTCCTTGTTTCTGTAAGGGTCTATGAAAAATTCAGAAATGGGGTTCATAATCGCTTCTATCGGATTTGACAATCTTCATAAATAAAAGTCCTTTATCCATCAATTCAAACGCTATTTTGATTTCTTTTTGCAGTACAGCCATGACCTCATCGTAACTGCCATAAACTTGTGTACTCAGCGGATTCTCTAAAACGGTTAATCCAGAGCTTCTCAATTTTTTTATAAAGCTGATGATGTGTTCCTCGAAATCATTCTGGAGTGGCGAAAAGGTTAATTCTACGGATATATTCATTTATTTTTGGGTTATTGAATTTTTATCTATTGGAAATGCATAAACACAGGTAAATCCTTCAAACTCCATAAAAGAAATATGGTAGCTGTCCGTATCGCCTTTGTATTGGATTGTAGCGCTTGTCTTTTTATCATCAAATAAAAAATCGCTCACATTTATATGCTCCAAAAAACTAAGCCCTTTTTGACCATAAATCTTATAGAGCGATTCCTTTGCGCCCCAAACGATAGTTGATTTTCGTACCACCGCTTCAGTATTAGCGAGCGTTCTATATTCATTTACAGGTGTAAATTTATGTGCTATTCTCAAAATTTTATTACGCTGCATTTCAATATCAATACCAACCTCATCTTTCTTCCCAATAATAATCGCAGTAAAATGATGGGAATGTGTAATGGAAATATGGGTGCCGTCCTTTAAATGGGGTTTTCCTACTTTACTGTAGTGGAGATCATCATCTACGTAACCATAAATAGCCAAGAGGTGCCGTATACTCAAAAAAGCCCTACGATGCATTTCGGATTTCATTCCGTTAAAGCGTATTTGGCAATGTTGACTTAATTGGATACCAGATGCTAAATATTCTTCTGTTTCGTCGACCTTCCAAATGGCAATAGAGGTATGTTTGTTTACTGTTATTGTTTTGTAAAGCGGCATGGGGTTCCTTGTCTATTTTGTACCTTTGCAGCGCAGTAAAAAAACTATACGCTTACGAACGAAAGTAAAAAGAAAAAAAGATATGAGCACCAAAACTATTCCATTTGTACCCTATAAAGTAAAAGATATTAGCCTTGCTGGTTGGGGAAGAAAAGAAATTGAATTGGCCGAGGCAGAAATGCCTGGACTAATGGCATTACGAGAGGAGTACAATAACGAACAACCTTTGAAAGGTGCACGTATTGCAGGCTGCTTACACATGACCATACAAACAGCGGTGCTTATAGAAACGTTGTTGGCCCTTGGCGCAGAGGTTACTTGGAGTTCTTGTAATATCTTCTCTACCCAAGACCAAGCTGCTGCTGCTATGGCAGATGCAGGTGTTCCGGTATACGCTTGGAAAGGAATGAACGAGGAAGAATTTGATTGGTGTATAGAACAGACCTTATTTTTTGGCGAGGACAGAAAGCCGTTAAATATGATTTTGGACGACGGCGGGGACCTTACCAACATGGTACTAGATAGATATCCGGAATTGGCTGCTGGCATTAACGGATTATCCGAAGAAACAACGACCGGTGTTCACAGATTATACGAACGTGTAAAGAACGGCACCTTACCTATGCCTGCTATTAACGTAAACGATTCTGTTACCAAATCAAAATTTGACAATAAATACGGATGTCGCGAAAGTGCTGTAGATGCCATACGCAGAGCTACGGACACGATGCTAGCGGGGAAAAAGGTAGTGGTTGCAGGTTACGGTGATGTGGGTAAAGGAACCGCTGCTTCTTTTAAAGGTGCTGGATCTATAGTAACGGTTACAGAAATTGACCCAATTTGTGCCCTACAAGCTTGTATGGATGGTTTTGAAGTGAAAAAATTGGAGAATGTTATTGGTAAAGCTGACATCGTAATCACCACTACAGGAAACAAAGACATTATTAGAGCAGAACATTTTGAAGCGCTAAGAGATAAAGCCATCGTCTGTAATATTGGCCATTTTGATAATGAAATCGATATGGGTTGGTTGAACAAAAACCACGGAGCTACAAAAGATGAAATAAAGCCGCAGGTAGATAAATATACCATTGACGGTAAAGACATTATAATCTTAGCAGAAGGCCGATTGGTAAACCTAGGATGTGCAACTGGCCATCCGAGTTTTGTAATGAGCAACTCATTTACCAACCAGACCTTGGCACAAATAGAGCTATGGAAGCACAAGGACAACTACGAGAATGATGTGTATATGCTGCCAAAGCACTTGGACGAAAAAGTTGCTAAACTACACCTATCTCGTTTAGGCGCTGAACTCACCGAACTAAACAAAGACCAAGCAGATTATATAGGTGTAACCGTAGAAGGACCCTTTAAGCCTGAATACTATAGGTACTAATATCAAATAAACAACTTCAAAGCCCTTATTCCAAAACTGGGATAAGGGCTTTGTAGTTAACCCAACTAAATAAATGACTATTCTTCTTACAGGTGCAACAGGTACATTAGGTTCCAGAATCCTTTTCTCACTTCTAGAGGAGAAATTTCAAGAAATAGAACATATCTACCTACCTGTGCGGGAACGGAAATCTAAAACACCGGAAAGTAGAATAGCAACTATGCTTGCAAGTGGCTTTGCTCCGGATTTTATAAAAAAAAACAGCGAAGGAATACTATCTAAAATTACTATAGTTCCAGCCACTAGCCTACTAGACCCTAAGGCGTTTTTAGGAAATAATAGAATTACACATTTCATACACTCGGCCGGACTCGTAAACCTTTCCACAGCACCCGAAGCCAAGCAAGAGATATTTGAAGAAAACCTAGAGTTTACCAAACGGATTTTTAATACGTACAAAAGTCTAATAGAGAAGTTTATCTACATTAGCACAGCTTTTTCCGTAGGCAACATGGAAGGCCTCATTCCTAACGACTACCTATCAAACGAACCCAAGGCGCATAGAAACCACTACGAGGCGTCTAAATATGCAACAGAAAAATTTGTAATGAAGGCTAGTAAGGAATCTGGTATTCCAGTCCAAATATTAAGGCCAAGTGTTTTAGGTGGAAATATTATGGACACGCCAAGCTTCTTTATCTCCAAATACATGGTGTTCTATTTGTTCGCTAAATTCTTTCATAGGAATACTTCTGAGGATAACATTCGCATTACAGCAAATGCAGAGAGCGGACTAAATATTATACCTACTGATTATGCAGCAAAGGTCATAGTAGCAGTTTTTGATACCAAGATTGAACAGTTAAATATTGTGCATTCCAAAACAACGCACATCACCAGAGGTATCTCAAAAATTTTGGAAGCCGTCGCCTTTAATAATTACAAGCTTACCAAAAATGTTATTAATACCACCACTGGATTTGAATCCAAATTAGAAAGTTTCTATTATAATACTATTGGCATACACCTTACGCCTTACCTTACCTCCAAACCTTGCGAATGGGATACGACGGTACTAGAAAATATTTTACCCATGCCCACTTATAATTTAGAAGAATATTTAAGTGACACGATTAAATTCGCAAAGGCACAAGGGTTTAAGGGACAGCAATGGTAGTAGCCTTTTTTGCGTGTAATTCCCAATTACTAAAAAAAAAATTCATTCCTAATAACTTCCACCACTCTCCAAACCTGTATTCCATTTTCGCACAAACTCATCTGACCATGCATCCCAGCCAATGGTCATTAGTGTCCATATTGCAATACCCATAATTATCAAATTAAGCACAATCCCCACAATAGCTGTTATTTTTCCCTTTTTAATAGTCGAAAAATTACTATAAATACCTGGATTAGTTGCATATATTTTTTCAGATTTTCCTGCTAAAACATAAGAGATTATTGCAGGTATTACTCCTATTCCTGCAAAACAAAAAATAAATATACTTACAAAAGCGAGAAGATAAACAGCGGTAGCATTAGGTAGTTTTCTGGTCGTCATTTTAATATTGGTTTAAACTAAAATTAGTATTATTGGGAAACTATCCCAAATAACTTCACGACTCCTTCGGATGATTTTTTACAAAACGCAGGTTTAGACCGAGGTTATAATCCAGACTAATCGTAAATAAGTATAGCTACGCGAGAAGATTAATTAATTACTTCATAACTAAGTCCACAGAATTATTTCCCTATTCTATACCGTTTAACGAACTTTACATAAAAACTAAAGTTATGAGAATATTTGTAGATATGGACGAGGTAATGGCGGATACATACGGTGCGCATATAGAAATGTACAACGCCGAATTTGACGGTCAGCTTACCGCTGAAAAATGTGCAGGAAAAGAGGTTTGGAACATGGTACCCGAAGCACACCAAGACAGTGTTCGTAAACACGCAAGGAGACGCAGCTTTTTTAGAGACCTTAAACCCATTGACGGGAGTATAGATGTATTGAAACAACTGGCCTCCCAACATGATATCTATATTGCCTCCGCAGCCATGCAGTTTCCTAACTCCCTAGAAGAAAAAAGTGATTGGCTAGATGAGTTCTTCCCATTTATCTCATGGCAAAATAGAATACTCTGCGGCCATAAGCACGTTCTGAATGGAGATATATTGATTGATGACCGCAGCTACAACCTTAAAAACTTCGAAGGTAGAGGCATCTTATTCACATCGCCACACAATATAAATACCGAAGGGTTTGAACGCGCAGATACTTGGCTGGAAATTGGAAAGAAATTGTTTTGAAGTTCTTAATTAAAATAACCCTTGCCTTTTTTGGGCAAGAGTGCCGAGCCTAAATTAGTTAGTTTATCTTTATAAACGTCATGAGTTTACTAAATGTACTTATACTTTTCTCAGCCTTTTCTTTTTTGTTTTTTGGTCTTGGATGCTTTTTCTCTCCACGAATGAAAACAGAATTCCTTAGATACGGTTTAGAGAGACAACGGACTTTTGTAGGCCTATTGCAGCTTATTGGAGCTATTGGTCTTCTTGTTGGTTATTTTCAT
>JBLICT010000007.1:0-38208 GCA_047632415.1 Maribacter sp.
AGGCAGAGAATAATAAGTCCACTGAAAAAGGTACGCACAACAGACGTGTCGTTTTTAGAAACCTGAGAGATAAATTTGCGGTAACTGAGTTATTTAGTGTAGTATCAGAAAAGGTAGCGGACAGACCAGGAGGTTATACTAGAATTATAAAACTAGGAACACGTCTTGGAGATAACGCAGATATGGCTATGATAGAGTTGGTAGATTTCAATGAAATCTATAACGCAGGTAAACCAGCTAAGAAATCTACAAGAAGAAGTAGAAGAGGTTCAGGTGCTAAATCCGAAACGTCTCCGACAGAAGCTGTAGAAGAGCAAGCTGAAGCAGCAACGGATATGGTTTCAGAGACAGGAAAAGAGGCACAGACAGATGAAGATGTTAAAACTGATGACTCTGAAAAATAGGTTTTTGCGTCTTAGATGAAAGTTAACATGAAAATTTTACGTAAAATTTCTTTTTTATGTTTTTGGCTTATGACTACTATGTCGTATTCGCAAAATGCAAACGCGAACATAGGTGCTGGTTTTGAACAAAGAGGTTTGGGTATATACACCATGTCAGGTAATTCTGGAAATACTAAAATAAAAGGTTCAACATATCTATTTCCTGACTGGAAAACAAATTCTATTGTCAATATGAAAGATGGTAAGAATTACAAGATTCCTGGACTGAATTACGACGTTAAACTTGATAAACTGGTTTCCAAAGTTGGAATCGATTCACTCTTTTCGTTTAATCCCGCCACTATAGATTATGCAAACATTAATAATAGAACCTTCAAACGTTATCTTGATCCAGAATTGAAAAGAAATTCTTTTTATGAAATCATAGTGACTAACGAAAACTTGAAGTTACTTAAGAGAATTAATGTAGCCGTTAAAAAAGGTCACATTAATCCTATGACAAAGACACAAGAAACTCCTGACACTTATGTTTTGAAGAATTCTTATTTTATTAATAAAGGAGACGTGTCCAAAAAAGTTCCTTCAAAAAAAAGAGAGTTTATTGAGATATTTGGAGGTGTGTCGGGTAATATTAAAGAGTATATAAAACAAAATAAGTTATCAATAAAAAAGGAATTGCATTTAAAACAAATCTTTACGTATTATGATTCTTTGTAAAGAGTTATTTTTAGAAAATCGTTAATTAAAAAGGATAAGCTTTAACGCTTATCCTTTTTTTATGTTAAGTAATAATCTAGTAGAATAAGGTATGAAGTATCAATCTAAAAAGAAAGCGTTAATATTACTAGCTGATGGGACTATTTTTCACGGTAAATCCGTTGGCAATAAAGAAGGTACAGCATTTGGTGAAGTTTGTTTTAATACTGGCATGACTGGCTATCAGGAGATTTTTACCGATCCTTCCTATTTTGGTCAGCTCATGGTTACAACAAATGCACATATCGGAAACTATGGTACTAACGCAGATGAAGTGGAGTCAGATTCGGTTAAAATAGCAGGGTTAATTTGTCGAAATTTTAGTTATGAATACTCTAGGCCCTCGGCAGATGCTAGTTTAGAAGAGTTTCTTGACAAGAATAAACTTTTTGCTATATCCGATGTAGATACACGGGCCTTAGTAGGTTATATTCGTGATAATGGTGCTATGAACGCGGTCATTTCTACAGACGTTGAGAATATAGAACAACTTAAGGCAAAACTAAAGGAAGTACCAAGTATGGAAGGTTTGGAGCTTGCTTCAAAGGTATCTGTTAAAGAGACCTATTTCTATGGCGATGAAAATGCGACGTATAAGATAGCCGCCATAGATATTGGAATTAAAAAAAATATCCTTAGGAATCTTGCTAAACGGGATGCTTACATAAAGGTATTTCCATACAACGCAAGTTTTGAAGAGCTCTCTGCTTGGAGTCCAGATGCTTACTTTATTTCGAATGGGCCTGGAGATCCAGAGCCGTTGATAGATGCAATTGCTGCTGCCAAAGCGATAATTGAGACTGACAAACCGTTATTCGGTATTTGCTTAGGGCATCAAGTAATTGCACTAGCAAACGGTGTATCTACGTATAAGATGCACAACGGACATAGGGGTATTAATCATCCTGTTTTGAACTTAGGTACTGGAAAGGGAGAAATCACTTCACAAAATCATGGATTTGCCATAAATAGGGAGGAAACAGAAGCTAATGAGCTTCTTGAAATTACACATGTACATTTAAACGACCATACCGTCGCAGGTATAAAAATGAAAGGTAAGGATGTATTCTCTGTGCAATATCATCCTGAGGCTAGTCCAGGTCCACACGATGCAGATTATCTTTTTGATGATTTTTTTAAATTAATCGAGAAAAACTCAAAAGAGTTAGCCAAAGTTTAAAGAATCTATATTTTATTGGGAATAACAGGTGTGTGAGGATATTTATACATGTTGTGTTTTGTACCTTTAGCTAGCAATAATTAATCAATATTAATAATAAAATACAATGAGTATTATACTAAGTGTTCACGCAAGGCAAATTTTAGATTCTAGGGGTAATCCTACAGTAGAGGTAGATGTAATTACCGAAAATGGTGTAATGGGAAGAGCAGCAGTACCATCCGGAGCTTCGACCGGTGAACACGAAGCTGTTGAACTACGTGATGGCGGTAGTGCTTTTATGGGTAAGGGGGTTACCAAAGCTGTTTCTAACGTAAACACTATCATAGCTGAGGAAATTTTAGGAATGTCTGTCTTTGATCAGAATCTCTTAGATCAAACGATGATCGATTTAGATGGTACACCCAATAAATCTAAATTAGGTGCGAATGCTATTTTAGGTGTTTCGCTTGCTGCGGCTAAAGCTGCTGCCAACGAGTTAGGATTATCCTTGTTTAGATACGTTGGAGGTGTTAGTGCCAATACGTTGCCGGTACCAATGATGAATATTATAAATGGTGGTTCGCATTCAGATGCACCCATTGCTTTTCAAGAGTTTATGGTGATGCCGGTAAAGGCAAAGAGCTTTTCACATGCCATGCAAATGGGAACCGAGATTTTCCATAACCTTAAAAAGGTATTACACGATAGAGGGTTAAGTACTGCAGTTGGTGATGAGGGTGGTTTTGCACCAAATCTTGCTGGTGGAACTGAAGATGCCTTGGATACTATCGCAATAGCAGTAGAAAAGGCAGGGTACAAATTAGGGGATGATGTGATGATTGCACTAGATTGTGCAGCAGCCGAGTTCTTTGTGGATGGTAAGTACGATTATACTAAATTTGAAGGGGATAAAGGAATTATTAGAACTTCTGAGGAGCAAGCTCAATATTTGGCTGACTTATCTGCAAAATATCCTATCATTTCTATTGAGGACGGAATGGACGAGAATGATTGGGATGGTTGGAAGTCCTTGACCGATAAAATTGGAGACAAAGTGCAATTAGTAGGAGACGATCTTTTTGTAACCAATGTAGAGCGTTTATCCACAGGAATAGAAAAGGGAATTGCAAATTCTATTTTGATTAAGGTAAACCAAATAGGAACCCTTACCGAAACTATTGCAGCTGTAAACATGGCAAAGAATGCAGGTTATACCTCAGTAATGTCGCATCGCTCAGGTGAAACAGAAGACAATACTATCGCAGATTTGGCGGTAGCATTGAATACGGGTCAGATAAAAACCGGTTCTGCATCACGTTCCGATCGTATGGCAAAGTACAACCAGTTACTTAGAATCGAAGAGGAATTAGGAAGTATGGCATATTATCCTCAAGAGAAAGCTTTCAAGATTAACTAACAACAACGATCGTTGTTTAAAGCCTTTCTTAATCGGAAAGGCTTTTTTTTGGTTTAATTCAAAAAAGATGCCTACCTTTTTCGAACATAATAATTAATCTCGCCTATTTAGATTTATATGAATAACTTTCTTTTTGTAGCTGCCGAAAATGATGCCATATCAAATTGTAAAGCCGGTGGAATGGGTGATGTGGTACGCGATGTACCAAGGGAGATTGCTAAGCGTGGTGATACCGTTCATGTGGTTGTGCCAGCTTATTCCAGGTTGCATAAGGATGGTAATTTTATAACAAATCTAGATTTTAATCTTCGTGGCGCGACCTATCGCGCAGAATTGTATCAGGTTACACCTAAAAAGGAAGTAGCCAACATTGTTCACTACGTAATTCATCATCCAGAAATAGAGGAAGGTGGTATTGCCCATATTTATCATGATGACCCAACAGAGCCATTTTTCAATGACTTTGTCAAATTCATGATTTTTAACACCGCAGTTGCGGAAGCCATAAAAATGGAAGTTTTTGGTCAATTGGATATTGTTCACATGCACGATTGGCATTCAAGCGCGATATTGTTTTTAAAGACCTATCATCCAAATTATAGGGCCTTAAGGAAGATGCGTTATGTGTACAGCATACATAACCTAGCCATACAAGGTATTCGTCCGTTTTATAACAATTACGCTTCGGTAAACCATTGGTTCCCAGAAATCAATTTAGACCATGAGGCACTTAGGGATCCGAGGTATCAGGATTGTATAAATCTGATGGCCGTAGGTATACGTTTGGCAGATGCGGTACATACCGTTTCCCCTTCCTATAAGGAAGATGTACTACTACCCAGCAGAAAACCAGAGTTTATTGGAGGGGAAGCATTGGAGAAAGATTTACAACAGGCAGAGAATGAGGGGCGTCTTTTTGGAATATTGAATGCTTCCAACTATGGAAACATTAGAGTTGCAGAGACTGGGTTTCTTTACAGGAATACGGTAAAGGCTATTTTTAGGTGGTTACAGGATGAATCTAAAAAGTATAAAGCTGATTTTTTAGCGCATACAGGCGAAAAAATCATGGAGCATGTTGGCAACAGACCAAAGTTCATCGTATCTAGTGTGGCGAGATTAACGGAACAGAAATTCTATTTTTTTAAACGTTCTCCGGAAGCCTTGGAGCAAATTTTAGAGCGGTTAGAATCTGTAGGGGGTATATTTATTTTATTAGGAACCGGTGATCCGGACTACGAGGATTTTTTTAGGAACATGAGCTATAAACACAAGAATTTCATATTCACCAATGGCCAATCCGAAGATTTAATCGATTCTATGTATTTAGAGACAGATCTTTATTTTATGCCCAGTCTTTTGAGCCCTGTGGTATTAGCCAAATGTTAGCCATGAGAAACGGTAACCCTTGTTTGGTTCATCATACAGGTGGTTTAAAGGATACCGTGCATCATATGAAAACAGGATTTGTTTTTGATGGGGATACGTACGATGAGAAAATAAGGAATATGGTTTCCAGTTTTGATGAAGCGTTAACGCTCTGGGAGAATGACCAACCCAAATGGAAGAGGATAAAAGCAAACGCAAAAAAAGCAAGATTTACGTGGGAAAAATCTTTAGATGAATATTATAAATCACTTTATTTGTTGTAGTTCATTTTAAATCAGTTATAATCACTTGAAACCACCATGTTAATTATTGTTTAAAGCGATTTACATAATTGTTAAAATGAGCGTTTTTATGTAAGTTTACTTTTTACATAATCAATAATATATAAGAATAAGAATGTCAGATAAAGCTACTTTAGAGTATAATGGTACAACCTATGAGTTTCCTGTAATAAAGGGCACGGAAGATGAGCTTGCTATTGATATCAAAACCTTGCGTTCGGCTACTAATGGAATCATTACTATTGATCCGGGGTTTAAGAATACAGGATCATGTGAAAGTGAAATCACGTTTTTGGACGGTGAGAAAGGAATTTTAAGATACAGAGGGTATTCCATAGAAGAGTTAGCGGAGAAGGCTAACTTTTTGGAAGTTGCTTATTTGCTCATTTTTGGAGAGTTACCAAACAAGGAACAATTAGAAGCGTTTCATGTAGATATTAAAAATGAATCTCATGTAGATGAAGAGATGAAAAAGATTTTGGATGCTTTTCCAAAATCCGCACATCCAATGGGTGTTCTTTCCTCTTTAACAAGTGCGCTTATTGCTTTTAATCCTGCCTCTGTCAATGTTACGTCTAAGGACGAGATGTATGGAGCTATTGTTCGCATTTTGGCTAAATTCCCTGTATTGGTATCTTGGACCCTTAGAAAGAAAAAGGGCTTACCGTTGGATTATGGTGATGATTCTCTTGGTTATGTAGAGAATATCCACAAAATGATGTTCAAAAAGCCTACCCAAGAGTATAAAAGAAATAAGATTGTAATTGATGCTTTGGATAAGTTATTGATACTTCATGCTGACCATGAACAGAATTGTTCTACGTCTACTGTTCGTATTGTAGGATCTTCTCATGCTGGCTTATTTGCATCTCTTTCTGCAGGAATTTCTGCCTTATGGGGTCCATTACACGGCGGAGCTAACCAAGCTGTTTTGGAAATGTTGGAAGCCATACAAGAAGATGGTGGAGATACGAAAAAATATATGGCGAAGGCCAAGGATAAGAATGACCCATTTAGGTTAATGGGCTTCGGACATAGAGTATATAAGAATTTTGATCCAAGGGCAAAAATCATAAAAGTAGCTGCTGAAGAAGTATTGGCAGATTTAGGAATTGATGATCCTATCTTGGAAATAGCGAAGGGATTAGCAAAAGAAGCGCTGGAAGACCAGTATTTCGTTGACCGTAAGTTATATCCGAATGTAGATTTTTATTCTGGTATTATCTACAGAGCATTAGGTATCCCTACCGAAATGTTTACTGTGATGTTCGCTTTAGGAAGGTTGCCGGGTTGGATAGCGCAGTGGAGAGAAATGCGTTTGAACGGTGAACCTATTGGAAGACCAAGACAAGTATATACTGGAGAAAATCTAAGATCATTTGTCGAACTCGATAAAAGGTAGATTGCTACCTTCTAAAAAAAACAAAAAAGCTCTTTTACTTTAAAGGAGTTTTTTTTGGTTAAAAACGAGATTGAATTTTATAGATAACATCATGTTAAAACTGAATATCAAAGACGAAATAGCACCTTTAAAAGCGGTTGTTTTAGGAACTGCAAAAAGTTGTGGACCAACCCCTAGACCAGAAGAGGCCTATGATCCAAAGTCTTTGGAGCATATATTGGCGGGCACCTATCCAAAAGAGGTAGATATGATTAGGGAAATGGAAGCTTTTGCCAACGTTTTTAAAAAGTACGATGTAAAGGTTTTTAGGCCAGAAGTCCTTGAGGACTGTAATCAGATTTTTTGTAGGGATATTGCCTTTGTTATAGAAGACAAGTTGGTGATTGCCAATATATTACCCGATAGGGAGCAAGAGGTGGAAGCTATTTTACATGTTTTAGATAAGATTGGTGATACCGACATCTTGCATCCACCGGAAGAAGTGCATGTGGAAGGTGGTGATGTGATGCCTTGGAACGATTACCTTTTTGTAGGAACGTATACGGCAGTTGACTATGCTACTCATATTACGGCAAGAACAAATAAACACGCGGTAGATTGGTTGGCAAGTCAATTCCCTAACAAAAAGGTGAAATCATTTGAGCTAAGAAAATCTACCAATGCAAAAGAGAACGCCCTTCATTTAGACTGTTGTTTTCAACCTTTAGGTAAGGGAAAAGCAATTCTACATAAAAATGGATTTTTAGTCGAAGCCGAATACGAGTGGCTGGTCAATTTTTTCGGTTCGGAAAACATATTCGAGATTACCTCGGATGAAATGTACAACATGTTCAGTAATGTTTTTTCTATTTCTCCGGATGTTATCGTTTCAGAAAAAAACTTTACCAGATTAAACAATTGGCTAAGGGGTGAAGGTTTTACTGTAGAGGAAATCCCTTATGCAGAAATTGCCAAACAAGAAGGACTTTTAAGATGTAGCACATTGCCCCTTATACGGGAGTAATTAAATAGAATATGCAGATAACCAATACAATATTGATGATACGTCCGGTTGCCTTTCGTAAGAACGAGCAAACGGCAGTTAATAATTATTTCCAGGAAGATTTAGATGTTAAGAGACAAACTATAAATGAGCGAGCACAAAAGGAGTTTGATGATTTTGTAGCAGTTTTAAGACAGAAGGGAGTTAACGTTATCGTAGTAGATGATAAAAAGGAAAACGATACTCCAGACTCTATTTTCCCCAACAACTGGGTCTCTTTTCACAAATCAGGAACAGTGGTTGTATATCCTATGTTCGCAGAAAATCGACGTAAGGAAAGGAGAGCCGATATTTTTGATACCCTAGAGGAGAAAGGGTACCTTATAAACGATATTGTTGATTATACTTCGGCAGAGCTTGAGGGTATTTACCTAGAGGGGACGGGGAGTATTTTAAAGGATAGAGTACATCAAAAAGCCTATTGCGCATTGTCACAAAGAGCCGATGAAGAACTATTCATAGAATATTGCGAAGATTTTGATTGCTTTCCTGTGATTTTTACCGCAAACCAGTCTGTAAATGGTAAGCGCATGCCTATTTATCATACCAATGTTATGATGGCAATGGCAGAGACCTTTTCCGTAATATGTTTAGATACCATAGACGATAAGAAGGAACGTAAAAATGTGGTTCAACACCTAAAAAATGATGGTAAGGAAATTATAACCATTAGCGAACAGCAGATGCACCATTTTGCGGGTAATATGCTTCAGGTTATTGGTGCAGATGAGCAACGTTACATGGTTATGAGTTCGGCTGCGTACCACTCTCTCAAGCCAGAACAGCTTGCGGCGATAAGCAATCATTGCGAAATCATTCATAGTTCACTAGAGACTATTGAAACCTGTGGTGGCGGTAGTGCGCGTTGTATGATGGCAGAGGTGTTTTTGCCCAGAGTCTAGGCTTTTTTAAATCTATTAAGAATATTTGTTTTACTCTTGTTTTATTACTGATTGCTTAACTTATGAGAGAATATTGAAATTTTTTGTATTTATGAAATTGAAGGGTGCAGCATTAGTTATCATTCTCTTGTTGGTTGCTGCGCTCTTAGCTGCTACCAACACACCATTAACTTCTAATTATGTTTTGGTGAGTTCTAATGATACAATCGTTACCAACTCGGATGAGGCGTTCGATAAAATGATGGACGTTCTAACACACGAGCGTTGTGTCAACTGTCATCCAAACGATAATATACCCAAACAGGGAGATGATAGCCACCCCCATTATTTTGGAATTAAAAGAGGAACCAATAATACAGGTTTTGAGGCTACAAATTGTACCAACTGCCACCAGTCTGATAATAATAACTATTCTGGTGTTCCTGGGGCACCTGAGTGGGCACTTGCACCGGCGTCTATGTATTGGGAAGGTCTTAATAGAATTGAAATAGCAGAATCTATGATGGACCCAGAACGTAATGGTGGTCGTACTCCAGAAGAAACCATGTATCATTTAACGGAACACGAACTTGTCTTGTGGGCCTGGGAGCCTGGAGTAGATGCAAATGGAGTTTCAAGAGAACTTCCTCCTGTTTCCAAAGAGAATTATATAAAAGCGGTTAAAAAGTGGTTTGAAGAAGGCCATACTATTCCATCCAAATAAAAGAAAGCAAATGAATATTTCATTGAACGTAAACGGAACATCTCACACCCTAGAGATAGCTGATGGGAATACACCCTTGCTGTGGGTTATTAGGGATATTTTGGACTTGAAAGGCACCAAGTTTGGATGCGGAAAAGCGGCTTGCGGTGCATGTACCTTGCATGTGGATGGCGAAGCGGTTCGCTCCTGTTCCTATGCGGTTAAATTTGCCGAGGGAAAAGAGATTACGACCATAGAAGGGCTTGGAACAAAAGAGAATCCCCATCCTGTACAGCAAGCATGGATAGAAGAAGTAGTGCCCCAATGCGGCTATTGTCAACCAGGTTTTATGATGGCTACCGCTGCTTTGTTAAACAAAGTGCCAAAACCCACAGATGAAGATATAGATAACAATATTATAAATGTATGCCGTTGTGCTACGTACTACCGAATGCGAAAGGCCATTCACAGAGCTGCTGAATTACATACGCCGAACGAAGTATCTGAAACTAAAAACGCTTAGGTCATGGCAGAAAAGAAAAAATTATCCAGACGTAAATTTTTGGTAAGAGGTGGCTTAGGTACATTGGGTGTGCTTGCTGTAGGTACTTATTTGTTTAGAAACCCCATTCGAAGAGGAATTGCAGGAATGATAAATACGGCAGATGGGCCTTATCAAGGCAATACGGATACGCCTATAATTTGGTTTGAGATTACCAGTGAAAACAACGTGGTTTTGCATAGTCCCAAGGTGGAAATGGGTCAAGGTACGTTTACCAGTCTGGCTCAAATGGCAGCAGATGAATTGGAGGTTTCTATGGAACAGATCAGCGTGGTACATGCAGATTCTGCTTCGGGAAATATGGATGCGTTTGCTACAGGTGGCAGCACATCGGTATCCTCACTTTGGGTACCGCTACGCGAATTGGCCGCTACCATGCGAGAAATGATTAAAATTGAAGCGGCTAAGAAAATGGAGGTTGAACTCTCTGGGCTTAGCATAACCAATGGTGTTATTTCTGATGGAACTAAAAGCATAACCTTTGCGCAAACGGTGGAAGGGGTTTCTGATTGGACACTTCCAGATACGCCAGAGTTAAAGCTTATTTCTGAATATAAGTTTGTGGGTAAGCCCATTGCCCGTGTAGATTTAGAAGACAAAGTATTTGGTGCGCCTATTTTTGGAATGGACGCTACCATGCCGGATATGTTATATGGTGCAGTGGTACGCCAATCTAGAATTGGATCAACTTATTTGAGTTCCGATATCAGTAAAGCAGAAGGAATGCCTGGCGTAGTTAAAATAGTCCAAGAAAAGGACTTTGTAGGGGTTGTGGCTAATTCCTTAATTGAAGCTGAAAATGCTAAGGCAGTTATTGAAGTTCAATGGGAAAGCCAAGAAAAGCTGCAAACAGCTGATATTAGAGCTATGGTTACTGTTGGGAAGGGAGAACCTTTCGTAATACAAAAAGAAGGAAACGCTAAAAGTGTATTGGAAGATGGTGATGACCTTATTGTTTCCGAGTACTGGAGTCCGATAGGGGCACATGCCCAATTGGAGCCTAGTGGAGCTCTTGCCTATGTAGAGGCAGATAAGGCTACCATTATGATGTCTACACAGGTGGTGAATATTACGCGCGGAGAAATTGCAGAACGCCTAGGTTTCGATGCCGAACAAGTGAATATAGTTCCTACCTTCTTGGGTGGTGGTTTCGGCAGACGGCTGCATACTCCAAACGGGATACAGGCAGCGGTACTATCTAAAGCTGTAGGGAAACCAGTAAAGTGTTTTTTTACTAGGAAAGAAGAGTTTCAGAACGATACGTTTCGTCCACCGACACACCATGTATTGAAAGGTAAACTGAATTCTAATGGCATGATAGAAGCGCTAGAGCACCATGTATCTAGCGGTGATGTTGCATTTGGTTCTCCTATGCTACCGAACATATTGGAAACCGTTTTGGGAGCGGATTTAGGTGCTTGGCGCGGGGGAATGATTCAGTATGGAGCAATACCCAACTATGAAGCTGTTTCTTGGCGTGTTAAATTGCCTTTCGCTACCAGTTGGTGGCGTAGTCTTGGACTTTTGGCCAATACCTTTGCTATTGAAAGTTTTATGGATGAATTGGCAGTGAAAGCAGGCAAGAACCCAGCGGAATTTCGCTTGGCTCAAATTCAGGATGATGAAAGGGGTATGCGGTTAAAATCTGTCATCAAAGCCGTGGTTGAGAAAGCAGGCTATACAGATGAGGTTATCAATGGAAAAGCAATGGGTTTTGCAGTTTCTACCGATGCGAATACGCCCTGCGCTGAAATCGCTGAGGTATCTATAGAAAACAACCAAATAAAAGTGCATAAAGTTACGTGTGCTATGGATCCTGGATTAGCTGTAAATCCGGATCAGGTTCGCGCTCAATGTGAAGGTGCTATCATTATGGGTATGAGTGCTTCTATGTTCGAAAAAATGGAAGTGGAGAATGGCGAGTTGACACCAACCATCTATGGGCCGTATCAAATGGCTTTAATGAAACATGCGCCTAAAGAGATAGATGTGGTTTTGCTTCAAGGATCGGACACACCAGGCGCCGTTGGGGAGCCACCTTTGGGACCTATTGGAGCGGCCGTAGCAAATGCTGTATTTAGACTAACGGGACAGCGCCTTAGAGAAATGCCTTTGCAGTTGAGTTGATACGATATTTAGTTCTTGGATGTATCAAAAACTCTTTTGCACTCAAGTAGTAAAGGATAGCAATGAAAACAAAGCTATATTATAAAATGTGTTTGCTTATCTTTTTGTGAGTTAAGATGACAACCAAGTTCTTATTCTGCTTTTGGTTTAGCTTTGGCAATATTCCGTATCATTCCACCAAAAATAAAATAGTGCAGCGGCACAATGCTGTACCAGTATAGTCTGCCTTTTAGACCTCTTGGCCTAAAGGTGGCTGTTTGGTGAAGCACATTGTTATCGTCGATTTTTAATTCTAACCAAGCTTCGCCTGGGAGTTTCATTTCAGCAAATAGCAGCAGACGTTTTCCTTTTTTGTCGGCCAAGAGTACGCGCCAAAAATCAAGCGCATCTCCAGAGTAGATTTTATCTGGATGCGTTCTTCCTCTTCTAAGTCCCACTCCGCCAATAAGTTTATCTATAAACCCACGAATTTTCCAAAGCCAGTTTCCGTAGTACCAACCATTTTCCCCACCAATTTTCCAAATATTTCCGAGTACCTGTTTTGGGTCGCTTATTTTCATCGTTTGTACATCGCGCAGCACGCCAAACTTTGGAACTTGTATATATTTTTCTAAATTTTTATTGAATCGTCCACTTACCATACTGTCTTTCCAGCTGCTGACTACCAAGTTTTGCTCAATTTTATTAAAAGCCATATCTATAGCTTCGCTGTAGGTATGTGGTGTTATGTTGAGTAATTTGGCTAATCGTTGGTCTTTGGCAATTACTTCAATTTTCATACTATCCACTAAATTAAGGGCAAGGGTGTAGGAAGTAGAGGTTACAAAGTACAACCAGTAAGAGGACAATTTTGGGGTCATTACGGGTACCGTATAAATCCAGTTTTTGAAACCTCGCGCTGCTGCGTATTGGTGTAGCATTTCTTTATAAGTCAATACATCCGGACCAGCAATATCAAACGAATCATTGTAGGTCGCTTCATTTCCTAAAACTCCAGAGAGAAAACTCATTACGTCTCTGATAGCAATGGGTTGGGTTTTGGTAAGTACCCATTTTGGGGTAATCATGAAGGGTAGTTTTTCGCATAAATCTCGAATGATTTCAAACGAAGAACTTCCGGAGCCTACGATAATTCCAGCTCTAAGCACAGTCAGGCTAAAATCTCCTTTATATAGTATTTCTTCCACATTTCTACGAGACCATAAGTGTTTGGAAAGATTAGCATCGTTCACGATTCCACTCAGGTAAATGACCTGCTTAATGTTTGTTTCTGCTACATAGTTATTAAAATTAGTAGCCGTTTTGGCTTCTAATTCGTCAAAATCGGTCGTAGAGGTACTCATGGAATGAATAAGGAAGTAGGCCGCATCCAAGTTTTTTGGTAGCAATCCTACTGTTACCTCTTTTAGAAAATCGATTTCTATGATTTCTATTCGATTTCGTGTTTCGGCATCGACTGAAAGTCGGTCTGCATCCCTAACCGCACATACCACTTCATGCCCCGCATCAAGTAATTGGGGGAGCAGTCGCATTCCTATGTACCCATTGGCACCTGTAAGAAGTATTTTCATTTTTTTGGAGATCTAAGCATAAAGAGTTACTAGCGAGTTAGTGTTGAATTAGCAGTTTGGTTTTAAAGCAATGTGACTTTGTTTTCTAAATGGACTTTTATTATTTGTCTAAGGTCTCAAAGATCTTCTATAGAAGTAGGCGCATTATCCGCCTTATAGCCCAATAGCCTTGAAAAGAATTTCTGTACTGATTTGGTGTCGGATTCCACTTTGATGAAATAATTATCCCGAAATACCGAGTAGACCGATGCTTGCCCTTTATAAATGGTGAGTTTGTAATAGGGAATGACCAGTGCAAAGGTTTCCAATAAGGACCTAAACCGGACTATAATTCCTTTGGGTCTTATTTCTATATTGCAGGTGTCCCTGTTGTTATCTAGAATCAATAGATTTCTAATTTCTACACTGGTTTCTGTTATAATCAGTTTTGGGGAACCGATGCCGCCCATATTCCAGCGCTCTTTAAGTGCGAAGGGTTTTCCAACGGCTTCATCTACCTTTTTCGTTATTGCTTTGTTGTTATAAGATACGTTTACTAGCATTTGGCATTTTTCTTTAAAGTTAATAAAAGGGAAAGGGATACTTGAACTAATAGAGCGATAAGTGTAAAATTGATTAGTTTTGCAGCCTTAATTAGCTATGTATGAAGATTCAGGATGTACTAGAGAAAAAAGTAATCGAAGCTATTAACACCATATATGGTGTAACCTTACCTAATGTGGAGTTTCAGCCCACTAGAAAGGATTTTGAAGGGGACGTAACGGTGGTTGTTTTTCCTATGCTTAGGCACGTAAAAGGTAATCCTGTCCAATTAGGGGAGCAAGTTGGAGCTTACCTGGAAAAGGAGCTAGACATCGTTACCGGTTTCAACGTCGTAAAGGGATTTTTGAATATTATTATTTCTGATGCTTTTTACATTGATTTCTTTAGGGATATTAGGAGAAATAAAACGTTTGGGATTGTACCGCAATCAGATGACGCGATACTCGTTGAATATTCATCCCCAAACACCAATAAGCCTTTGCATCTAGGGCACATTCGAAACAACTTATTAGGGTATTCTGTGGCGGAGATTTTAAAAGCGTCAGGTAAAAAAGTATACAAGACTCAGATTATTAACGACCGTGGCATTCATATTTGTAAAAGTATGTTGGCGTGGCAGCGTTTTGGTAATGGGGAAACGCCGCAAAGTACTGGACTTAAAGGAGATAAGTTGGTTGGCAATTATTATGTGGCTTTTGATAAGGCCTATAAGGCAGAAGTTGTTACAATGATGGATTCGGGAACAGATAAGAAAGTAGCTGAAAAAGAAGCTCCTATCTTGTTAGAGGCAAAACAAATGCTTTTAAAATGGGAGGCAGGAGATGAAGCCGTCGTTTCCCTATGGAAGAAAATGAATGGTTGGGTATACGCAGGTTTTGAAACCACATACAAAAACCTTGGTGTAGATTTCGACTCCTACCTTTATGAGAGTGATACCTATCTTTTAGGAAAAGATGTAGTTGCGGACGGAATTAAAAACGGAGTTTTTTATAAAAAAGAAGATGGTAGCGTCTGGATAGACCTTACCGAAGAGGGGCTGGACGAAAAAATTGTTTTACGTTCTGATGGTACTGCGGTGTATATGACCCAAGATATAGGTACTGCCATTCAACGTGTAAAAGACCATGCGGATATTAACGGAATGGTCTATACAGTGGGGAATGAGCAGGATTATCATTTTAAGGTGCTTTTCCTGATTCTTAAAAAACTAGGATTTACGTGGGCCGATAAATTATACCATTTGAGTTATGGGATGGTAGACCTACCTAGTGGGAAAATGAAGAGTAGAGAAGGCACTGTAGTAGATGCGGATGATCTTATGGACGATATGACCAAAACCGCTGGTGCCATCTCGGAGGAGTTGGGCAAGTTAGAAAGCTATTCCGAAGAAGAAAAGCAATCGCTTTACAAGATGATAGGTTTAGGAGCTTTAAAATATTACATTCTAAAAGTAGATCCTAAAAAACGAATTTTATTCAACCCAGAGGAATCGGTGGATTTTCAGGGGAATACGGGACCTTTTATCCAGTATACCTATGCTAGGATACAATCTATTTTAAGGAAGGCCAAGGAAACCCAAGTAGCTTGGGAGAGTGAGGTGACGATTACCGAATTACATCCAAAGGAAAAAGAGCTGATAAAGCAATTACAAGTGTTTCCGGATACGATTCAATTGGCAGCTGAGAATTATAGTCCGGCTGTAATTGCAAACTACACCTATGAATTGGTACGGGAATTCAATTCCTTATATCAACAGGTTTCTATATTAGGGGAAACGGATGAGGATAAGAAAGCACTTAGAGTGCAACTGTCTGAAAAAGTGGGCGAAGTAATCCAATCTGCATTTAGATTATTGGGTATAGCGGTACCTGAACGAATGTAGTGTTATACTTATAGGATAGAGATTCTGGTCAATGTTTTTGCAATTGGGTGCCCACTTTCCATAGTTGGTTATTTTCTATACATGGTTTAGTATACCCTAGATTTATTCTTCCTTAATCCGTTCATTAAAATCCTGTCACTTACAGAAACGGAGCAAAACCTAATCCGAGAATAGCTACCAATTTATAAACTTCGAGAACGTCGACTTAAAAGGAAGTTTGAGAAAAGCGAGTCCATTTTTAGGCATTGGGAAAAAATTGTATTCCATGAAGATGTACAGGAAGAGGAAAAGTTACCATAGCTGCTCTCCACTACTGCCGCTATATTGACTTAGGGTATGGCAGACTTAAAATCTTAGTTTTTCAGTAGAGCAATTATTAGTAGGACTCTGGATTCCGAATGATAACCTGAACTTGGCAGTTCATGAATTCGCTCGTGCCTTAAGTTCTAATGTGGCCGATAAATTAAATGTAAGGTCGTTTCTTTTCATTTTTACAATGAAAAAAATGACACGCTTACTCTTTGATGACGAGTTTATTTCAAAATGGGAGAAGAAGAGCTACTGTAGAAAGTATGGTAAGACAAATGCAAATGAGTTTTTTACTGTAACGAACAAACAGTTATTAGGAGTTTTTTATAAATCTGATTCAGTTTGTCACGCTATATAAATAAGAAAGACCGCCGGAGGCGGTCTTTCACATAGCAACTTGAATTTATAACCAACTAAATAAGGGTTGCTAGTTTCTTATTAGTATATGTTTAAAATAGCGACTAGAGTAGTAACTATTTCAACTGACCTACTAGGCAGCTACTTCTTTATTTCCACTTTTAGATGCTACAGCAGCAGCATAAACAACAAGACCGAATCCAATTTTGTTGATGGCATCTCCAATGTTATAGATAACATCCATGTTTAGTCCTAAACCAGCAATACCATCATACCATCCTGGCGTACCTGCCATGTAACCTAATGGGTAAATAGCCCATCCGACTAATACAAACCAACATAGTGTTTTGTGAGCCTTTAAAACAGCACCACCAGCTTTTTCTGCCAATTTTCTGGCACTTCCAAACCATATTTCGTATACAATATAGAAGTAAGCAACACCTGAAAAGAAGCCCCACAGTGCTGGACCAGTTCCAGTAGTAAATATTGCCTCACCAGCATATCCAGTAACTAGCATAACAACAGAGGCTAAAATTAGTTTCCACATTAATGATTGCTTAGCTCCAGCTACTTTTAATATAAGGTAAAATTCAACACACATTAGTGGAACTGTCAACGTCCAGTCAACATACCTGAAAAATGTTGGAGATTCACCAATTGCTTCCCAATAATCGCGCATATAAAAATAGTGGACCGCTGCAATAAAAGTAATGATACCAGATATTAGTATCGAAGTTTTCCATTTTCTATCGAAATCATTCATAGAAAGAAAGAAGAAGGCGGAAGCCGCCATCATGGCCATGGAACCTACAAAAAAGGTGAAGCCAACATAATCGTCTGTAGCCATTTTGGATATCAGAGAAAAAGAACTCATTAAATTTTCCATATATTTAGTTTTTAAGGTTTTGTTAAAGTAAATTTACAAAAAGTTAAACATATATTGTTTGATTAAAATGTTAAAATATTAATTAAAGTGAAAAAAAATGTAGTTAAAAATATCGATTTAGGAAGTTTTACCATCGTAACTACCTTTTTGTCACTGTGGTTAGCTATTTATTTTGAAGAAGCTATTGAAAATATTCTAGCATACATATTAATATTGACTTTTGGGATTCTTCATGGCGCTAACGATATTAAGTTACTTCAAAAGGCTAATAAAAAAATAAATACTAAGAAGGGTTTTCTTATTACCTTGGTTTATTACACTCTTTTTGTTCTAGGTAGTGGCTTATTGTTTTTATTTATACCAACAGTAGCATTAGCAGCGTTTATATTATTTAGCGGCTATCATTTTGGAGAGCAACATTGGGTCTCTAAAATTAAAGACCCATCAGTTTTGAACTCTATTTTTTTATCGGCCTATGGGATCTTTATTTTATTCTTAATTTTTTCGGCACATGCAACTGAGGTGAGTTTGATTATAGAACAAATAAGTGGATTTTACATTCCCATTTACTTTTACAGTTATGGCGTTTTGTTTATGGGAATAATAACCTGCTTGTTTGGTGCAATTAGTTATACTAGGAAAAAAATAAGGTTCAATGTGATCAAACAGTTATTTTTTATTTTAGTACTTACTATCGTCTTTTATTCATCTTCCTTGTTATTGGCTTTTGCCATATATTTTATCCTTTGGCATTCCTTGCCTTCCATGGTAGATCAAATTAAATACCTGCATGGAACGGTAAATATTTCAAATATTAAAAAATATGTAGTATCCTCTTTTCCGTATTGGTTGATATCAGTGCTAGGAATGGGTATTATGTTATTTTTATTCAAGGATAATTTAAGTACGTCTTTGGCATTTTTCTTTTCTTTTTTAGCAGCGATTACCTTTCCTCATGTACTCGTAATTAATAGGCTTTATAAGGGTTAAAACCGAATCCGAAAACTTGCGTTCGGGGTTACTCCTAAAGAAACGCGTTCCACTCTTTCTATGTCGTTGGCCTCGTCCAACCTAAAAAAAGTGTTTAGATTGTTACGCCTGTTGGTGAAGTTGAGTACAGATACGCCAGCAGATGCTTTAATCTTATCGTTAAGTGAAAAGTCGTAGATAGCTGAGAAGTCTGCCCTAAAATACTCTGAAAGTCTATTGCTGTTGGGGTCTTGATAAACGATTTGATTCGGAACAACGCTATCGTCCACTGGATTTGTAGCGTTGGGCACGGTAAACGGTCTGCCGGAACGGTAGTTAAGTCCCACACCAAGTTTAAGGTTGCGATAGGTGTAATTATAGGCCAATGTAACGGCATGCGTTATATCAAGATTATTTGGAAAAGTGCTTGGAACAAGCGTATTAAAATTATAATCGTTTTGATTAAAGGTGTAACTGAGCCAGGTACTATAGGTATTGGTTTTTTTGTTCAGCAGTAGCTCTATCCCCTTTATCGCATAGCTACCTACTTCCCCATCAAACTGATTTTGGTTTTGGAAGCCCTGTGTGTTTACATTTATTCCGTGTACCTCTTTATAAAAGGCCTCGAAGCCTGCATAGAAACTATTTTGGTCATAGTTTATGCCCCAAGAACCTTGTTTGCTTTTAGTAATGGGTAGATTGGTGCCATCTGCCAGTACCCATCTGCGTTTTTCTATACCTAAAAAATTCTGTTCTAAATCTATGACCTGGCTCGTCGTCTGACTTTTAAACTCTCCCATCACTTCAGTTTTGAAAAATGGCGCCAATTCATAACTTACATTGAGTCTAGGTTCTATGACCAATTCCGCAAAGGTGTCTGTATTTTGGATGTAGTTGAATCTTCCGCCAGCTCTAGCAGCCAGTTTTTGGTTGGGTGAACGGTACCGTAGTTCTGAATAAAGAGAATGGTTGTAGACTACGCCTTTTATATTACTTATGAATGCTGGCTCGTTGAGGTCTGTTTTGTTCGCTATCCCAGTTTCGATTATTTGATACCCATTGTCCCATTGCAAGTCCTCATTTAGTTTAAGCGTGGTATTGAGTTTAGCACTTTTTTCAATAATCAGATTATTTTGTATCAATCGTTGTCTAGCATCGTTGGAAATACTCAAAGCATTCAATTGATAGTTGGTGTAATATAGACTGAGCTGAGTGGAAAAGGTATCAGTCCAATCGCTTTCTAGAATACCACCAAACGAAAGATTGGTCTGATCCAGATAGCTGAGGTTGGTTAGGCTTCCGTCCGTATTACTTTCCTCATAGTCCAAGTTGTTATTCATTTGGATGAGACTCAAACGAAGGCGATGGTCCTGATTTATGTCATACAAAACTTTTCCTGTAAAGTCGTAAAAGTAGAAATCGCTATTTGCTTGCACTTCTGTATCTTGAAAAGCTTTCTGGGAAAACGTGGTATAGGTGGGTGTGTCAATAAAATCTGTGTGAGAGCGCCTTCCGGAGAATTGTATGGCTAGGTTATCTGTAATAGAAATTTGCCCGTATACATCTCCACTAATTAGGTTAAAACCTGCTCCACCAAAGAAGGAATCCTCAATGGTATTTTTTGTTTGCATATCCAAGACACCGCTAACACCATCTCCGTATTTAGCACTTGAGCCATTTTTGATTACGGTAACCTTATCTGTTAAATAAGGATTAAAGGCCGATATCAAACCAAAAAAATGTCCGGATTGGTACATCTTAATTCCATCCCATAAAATGAGATTCTGGTCATTTGTTCCACCTCTTATGTTGATGTCGGACACCGTTTCATCCACACTTTTTATGCCTGGAAGCGATTGAATGCTTTGTAGTATATCCGGTTCGCTAAGCCCAGGCAGGATTCCAAACCCAGCACTGTTGAGCTCTATGCTGCCATCCGTCAGTTTCTTTAGACCTTCGGTTAAGAATTTATACACCACAACCTCTTCCAGTTCTTGATAGCTTTGAGCCATAGCGATAATGGTACACGGTTGCGCTATAAAGTTTTCCGCAGGTATGAAAAGTGTTTTAAAACCGATGTGTTGGATTTGTATTGTGGCGGTTCTTGGAATGTCCGATAGGGAGAAATCACCATCCAAGTCGGTTATGATAGCCCGGGGACTTCCCAGCACTTGTATGGTAGCGCCCGGTATGGTATTCTGTTCAAAATTATCCAGCACGCTGGCACAGATGTTAAGAAGTTTTTTTTTGGAAATACTGTAATACCTATCACTTAGTTTTTGGATATCCAATTGTGTACGCTCCTTTATTTGAATTAATATCAAATCGAGAGTATTTCCATTGGGTTTTGCCAGTTTAATTTTGGTAAGATCAGTATCCAGATAAGAAAATTTCACTTGATAGTTTACTTCTAACTCTTTAATGAGTTCAATGATACCTATGGAAGGTTTTGGCAGTTCTTGGGCTAGGCCTCTCCCCAATGGAAGTAAAAGGCTGATAAAAAAAATAAATAAAGAAAGTGTACTAAGGTGCGTTTTCCTCATAGAACAGCACGTTATTCCCCTCTAATGTAAACTTTATTTGTAGAGGAACACTAATACTTTTGAGTGCAAGGTCTGTATCCGTGTTACTAAAAGAACCAGTAAAAAGGACATTGGTGTCCACACCTTCGCTGTCTACCGTAATATTATGTTGCCTTTGGAATTCAGCCAAAACGTAGTTCAACGGTATACTCTTAAAACTACTTTCGTAGTGCATCCAAGAGGGTTGTCCGTCTTTTACAGCGCTAGCTTTGGATAGTTTTCCGTTGACAACTATAATAGCGTTTCCGGCAGGAAGTTTGTTCTCTTCTCCATCGTAAAGAACGCTTACTACCCCTTCAAAACAAGTCACTTCAAAAAAGCCATCTCGGTTCTCTACGTTAAACTGGGTTCCCAAAACAGTAACCGTTCCTTGGTCCGTAGTTACGGTAAAGGTATTTCCTTTGGCTACTTTAAAAAACGCTTCTCCCTGTAAGGAAATATTCCGCTTGTTGTCCCAGTCTTTTTCGTCGTAAGATACTTGGGATTCTGCATTTAATAGTATTTCTGAGGTGTCGGGTAACACAATTTCTTTGGTTTCTGCATATTGCGTAGTCACAGATTCGTTTAGCGAATTCAAATAGAAATACGCACCTCCCAATACTACGGCTAGCACTGCGGCTACCTTTAGGAAAGATTTGAATGGAGATAAGGTCAGTACCTTTGGTTCTGTTTGCTTGCGCTGCCCTTCCAGTTGTTCCCAAGCCTGATTTGTATCAAAATCCGGAGCTTGCATGGTCGCCGTAGTAGCTTTTATTTTTTGGTACGTGGCATACGCATCGGACTTTTTAAACTCCGAAAGTTCTGCTTCCGAAAGTTCATTATTGAGCCATTTTGCCAAGTAATCTTCTTGCATTAGTTCTAGCTTTATACGTTAATAACAATCGCTTTTAAAAAAACCCTACTTTTTTTTCAAATCAATAAAAGTGTAGTGCTTAAAATAAATATCAATATGCCTATGTTCTATGTTTCTTTAAAAATAAAATGAGAACCAGCTTTTAACACGTTTAAATAATCGATTTTAAACTTTGAACGAACCTTTTTGAAACCCAATACTCACTTTTATTCAGATTCCATCAATTTTTTCCCTTAGACTTTTCAGCGCCAAATGCATCCGTTTTTCTATGGCCTTAATACTAACGCCTTCCAGTTCTGCAATTTCGGCATATTTTAATCCATCTATTCTGTTCATCAAAAAAGTAGCTCGTTGATTTTCCGGTAAACTATTCAAGGCCGCATCCAGTTTTTCTTGGAACTGGTTCTCCTCCATAATAAATTCCGGATTCTCATTCGTGGTCTTTAAACTTTTATCAGCGTACTTTAACCTTACTTTCTCAGCTTTTAGAACATTCAAATACAAGTTGTTGGCTACGGTGTATAGAAAGGATTTTGCTTTTTTTGGTGGTACCTTGGCACAGTTTTCCCAGAGTTTTAAAAAAGCCTCCTGTACAGCATCATGTGCTTTTTCTTCATTACCGAACTTATAATATATGTAGTTGAAAATCGTTTTAGAGGTATCCTTAAAAATACCATTATACACGCTTTCTTGGCAAACGTTAGATTCTTGGCTTGATTGCACTCTAGTTATTTTTGTCAAATATATTTTAAAAAAATTAAAAAGGAAGTAGGGTATTTTCAAAGTGTGTTGTTTTAGGAATGTACAAACAATAAATACCAAATCGTTATGAAAAAGTTTTTTAGTTATGCAGGGTATCTTAGCCTACTGATAATTGCATTAAATTTCACCTCTTGTCAGGATGAATTTGAGGTAATTGGTGGTGACGCTGAAGAGCAGCCAATTACAGCTAATTCTTCTGCTGCAAAGTTAATAGAGAATACCTCTACCAAAGATGGTTCTTTTGATAATATAGTAGACGGAGCCAGTTGTTTTGATATTAAATTTCCTTATACCGTTCAGGTAAATGGATTAGAAATTAATATAGATTCTAGGGAGGATCTTCATTTAATCGAAGAAATTTTTGATGAGGTTGATGATAATATAGACTTCTTAGAAATTCTTTTCCCGATAACCATTACTGCAGGTGATTTTACTGAAATTACTATTGATAGTTTTGAAGATCTAAGGGAATTGGCCGCCGAATGTAAAGAAGGTGGTGATGATGATGATATTGAATGTATCGATTTTGTGTACCCAATGACGGTATTTACTTTTGATGCAAGTTTAGAACAGTCAGGTTCCATAGTTGTTGAAAGCGATAGGGATCTTAGATTGTTTTTTAAGGGACTTGATGATACTGATTTTTTAAGTTTTGATTTTCCAATTTCCTTGAAACTTTATGACGATACTACTGTTGCTGTTAATAGTAATCAAGAATTGGCAAGGACCATTGAGGGTGCCAGAGACGCTTGTGATGAGGATGATGATGATGATTATAATGACGATGATTTTGATGAGGACGACTTCAATGAAGAATTAGTGGAATGTATCTGGTTTGTAAAGGAATTTAAAAGAAATGATATTGATCAAACTGGGCAGTATGTGGACTATATTTTCAACTTTAAGGAAGATGGAACAGTAGTGACTGGTTTTAGAGGAGCTACAATGATAGAAGGTACTTGGAGTACTACTGTTAATGATGATGGAGCTAAACTGAACCTGGAGTTTGATATGTCTGTTGATTTTAATTTGGAATGGAATGTTTATGATGTAGGTGATGATAGAATCAAGCTATACAATGGTGAAGGTAACCGTATCATCATGAAGCAAATATGTGAGGACGATCTTCCAGAGTTTAATCCTGTAACAATCCGTGAAATTTTAAGAGAATGTAATTGGGTAATTAAAAGAGTCAAAAATAATGGTGAGCATATCAATAGATTACTTGGTAGTGAGTTCGAATTTAAGGCTGATGGTGTAATTACCTTGACCCACGAGGAAACTATATCTGAAGGTGTGTGGGCCATTACCACTAATACAGAAGGGCGTTTTATAGTGGCCATTACAATGGGTGATGAGCCAGGTGTTAGCTTTGAGTGGTTATTGTCTGATTTAAGAGATAGGTTCATCAAGTTTAATGTTGAAGGAACAGCTTATGAACTTGTTATCGTAAGAAACTGTGCAAATGACGATGATGACAATGATGTAGTTTTTATCAGAAGTTTATTTAATGATGTGGAGTGGGATATTGCTTACTTTGCTGAGAATGGAGATGAGACTACAGAAGCATATACCGATGTTAAATTATATATAGATAATGACGGAAGCTTAGAAGTTAGAAGCCTTGAGGGAGAGGTCTTCAGCACAGGTAGGTGGTTTGCTTATAGAAATACTTCTAGTGGTAAATTAGAGCTAATTATTTCTTTTGCACCAGGTAGTAATTACCTGCCATTAGCCAATGATTATCAAATTGTAGAAATCATAGAGAATGTAATGGAACTTAAACATGAAAATGAAGATGGAGGTTATGATAACTTGATTTTAGAAAGAGAATAACAAACATAAGCCTCTGGGAAGTAATTCCTAGAGGTTATCATAGGACCCAAAACCTTACCTATAAGATTATGAAACTAGAAATACTTTATATCGGTTCTTTTTTATTAATGAGCTTTATGTTTCTCTCATGTGAAACATCGGATGATGAGATGGAAAATACTGGTATAAGCTTAACTGAAATTAAAGCTAATGCTGAATCTGGTACGTGGACTGTTTCTCTGTTTGAGGAAGAAGGAATAGATGAGACTTCCGATTTTACGGGTTTTGGTTTTACTTTTAATAGTGGCGGCGTTTTGAGTGCAGTAGATGGCGATAATTCAATTACTGGAGCTTGGTCGATTACCTCAGATGATGACACGAATGAGGATGCTATTGAATTCAATATCTTTTTTGCATCTCCATTAAATTTTGCAGAGTTATCGGAAGACTGGGATATCGTCTCTTATAGTGATACGAGAATTGAATTGAAAGATATAGGTGAAGGAGATGATAGTACAGATCGACTCATTTTTGAAAAACTATAGAATGCGGTTCAAATAGTAACTAGTGATAAGAATAACATCCAAATATACACCGCCAACAGTAAAGAGTTGGGCCTCGTTGGTGGTGTTGATGGAGTTTTGATACTGGGAATTGTTATGAAAACTTAATACCTTTTTTGCCCCACATCCCAGAAAAGAGCGCTCATGTTTCATGAGTGCTCTTTTGTTTTATAGATTTTAGGATTCATTTTATATACTTAGCGTTGATATTGTTAAATTTGCATTCCCCTCAAAATTGCAAAACATATGTTTGATAATTTAAGCGAAAAGTTAGATAAAGCCCTTCACGTTCTTAAAGGACACGGGCAAATCACTGAAATTAACGTAGCCGAGACCACGAAGGAAGTCCGTAGGGCACTTTTGGACGCCGATGTCAACTTTAAAATTGCCAAGGAATTTACCAATAGGGTAAGGGAAAAGGCATTGGGACAAAACGTCTTAACGACCCTTCAGCCAGGTCAGTTAATGGTCAAAATCGTCAAAGATGAACTTACCCAACTAATGGGTGGGGAATCGGAAGGTATTAATCTTTCGGGAAACCCATCAATAATTTTAATGTCAGGGCTTCAAGGTTCGGGTAAGACTACATTCTCTGGGAAACTAGCAAATTTCTTAAAGACGAAAAAATCTAAGAATCCATTAATGGTGGCTTGTGATGTATACCGTCCTGCGGCGATTGACCAATTACATGTGGTTGGAGAACAAATAGGGGTGCCGGTATATTCCGATAGGGAAAATACTGATCCAGTTTCCATTGCCAAAGCAGGTGTTGCCAAGGCAAAGGCCGATGGGCATAATGTAGTCATCATAGATACCGCAGGTCGTTTGGCCGTGGATGAAAAGATGATGGCGGAGATTTCTGATATTCATAAGGCTATACAGCCACAGGAAACTTTGTTCGTGGTAGATGCTATGACTGGTCAAGATGCTGTTAATACAGCAAAGGCTTTTAACGATATCCTTAATTTTGACGGGGTCATCCTTACTAAGTTGGATGGTGATACCCGTGGTGGTGCGGCAATTTCAATTAAGTCTGTCGTAGATAAACCAATTAAGTTCATAGGGACTGGTGAGAAGATGGAGGCTATTGATGTATTCTATCCTTCCCGTATGGCAGACCGTATCCTTGGAATGGGAGATGTTACCTCCTTAGTGGAGCGTGCACAAGAGCAGTTCGATGAAGAGGAAGCCCGCAAGATTCAAAAGAAAATAGCCAAGAACAAGTTTGGTTTCGATGATTTCTTAAGTCAGATACAGCAGATTAAAAAAATGGGGAACATGAAGGACCTCATGGGTATGATTCCAGGAGCAGGAAAAGCCTTAAAAGGCTTGGATATAGATGATGATGCCTTTAAACACATAGAGGCTATTATTCATTCCATGACGCCGGACGAACGTTCCAACCCTTCTAAGCTTGATGCAAGTCGCAAAAAACGAATTGCCAAAGGAAGTGGTAGAGAAGTGCAGGACGTGAACCAGTTGCTAAAACAATTTGATCAGATGAGTAAAATGATGAAAATGATGCAAGGCGGTGGAGGTAAAAAGATGATGCAGATGATGCAGAATATGAAGTAAAAGTAGGTTTCACGTTGGTGATAAATAATAAGTAGTAATCAGTTAAGATAAAAAATGGAGATTCTCGACGGTAAAAAAGTATCCAATGAAATAAAGGAGGAAATCGCTGCTGAGGTAGCCAAAATGAAAGCGAAAGGCGAAAAAGTTCCTCATTTGGCTGCTATAATCGTTGGGAACGATGGAGCTAGTTTGACCTATGTAGGTAGTAAGGTGAGGTCTTGCGAACGTGTAGGTTTTGAATCTACTCTAATTCAAATGCCCAGTACCACATCTGAACAAGAGCTTTTAAAGAAAATCAAGGAGCTAAATGTAAATGACGATATAGACGGGTTTATAGTACAATTGCCGTTACCGGAACAAATAGATACCCAAAAAGTGATTATGGCAGTACATCCAGATAAGGATGTAGACGGTTTTCATCCTACCAATTTTGGTAAAATGGCCTTGGATATGAGCACATTCATTCCGGCTACGCCTTTTGGTATTTTGGAGCTTTTGGAGCGTTACAAAGTAGACACTAAAGGAAAGCATACGGTAGTGATTGGGAGAAGCCATATCGTGGGTAGGCCTATGAGTATTTTAATGGGGAGGAAAGGTTGGCCAGGAAACTCTACAGTTACCTTAACCCATAGTCACACTAAAAATATTACCCAGATTATTTCTCAGGCAGATATTGTAATTTCAGCATTAGGCGTACCTAATTTTCTAAAAGCCGAGATGGTCAAGGATGATGCAGTCGTTATTGATGTGGGTATTACAAGGGTTCCGGACGATACACGACCAAAAGGATATTATATCACCGGGGATGTTGATTTTGAAAATGTAAGTAAAAAAGCTTCATTTATTACGCCCGTTCCAGGGGGCGTTGGTCCAATGACCATAGCTATGTTACTTAAAAATACACTACTTGCTAGGGAAAGACACAGAAACAGAGAATAAGAGCGTCAACTAAAATTTACGAATACGATATACCTTAAAAACTTTCAATCTTTTAGATTGGAAGTTTTTTTTGTTAACTCTTTTAACGACATCAAAACCCAAATAAAATTCTTTTTATCGATAGGGGAACACAAATACGTTGTATGAATTCTTGTGCTAATGGAGTAGCAAACTGAATCTTAGTATCAATTAACTTTTTTGGAATTCAATTTTTGGTAAAGATGTTTTCATTTAACAAACTCATTTGAATGCCAGTTTCCCTAAATCCATTTTTTGAATCCTCTTTAGACTTATTATGCGTCGCCAATTTTGACGCCTATTTTGTTGATGTGAATCCAGCCTTTTTGAGAATGACTGGCTTTACCAAACAGGAACTCTTGTCTAAGAAAATAAATGATTTTGTTTACGAGGATGATCGCCAGCAGACTCAGAAAATTAGAGAAGGTTTATTTGATAGCCAATCTATTATCAATTTTGAAAATAGGTATCGTACTAAATCAGGAGATTTGGTTTGGCTATCATGGAGTGCGGTTCCCTTAGAAAATAAAAAGGTGGTTTATGCGATAGCTAAGAATATTACCCATCAGAAGATATTAAAGAATGAACGTTTGGATGAGCTAGTTAAACTTATTCAACAGAATGAAGACCTTACACTATTGAATCTCATCACCTCTCATGACTTAAGGTCTCCTATGCATAGTGTGCTTTCCCTTTTTAATTTCATTGATTATGATGAGATAGAGAACAAGGAAACATTACAAATACTGAAGTATATAGAAATAGGAGCCAAGGGAGTTAAAAATTCATTGGACAACTATTTAGATATCATGAGCAATAGTAGATTTGGAAAAGTAGCGCTTGAAGAAGTTGATCTTGATGACAGTCTTTCGGTAGTAATTAATTCCATAGGGTCATTGATTCAAAACTCAAACACCACAATCAGTTCTAACTTTTCTTCTTTTCAAAGTGTTTATTTTAATAAGGTCTTCATGCAAAGTATTTTTTTAAACCTTATAACCAATGCCATTAAATATGCAAAACCCGGTATTTCTCCAACACTTGAACTATTTTCTTCCATTGAAGATGGGCGAAAAATCTTGGTGATAAGAGATAATGGCAGAGGTGTGGATTTGAATGTGATTGGGGATAAACTGTTTAATTTAAATCAAAGATTTGACTCGGAGGAAGAGGGAAAAGGCGTTGGTCTTTACATTGTTCACAATCAGTTAACCAGTCTTGGAGGTGAGATTAGCGTAAAAAGTGAACTGAATCAAGGAACTACCTTTACTATCAAATTTAAGACGAACTAGGGTTTTCTGTTCCAGTAGCAGTAGAGTCGACCGGTGTTAAGATATCTATATCGTTACTGTCATCATAATCGCAACTGCTAAGGGCAATAATTCCTACCATAAGTATCAAGGAAAAAAGTAGTCTTTTCATTGTTTTATTATTTTCGGATTCAACCTAGAATGATAACGTTAGAAATCACTATTTGGTATTTGATGCTAACCAGTAATACCGTATCTTTTTGCAAAGATTTCCAACCATGAAAAAAACCATACTATTACTGCTGTCCATTGCTATATTACAATCCTGTAAAAAAGAATTACAATCTACAAATTCGGTGAACGTCTCTTTTAGTTCCGAGCTTAGCGATATGCCAAAAGACGGCAGACTTTTGCTCATGCTTTCCAACAACGACGAGAAAGAACCTCGTTTTCAGATTAATGATGGATTAAACGGCCAATTGGTGTTTGGGGTGAATGTAGATGCTATGGCTCCTGGGACTGCTGTTACCTTTGACGATACTGTTTTTGGGTATCCTTTTTCTAGTTTGGCAGAAGTGCCACCAGGCGAGTATAATGTCCAAGCACTTTTGAATGTATATGAAAGGTTTGACTTGGCCACAGGGCAAACGGTTAAACTTCCTATGGATAACGGTGAAGGGCAACAATGGCAGCGATCACCGGGTAATTTATACAGTAAGCCTTTTAAAATAAGAGTAGCAGATAACGGTATTTCTAATGTAGACGTGGTCATGGACCAAATAATTCCGCCAATTGAAGAACCAAAGGATACCGAATGGATAAAGCACATTAAAATTAAATCGGAAAAACTATCTAAGTTTTGGGGTAGGGACATGTATTTAGGTGCTCATATACTGCTACCCAAAGGTTTTAAAGAACATCCTGAGTCGAAATATCCGCTTATGGTATTTCAAGGTCATTTTCCAAGTGATTTCGGCGGATTCAGGACTACGCCACCTGACCCAGAAATGGAACCGGAATACTCTGAACGTTTTAGTCTAGAAGGATACAATGTTCTCCAACAACAAGAAGCATATGATTTTTATAAACGTTGGAATGAGCCTGATTTTCCTAGAATGTTGATTATAGAAATTCAACATCCAACCCCCTATTATGATGATTCTTATGCCGTAAATTCAGCCAACCAAGGTCCGTACGGAGATGCGATTACTTATGAACTTATTCCGCATATAGAGAAAGAATTCAGAGGATTAGGAGAAGGATGGTCTAGATTCCTATATGGTGGTTCTACAGGTGGTTGGGAGTCATTGGCCGTGCAAGTAAATTATCCGGAAGAGTATAATGGATGCTTTGCTGCCTGTCCGGATCCTATCGATTTTAGAGCATATACACTTACGAATATTTACGAGGATGATAATGCGTACTACTACGAAAGTGCCAATAAAAAATTAGAGGTTCCTGCGCATCGTGATTATTTAGGGAACATACAATCGACCTTGCGCCAAGGTAACCATCTAGAATTGGTGCTGGGCGACAAGTCTCGTTCTGGTCAGCAATGGGATATTTGGGAGGCGACCTACTCTCCGCAAGGGGAGGATGGCTATCCTGTTAGGATTTGGGACAAAATGACCGGAGATATAGACCATTCCGTTGCTGACTATTGGAAAGAAAACTATGATTTAAGACATATTTTAGAACGTGATTGGGATAAACTAGGCGACAACCTAAAAGGGAAAATACATATCTATTGTGGCGATATGGATAACTACTATTTGAATAATGCAGTATACCTTATGGAGGATTTTTTAGAAAGTACTACCGAGCCGTATTACGATGGAGAAGTATTGTACGGTGACCGAGCCGAGCATTGCTGGAATGGTGATCCAGAATTACCCAATGCCATTACCAGATTGCGCTATAACAGCATGTACGTGCCAAAAATCATGAAACGCATAGCGGAAAGCGCTCCAAAAGGTGCTGATTTGACCAGCTGGAGGTATAAATAAAAAACTATGAACAATAGGAATAAAGTTGCTTGGTTTGTGTTTGTATTTTTGGCCATTATCGTCGGATTGTATCCATTAATGTATTTTGTTTTCGACCGTGAATTTGGTCTATTGGCCTCAAAGAGTGAATCGCTTTTGTCGAATGTGATTTGGAATGTCGGTTTTTATGGTCATATTCTCTTTGGCGGTATTGCCTTGTTGATTGGATGGATACAGTTTAGTAAAAAAATGAGATCCCTACATTTGAATAAGCATCGCCTTATTGGTAAGGTTTATTTGAGCTCGGCTGTAATAAGTGGGGTTTGTGGTATTTACATCGGTTTTTTTGCTACGGGAGGTATAATAGCTTCTATGGGTTTTATTTTGCTAGGTATATTTTGGTTGTATACAACTATTACGGCTTATAACGCTGTACGAAGGGGTGATTTAGAATTACATCAAGGCTTTATGATTTATAGCTATGCCCTATGTTTTGCTGCGGTAACCTTGCGAATATGGTTGCCATTGCTAACCATAGTGTTTGGCGATTTTATTCCTGCCTACCGCATGGTTGCTTGGTTGTGTTGGGTGCCCAACGTTATTTTTGCTTATTTCTGGGTTCGCAAAAAAGGTTTGCAATTGGGGTAAGGTTTTGAGAAGAAGAAAAACTAAATACTAAAGAATAATGGAGTATAGAAGATTCGGTCGTACCGATTGGCAAGTAAGTGAAGTTGGTTATGGCATGTGGGGAATGGCCGGTTGGACGGCAAGTGATGATGCCCAATCCGCAAAGTCATTGGATATAGCAGTCGAAAATGGTGTTAATTTTTTTGATACCGCTTGGGGATACGGAGAAGGGCATAGCGAAGAATTGTTGGGGGATCTTTTACGAAGGTATCCTTCTAAAAAGTTATATACAGCCAGTAAAATACCACCTAAAAATTTTCAATGGCCTGCGAAACCGGAGTATACTTTTGAGGATTCCTATCCAACAGAGCACATTATGGATTATACCCATAAGACTTTAAAAAATTTAGGTAGGGAACAACTCGACCTTATGCAATTTCATACCTGGGACGATGGTTGGAGTAAACGCGAAGAATGGCAAAGGGCTATTGAGGATTTAAAGACTTCCGGTAAAATTGCCGCTATGGGTATTAGTATGAACCGCTGGGAACCGGAAAATGGGATAAAAGCCTTAGAAACAGGCGTATTGGATGCCGTGCAAGTCATTTATAACATATTTGACCAAGCTCCTGTAGATACACTATTTCCGTTATGTAAGGAGTTGGATATAGCAACTATTGCCCGTGTACCTTTTGATGAGGGAACTTTGACAGGGAATATTACTAAGGATACTACTTTTCCTGAAGGTGATTGGAGAGGCACCTATTTTGTACCTGAAAACTTAATTTCTTCGGTGAAACATGCAGATGCATTACGACCACTAATTCCTAATGGGATGACGATGGCAGAAATGGCACTTCGTTTTATATTGATGAACGATAATGTGGGTACGACCATTCCCGGTATGCGCAAGCAGCGAAATGTATTGGCAAATACCGCTACAAGTGATGGTAATGGTCTATCTAAAGCCTTGTACGAGGAGTTATTAAAGCACAGATGGGATAGGGTTCCAACGTCTTGGTCACAGTAAAAAGGCAATCCCAATTTTTACTAATAACATAGTGGGGTTGAATGCTTACTACTGGTCAAGAATACAATTCAACAGGAAATAGGTTCGGATTATTTCGCAAACAACTGCTCCATATCCTTAAAAGCTTTAAACTCAAGCGCATTTCCAGCAGGATCTAAGAAGAACATGGTCGCTTGCTCCCCAACTTGGCCCTTAAATCGTACGTAGGGTTCAATGATAAATTCCACACCTTTTTCACGCAACTCCGTGGAGAAGCTTTCAAAAGTTTCCCAAGGGAGTACCACGCCATAATGTGGAACAGGAACATCTTTGCCGTCAACAGGGTTGCTATGCAGGTCGGTTTCTTCAGATTTTGGTTTGTAATGAATCACCAATTGATGACCAAAGAGATTAAAATCGACCCAATGGTCGCTAATGCGGCCTTCTTCGCAGTTCAACACATCCCTGTAGAAAGTTCTGCATTCTGCGAGGTTGTGTACTGGTATAGCAATGTGAAAAGGAGTGACATTAGACATATGGCGTTTTGTTTTATATAAAATTACATCATTTTAAGATGCTAAAAAAGCGATTATTTGTTCATTTACTTCATCTTGGTGCATGGAGTGTCCAAGGCCCTCTGTGGTAATTAACCTGCTTCCCTTCCATGCCTTATGTACTATCTCAGATGCGTGATATGGGGCAATAGTGTCCCAGCGGTCGTGAAATAGCAAGCCTTTTTTGATATTGGTTCGTACAAATCTTGCCGAAGAAAATTCTGTTTCACTTAAACCGAACTGCTTATAAATGTAAGCTCGCAATACCTCGGATACTCGATTATTAAAATTCAATAGCTGTTTAAAATGGGTCATTATTGCATGATATTCAGAAGGAGAACCCAGGGTTATTATTTTTTCAATAGCTAAATCGGGAAACAAGTATTCGTTGTATAGGGCGGTCATACCGCCCTTACTATGTCCTATAAGGTGTTTTGGGGTATAGCTTTCTATAATAGTTTGCAATGCTTGGGCATATAGAGGAATATGTAGGTGAGTTCCGCTAGAATATCCGTGTGCAGGTGCGTCAAAAGCGATAATATTATAATTTGCTACTTGCAGTTTATCAATAAGTTTATGCCAACGCCATGCATTGCTTTCCCAACCATGAATCAGTAGCACAGTTTCTTTTTCGCCAGGCCATCGATATGTTTGTATGGCGTTATTGGCTACAAGTATTGTTTTGTCTTTTGCTGCTTCTAAATAGGCTTTTTGGTGCGGAAGCACCTTTCCTTTTCTAACTTTAGAAAAGACCGAAAATGCCTTTTCTGCGGCTTTTTCAGGGTTTATTAGGGCATATAGATTTAAAAAAATACCATATGCTTTTGGGACAAGTTTGGAGAGGATTTTTTTCATAGTTTTTGGAGTGCAAAAATACATAATGCTTTTTATATTCCAATAGCTCAGGTTTTGAGATCTTGTTTATTATTAGAAGGAGTTCGCTATAATTTTCACTAAGTAAAGGGAGCGGTTTAGAGGTGTGTAAATAGGTGACAGTGATCTAGCTATATTGAGTAAATTTTTAAAATAGGACTGCTTAGTACCTCCTAAGCTATAAGTTAATAGGAGTAGCGTCCAATTAGATTGAGCTATTCTTCTCTGTGGACCTTCTCCATGCTGAACGCTGGCGTACATATTGAAACATACACACAAGGCTCTTCAAACGGATTAGAATATTGGACGCTGTTATTCTTATTTACTTTAATGGATTCTCCAGCACTTAAAATCACTATTTCATTGTCTATAACCAGTTGTTTTTTTCCTTTCACGACTAGGGTATATTCGTCAAATTCTGGAGTTTGGGCTGGTTCGCTCCAACCAGGTGGAGCAACCATGTGGGCAATACTTAGTTGGTCATTCCCGTCCGTGGCCTTTCCAAAGTGCTCTGCAATAAACTTTTCATCCGAAGTAGGAACAATAAAAGGTGACTTTTGAAGATTGTAATTTTTACCCATACTAATGAACCTATTTTATACGCTATTATACTCCAAGCTTGTGTAGTTTGTGAATTAAACCAAAACCTTTCAAGTTCCGCGAGGAATAGAATTATCTAACATTAATCCCAACCCACCATCATATATTTTATTTTGGCATTATCTGGAATTTGCACTTCCTCTACAGTGGTATTTGCATTATAACGCAAGCTGGCAGGCAGCTCTGCTTTATCAATAGTGAAATAAAGGTCATTATCTTTAAGTAAAATGACAACATTGTTTATAGAGGTAATGATTTTCTTGATTTTGTATTTCTCCTTAATATCCTTGAAGGTGCTTTTAATGCTGACACCATTGGATGTAGTAAAGCGAGGGTCCTTTATTAGAACGTTCTGTACCGTAGGAATACTGTCAGCGTTAGGGGTCAACGTAAGTAAAGGAGCACCGCCTTTTTCAAAAATTTTAATTTTGCTCGCTCCACTTCCAAAATTTAGTTTTACCGTATCCATGACCAGTGAATCGTTGGCATAAATAAGTTCAAGATCTCTGGCTAGACTTTGTTTATCGAGCTTTCCAACGTGGTTAGATGCTATTAAAAAATTAGGGTCTTTTTCTTTTTGGCATTGCGTCGCAAGGAGGCAAGAAAAGATAATTATGATTGTTTTGATTGATTTCATTAAGTGTTATGGGTTGTTTCTTAGGTTGATGGTTTATCGCATTACTTTTTTTAATACTCCGAGTACACCTCGTATAAAGGTGGCGCTCGTGAGTACTTTTATGATGGGGTTTTGTCTTGTACTGGTTCTAGTACTTGTTCTTCTCGTAGGTTTTGGTCTTTCTATTTTGGCTAATTTTTCTGCCTTTTCAATTTTTTCGTTTAATATTTCGTAGGCACTTTCGCGGTCTATGATTTCCCCGTACTTTTTAACTAGATCTGATTTGTCAATAACCGCTTTTAGTTCCTTATCAGTGAGGATGTCCATGCGACTCATAGGTGCGCGTAATAAGGTAGCAGCAAGTGGAGTTGGCCTTCCTTTTTCATCTAAAGCCGAAATTAAGGCTTCTCCAATACCTAGTGCGGTAAGAACTTCTTTGGTATTGTAAAATTCCGAGATTGGATAATTCTCCGCCGTAAGTTTTATAGCTTTCCGGTCTCTTGCAGTAAAGGCACGTAAGGCATGCTGTACTTTAAGACCAAGCTGCGACAGCACTTCATTGGGAACATCAGTCGGGTTTTGGGTTACAAAATAGAGTCCAATACCTTTGGAACGTATCAATTTTACAATACTTTCTATCTGGTCTAGTAGTGCTTTGGATGCTTCTTTGAATATTAGATGAGCCTCGTCAATAAAAATAATAAGTTCAGGCCTATCACTATCACCTTGCTCTGGAAAACTATCGTAAATCTCCGCTAACAAACTCAGCATAAAAGTAGAAAATAGTTTTGGTCTATCTTGAATATCGGTTAGTCTAAGAATATTTATGTAACCCCTGCCGTTTTCATCTATTCTAGTCAAATCATCTACGTCAAATGATTTTTCTCCAAAAAATAGATCTGCACCTTGTTGCTCCAGTTCAATTATTTTTCTTAAAATGGTACCGGTAGAACTCGTTGAAATACGACCATATTGCTTAGCGAATTCAGCTTTTCCGGTTCCAGTGGCATACTGGAGCACTTTTTTAAAATCCTTAAGGTCTAACAATGGCAACTTATTGTCATCACAGTATTTAAAGACTACCGCAACAATTCCTTCTTGGGTTTCGGTAAGATCTAAAATACGGGAGAGCAGGGTAGGTCCGAATTCAGAAACCGTTGCCCTCATTTTAACTCCGTCTTGCTCGGAGAGCGATAGGATTTCTATGGGAAAGCCTTTCGCTTCAAAAGGTATACCAATTTTAGCATGGCGTTCGTCAATTTTTGGGTGACCTGGGCTGGGTTGTGCCAATCCGCTTAAATCCCCTTTTAAATCCATCAATAAAACAGGAATACCTTTTTCTGATAGGTTTTCTGCAAAAACTTGTAGTGTCTTTGTTTTTCCTGTTCCTGTTGCCCCTGCAATGAGTCCATGACGGTTAAGGGTTTTTAAAGGTATTTTTACTAATGCATTCGTGACAGCCTCCTCATTTAGCATGGCTGCTCCCATTATTATAAAATCGCCCTTGGTCGTGTATCCTTCTTCAATATGTGCAAAGAAATCCTCTTTGGAACCCATTTCTTTTATTTTTGATAAAAATAGCTGATTTTGAGGAATGCAACGACACATTTTTTATGGTGTTATCAAATGTAATTAACAGCGGTGTTTGTGTTACGGTTTCTTAGCGCTGGTTAAGTAGAAAATAGCAGCCTTCTGTTCCTAAATTTTAGCACTTGTTATTCGTATCTTTGCACGATGGAAAAACAAGAGGTACTTGCTTTGGTAGATAAGGGAGTTATGCTTCCCTTAATGGAGGAGTTTTACACCATACAGGGCGAAGGTTTTCACAAAGGAACCGCGGCTTATTTTATACGTGTTGGCGGCTGTGATGTTGGTTGTCATTGGTGCGATGTTAAAGAGAGTTGGAATGCGGATACGCATCCGCCAACCAATATCGATATCATTGTAGCGAATGCGGCCAAATATTCAGATACCATAGTAGTTACCGGAGGTGAGCCGCTAACTTGGGATATGGGACCATTGACATCTGCGTTAAAAGGGAAACAACTCAAAACACATATTGAGACCTCAGGAGCCTATCCGCTAAGTGGCGATTGGGACTGGATATGTCTGTCCCCTAAAAAGAATAAATTACCAGAAGGGCGAATTTACGACGAGGCGCATGAGCTTAAGGTGATTGTTTATAATAAGCACGATTTTGATTTTGCTGAGGAACAGGCAAAAAAAACCAACAAAGACTGTATTTTATACCTGCAACCGGAATGGAGCGTGCGCGATAAAGTAACGCCGATGATTGTAGATTATGTTATGAAAAACCCAAAGTGGAAGGTGTCCTTACAAACGCATAAATATTTGAATATTCCTTAGGTAAAACTATTTTCGTTTGCTACTCTAATAACCCATTTCGGAATTTGAAACTAATGTAACTTAGGATGTTACTCTATTCTGGATAAGATACTTTTTTCAAAAGTATTAGGTTTTAAAAATTTCAACTTTTAAGTCTTATCCACTGCGTATTTGGGAAAATCGTAATTTTTTTAAGAAAGCGAGTAACAAAGAGCTATACTAAAAGTTACGAAGTTTAAGTGTAAGAGCTGTTTTTACCTACCTCCATTTGCTCTAAGATCAAGCACACATTCTGAACCCAAATCGACCGTGTTGTTTTTGCCGGTTTTTGATTGTAATAATTGCATCATCGTATTCCCGGACAGATTACAAATAGATTTTAAGCTGGTATCCGCTATACTACTTTTGCCTGTTCCTCTTCCAAGTTGAAGTTCTGCTCGCATTAGACACCCTGCCACATTACAATGGTTGTCTCCAACCAATTCGCCATCGCTATTTTCCGATTGCGTTTCGTGATCATTAACCATTCTGGTTCCTAAATCTACCAACCCGAATAAATGTCCAAACTCATGGTTTAGTGTAGCCGACTCTATATCGG